>JAUWPQ010000027.1 GCA_030611515.1 Planctomycetota bacterium | reverse complement strand
CACTGCGTGACAGCCGGCCAGGCAGAGCATCCCACAGATCGTCAACAGTATCGGCCGGAGCGATCGAACTTGCGAGCGAGTGGTGGTCATGGGTAATTCCGTTTAGCGGTCGCCGATGGCGGCCGCTAAACGCTCATGTTAATTTGCGTGTTCTCCAGGCTCTGCGCAATCCATCCGCAAACCCTTCCTAGACAACGCTGTCGGAATAATCGGCAAAGTTGGGCGTGGACTTGCCCCGTTTTAGGAATTTCAAGTGCTTCCCGCACATCTCGTTTAACCCGGAGCCAACGGCGACGGGGATGGCTCCCCCTAACCCGCCGTCGCCGTTGGCTCCGGGTTAAACGAGTCGGGAAAAGCGGCACACCCTGAGCAGCAAAGGGGTGGCACGGGCATCTTGCCCATGCTCCGGCCAGCACTGGCGAGACGCCAGTGCCACCCCGCCGCCACGAAAAAAGAAAAGCCCACGGATTGCAACCCGTGGGCTTATGATATTACAACTTGGGGATTAGTACCTGCTCGGCCGTCGATCTCGTGCTATAATTGGCATGTCGTTTATTTGAGGGGCAGTCAGAAATTTCCCAAGAGAGAGGAGCGTTCCGTGGCAAAGTCCGACAAGCCAGAAGAAACCCCCGCTCTTCCGCCTACTCCCGAAAAGAGTGACGGACCGGGGGCGAAAACGCCTCCACAGCAACAACAACGGGTTCAGGTGGAGATCGACGATTCCAAGGCGATGGCGTTGTACGCCAACTTCTGCCGGGTCACCGGCACGCCGGAAGAATTGATAATTGACTTCGGCCTGAATCCGCAGCCGTTCGGTTTGCCCACGCATCCGATTCCGGTGACGCAGCGGATCATCACGAATTTTTTCACCGCCAAGCGGATGCTTCATGCCTTGCAGTTGACCATTCAGCGGCACGAAGCCACCTTTGGTGTGTTGGAAACGGACGTGCAGAAGCGGGTCCGACAACCTCCTCCGGGCCAAGCCCAACCGGGCCAAGCCCGCGGCGGGTAAGCAGCGGAAAACGGAGAAGGGGGAAGAGGGAGAAGGGAAGAGAGAGGGGAGAAAAGAGAATCGCGTCATACGATTTTCCGAATCACTCCTCACTCCTCTCTCTTCACCCTTCTCCTTTTTGTTTTCCGCGGCGTTTTTTTGCTTTATTTGCGCCGGTCTCTCTTCGGCCGGTACAGGTCGGTGGCCACTCCGAGATTCACTTCGGCCGCGGCGCCGAGCGTTTCGCTTAGCGTCGGATGGGGATGGATGGTCTCGGTCAGGTCGCTGACCGAGCAGCCCATTTCGATCGCCAAGACGGCCTCGCCGATCATCTCTCCGGCGTCGCGGCCGACGATGCCGCATCCGAGGACGCGCTCCGTTTGCGGGTCGACGATCCATTTTGTCAGGCCCTCGGTCCGTCCGACCGTCTGAGCGCGTCCGCTGGCCGCCCAGGGGAACTGGGCCACCTCGACCTGTCGCCCCTCGGCTTTCGCCTCGGTCTCGGTCAGCCCGGCCCAGGCGATCTCGGGATCGGTGAACACAACCGCCGGGATGGCTCGCGGCTCGAAGGCGGCCGTTTTTCCGGCCAGCGCTTCGACGGCCGTTTTGCCTTCGTGCGTCGCCTTGTGGGCCAACATCGGCCCTCCGGCCACGTCGCCGATGGCCAGGATGCGTGGATCGGCCGTGCGCCGCTGCGGATCGACGACGATGAATCCATGCGCGTCAATTTCGACTTGGGTCTTTTCCAAACCGATTTCCGTGCTGTTTGGATGCCGTCCTACACAGAGCAGTACGCGACTGAACCGCTGCACCCGCTCGGGCACGTCTCCCTCAAAGGCGACTTCGATCGAGTCCTTTTTGTCGATCATCGAAGTGACCTTGGCGTTCAGGTAGATCGTCTTGAATGTTCCCTGAAGCTTCTTTTGCAGCGGTCTGACCAGATTGCGGTCGGCGCCGGGCAAAAGGCCGTCGGTCATTTCAACCACCGAGATGGCAGTGCCCAGCGCGGCGTAGATCGTTCCCATTTCCAATCCGATGTATCCGCCGCCGACCACCAGCAACGACTCGGGCACGTCAGGCAACTCCAACGCGCCGGTCGAATCCATCACCCGCGGCGTGGGCAGATCGAACGCCGGAATCCGCGTCGGACTGGAGCCGGTGGCCACAATGCAGTGGTCGAACGTAATCCGGTCGTCGGCCAAAGGATTGCCGTCGACCGGTTCGAGCTTGAGTGTTTGCGAATTCTCGAACGCGGCCCGGGCGTGGACCAGGTTTACTTTGCGTCTGGCGGCGAGTTGTTTCAGCCCGCCGGTCAGTGTGGCGATGACCTTTTCCTTTCGCGCCCGCAGTGCGTCGAGATCGATCTTCGGTGCGGAGAACGTAATGCCCCACTGGCCGAGGTGTTTGGCCTCGTCGATGGTTTTTGCGGCGTGGAGCAGGGTTTTCGACGGGATGCATCCGCGCAACAGGCAGACGCCGCCCAATCGCGATTCAAGATCGACCAGGGCAACGTTCAGCCCCAGGTCGGCGGCGCGAAACGCGGCGGTGTATCCGCCCGGCCCGCCGCCGAGTACACAAAGTTGAGTCTGCATGGGAAAAAGGGATTAGGGGTTAGGGATTAGTCGAGGGCATCCGGGAATTGGCCCGCAAAAACAGCTATTTAGCCCCGGGTGAATACACCCGGGGCACGGTCTGCTGCGTCCAACTACCGCTGCCCGCCGTGTATTCACGGCGGGCTAAATGATACTATTCCCGGACACTCTCAGGTTAGTTTAATGGAACAAACGGCGGATAGCCAGATCCGTGCGGTCGAGCGGACGAGGCTCGAACACGACGACAAAATAGCCTGCCGACTGGGGGGGGTGCGGAGGGTTGGCCAAGCGATTTTTTTAGACCCGGTTGACGCCCCGGTTACCATGGTATAATTTCCCAATCGACACCCCTGCTAGAGGCGAGCCAAAGCTGCCAAAATCTTCGTTCCTAATAGGTAAGCCAAACTTGTTACTCCCATGACGTCGCGCGAACTGGTCGTCAAGACCCTCAACCACGAACCCGTCCCCCGCGTTCCCCGAGACCTTTGGATGCCACCCGGCGTCGAGTCGATGCAGGCGGATGAGGTGGCGGAGATGTCCGTCCGTTATCCGAGCGACATAGTCACGCCCCGTACCGCGCCGACCGGTGGCAAGCGGTCGGCCGCCAAGTCGCGAAAGCGGAACGAATGGACCGACGTTTGGGGTTGCGTGTGGCGCGACTCCGGCAACGGCGATCCGCCGACGTTGAAACATTCCCCGTTAGCCGAAGCGGGCCGGATCGATTCCTTTCAGCCGCCGGCCGAACTGTTCGATCGCTCGCGGTTCAATCGGGTGAACAAGCTGTGTCCCGAGACCAGCCGGTTTGTGCTGGCATGGTCCGAGGTGCGGCCGTTCGACCGGCTTCAATTCCTCCGCGGCGACGAGAAGGCCTTGATGGACCTTGCCCGCGGTCACAAGGGTATCCGCGGCCTGCTCGCCATGCTCCATGACGCCGCCTGCCGGGAACTTGAGCGCTGGGCGGAGACCGAGGTGGACGGGGTGGCCTTTCGCGACGATTGGGGCACGTCCGAAGGGCTGCTGATCGCCCCGGAAATGTGGCGGGAAATCTTCCGACCGTTCTATCTGGAATACTGCCAAATCCTCCACGCCAAGGACAAGTTCGTTTTCTTCCATTCGGACGGCAACATCCGCGACATCTTCGGCGACTTGGTGAAAGTCGGCATCGACGCGATCCACGCCCAATTGCATTTGATGAAGTTCGATCGGTTGGTCAAGCGCTACCGCGGCCGGGTGACGTTTTGGGGCCAACCCGACGGCCGGCGGATGCTCACCCCGGGCACGACGGAGGAGTTCCGCGAGACGGTCCTTTCCGTCCGCCGCGAGTTGGACTTCGGCTCCGGCGGCGTGATTGCCCAATGCCGCTGGGGCCCCGGCGTGAAGCTGCAAACGGTGGCCGCGTTCTTCGAGCAGTGGCTGGTCCCCCTGCCGATGCACGCATAAGCGAAGGACGACGGCAGAGAAGGGGGAAGAGAGAAGAGAGAGGATGCGATTGTGCGGTTATTCCCTCTTCTCTCTTCCCTCTTCCGCCTTCCATCACCAACGGCTACAATAACTAAATGATTGCAAAGTTCGTGGAAAAACCGGTCCCAGAGTCGATCGACCTGAAAGACCCGGCGCTGGCCGCCTTTTTGGCCTGGCTGATTCCCGGCCTGGGGCATCTTTATCAAGGGCGTCGGGCAAAGGCCGCGCTGTTTTTCCTCTGCATCATGGGCCTGTTCGTCTTCGGACTCTACCTCGGCAGCAGCAACGAACAGTGTAAAGACAGCAAAGGCAAAATCGGCTACGGCCGGGCGGTCTACTTCTCCTGGAAAAAAGGGGAGCGGACCTGGCCCTATCTGTGCCAGGTTTGCGTCGGCCTGCCGGCCCTGCCCGCGATGATACAGGCCAGCCGAATGAGCCACAACAAGAAGGTCTGGTGGGGCGGGTTCATGGCGCCGCCACGACCGGCTGTCCGCAACGACCAAGGCCCGAATAAGCTACAGCCCACACTGCACGACCTGCACCGGGTGTTGAACCGATACTTCGAGTTGGCGTGGGTCTTTACGACCATCGCCGGACTGTTGAACGTGTTGGTGATCTACGACGCCTGGGCCGGGCCGATGACGACCACCCCAGGCGGAAAAAAAGGAAAAGAGACGGAGTCCGATTGACTCCCGAACGGGTCGCCGTGCCGGCGGCCGCTAAACTGAGAAGCAACATCCCATGTTCAACTTGCTGTTTGCCGACGGCTCTCGACTTTGGAACAACGACCTGTGGTACGCGCTGCCGGCGATCGTCGCGGTGAGTCTGGTGTACGCCGCCACCCGCCACGAGCGGATGCGTCCGATCTGGCTTCACGCCGGCCGGGTAGCCGGGTGGATCATAGGCTTCATGTCCATCGTGTGCGTCGTGTTGGTGTTTCTTTCCTGGCTGACGTAATCCCGTCGCTTGCAAAGAGTGGCACGTTCTTAAAACGTGTTTTAAAATGTGGCACAGTCGCCCTCGGCTGTGTGATTAACCGCGAGTTCTCGGTCACAGCCGAGGGCGGCTGTGCCACATTTTGATTTCTAAAACACCTTCTTAGCTCGACTTTTGCCCTTTTCTCTGGCCGTTAGCCCGTCTTCAATACCGCACGGTGAAGCCGAGACTGAGGACATCGGCCGAGACCGTGTTGGTCACCGACGTCGACGGAACGGGGCCCACCCCGGCCGCGTGATAGGGACCCGTCTGTGCGTTCTCGAAGCCGTGGACGTAGGTTACCGAGAGGAACGAACGGGCAGTCAGTCGATACGACGCACCGACCGAAACCAGATGTTCGATGATCAGCGGACAGGCCACGTTGAAGAACGTATTCATGCCGTTGATCGGATCCTGCTGGAACGTATATCCCATACGCAGGTACATATTGTCGCTGGCTTGGTACTGCATGCCGCCGGACACCGAGAAGATATTGTCCCATCCCAGGCCGGTGACTGCGCCGGTGCCGTCGAACCCGGCCGGGTCTCCGAAACCTGGGGCGTTTTTATAGTCGAAGTAGCGGATGTCACACGCCAGAATGCACTTCTGGATGCCGGTATATGCCCCGCCGAACGAAATGATCATGGGGAGGTCCAAGTCGAACTTCGCCACCCGTGAGCCACCGGCCCCGTCTCCGGTGATAAAGCGGAAGTCCTCCATCCACTGAGGGCTCTTTATCGACAGTCCCCAGTTCCAGGAATTCCGACCGATGTAATAGAGGCCTGCTTGTACGCCGCCGCCCCAACTATACCGGGTTCCCCTACCCGAGGTGTACAGGCCGCCGACCGGCGATGCGATGGCCAGGGGATCGAAGGCAATTCGGCCCATCGTGATGGTAGGCGACACACCGATCGACAGGTTATCGGAGATGGCGTACGCGACGGTCGGGACGATCTGCAGGAACTCGGCCTCGGAGAACAGTTGCCCGAACCCCAGGCCTCCGGCGGCCGGTTGCGGCGTGAGGATCGGATTGGTGGTGCTGGCCGGATAGTTGGCCCGAAAGCCGGCGATTCCGTACATCCCTAAGCCGTATGTCCAACGCGAACATACCGGTTTGTGGACCCACGCCACCACCGGTATGGGACATGCTCCCGGCTCGCCTCCGGTCGATCCGCTCAAGGGCACTGGCGGCACGCCGGGACCGAATGCCCCGGCGCCGACCTGACTCGATATGTTCTCGGTGGGCAACAGCAGATCCATACCGAACATCACTTCGGACTTGGCTAGACCGCTAATCGAGGCCGGGTTCCAGTAGATCGCACCGGCGGCGTCAATTGGGGCCGCCGTGGAAGCGCCGCCCATGGAGCGGTTAACCGGCCCGATGCCGTTGAGCATAATCCCCTGGGCCCAAACCGTCCCCGGGGACATCAGAATCACGCACAGTAGCAATGCCCCGCTAGAAAACAGCCCCCATTGTAGACGTTTCATTGCGGATATTTCCCAAGATTGTTCGATGTGAGCCGGTCGTCGAACCGCGGCCGGCGGAATCGCCCCACAAGATGACAGTTGTATCGCTTATGACGTATTTATCGTCTGGTCCGCCGGCACACGATAAGCCTTTCACGAGTGTTCCGGTTGCACCGGTTGTAGGAGTCAAGCCCATTATGGAAATGCGGCCGTTGCTAAGAAACTATCTCAAAAGGAGATTCGTAGTCCCCTCTCCCGGAGGGAGAGGGGAGACTTTTGCGGTCGTTGCTAAACAACCGGGATGTCGTCGGACTTGTGCAGTCCTTGCCCGGAGGCGTATTCGGCTACCACGGAAATCAACTTTTTGTGGTCGATCGGCTTGGTCGTATAGTCGTTGCAGCCGGCATTGAGGCACTTGTCTCGGGCGGTGCTCATGGCATGCGCCGTCAGTGCGATGATCGGACCGGTATAGCCCGCCTTGCGGAGCTTGGCCGTAGCCTCGTAGCCGTCCATGACCGGCATCTGTATATCCATCAGGATCACGTCGAACGGGGTTCCCTCGTCTCGTGCCGCCAGGGCAAGGTCGTGGGCAATCAGTCCATTGTCCGCCACGACGACCTCGGCTCCCGCCTTCTTGAGCAGAAACGCTATCAGCCGCTGGTTGTCGGGACCATCTTCGGCCAGAAGGACTCGGCAGTCGAGTTTGATCTTAGGAGCGGCCGGCTTCTTGTCGGAGTGCGTTGGGAGTTGAGCTTCGCTCGGGTTGTCGAGCAACTTCACGCCGTCCAAAGGCCCGGTTCCGACCGTGACGGTGAACGTGCTGCCCTCGCCGGCGGTGCTTTTAACGCTGATGTCGCCGCCGAGTTTGCTCGCCAGCCGTTTGCAGATCGTCAATCCCAGCCCGGTTCCGCCGAACTTGCGGGTTGTGGAAGTGTCCGCCTGTTGGAATGGATTGAATAGCTTGGCGATCTGTTCTCCAGTCATCCCGATGCCCGAATCGATCACCTCGAATTGCATCTTAGGCTCATCGCACTCGGCATCCAGCAGACGAGCCACCAGACGGATCTCGCCAACCTCGGTGAACTTGATGGCGTTTCCGGTGAGATTGATGAGAATCTGACGCAGCCGAGTCGGATCGGATTGAATTGTCTGGGGTATCGGCCCGTCATAGTCGATCTGCAAAGACAGGTTCTTCGCGTTGGCCCGAACGCGCATCAGCGAGGTTACCTCCGAGAGAACCTGGCACGGTGAGCACTGAACATGCTCGATTTCCAGCTTTCCGGCCTCAATCTTCGACAGGTCCAGGATGTCATTGATGATTTTGATGAGATACTCACCGTTTCGTTTGATGGTCTTGGCCGCATCGAGTTGCTCTTGGTCCATCACGCTTCCCATCAGGATTTCCGAGAACCCCAGAATGGCCGTCATCGGCGTGCGGATTTCGTGGCTCATGTTGGCCAGGAACTCGCTTTTACTTTGGTTTGCCGTTTCGGCCACCTTTTTAGCAACCTTGAGTTCGGCTTCGGTGCGTTTCCGCTCGCCGATTTCTTGGGTGAGTGCTTGGTTGGTCCGCGAAAGCTCGAGTGTCCGATCTTGGACGCGGATTTCCAGTTCATCGAGTACTTGTTGCAGGCTTTTTTCGCTTCGCTCGATGTGGCCCAGCATGTTGTTGAAATCATCGCAAAGCATCCCCAACTCGTCGTTTGCGTCCTTTTGCACGCGGACGGAGTAGTCGCCCTCGGCGGAAATGCGTTGAGCAGTTTTCGCCAAGCGCAGGATGGGCTTGGAAATCGCGCGTTGCAGCGTGCTGGATAAGACAAACGATCCGGTCAGCGAGACAATCATCACGACTGCAACAATGCCGGCGTAGCGGATGAGCTGAGCGCGCAAGTCGTGCATGGTGGTGTGGAAGTAGATGGTTCCGATCAACTCGCCGTCCTGGACAATCTGTTTGGTGACGTCCAAGTAACCGCTTTCGGTGAATTTATGGCCGGATTTGTCCGGCGGCGGCACGACCTTGGGAGATGCTCCATTGACGTATCTAGCGAACACTTTGCCCCGGGCGTCGTAAAGACAGGCGAATTGGACGGTGGGTTGGACTCGTAGCGAGGATAGCAACTCAGTGGCGGTGGAAGGGTCGTCGAAAGTCAGCGCTGCGGTGCTGTTGGACCCCAGCACATTGGCCAGCGCCGTCAGTTGCCGAACCTTGGAAGCGCGGATCATTTGGTAATCGTTGCTCACGAAGGCAACCGAGGAAAGCAACAGCGCCACTCCGCTGGCCATGATTACCAGCAGATTCAGCTTGGTGTTGATCGAAAGGTTCTTGAAAAACCACATTATCAAAGATAGGGGCCAGATACCAAAGGATAGGAACAAGAGGGTAGGTCGGAGATCGGGGGGTAAGACTTAAACTTTGCGCGGAACAAAATTTCTGCCCCCGGGCCACTAGCCCCTAGTCCTTGAATGTTGACGACTCCTGCCGACTGTGTGTACGTATTTTCCACGAGCTTTGCCAGGCTGAGCAACTTAGAACTGATTTTCAAGCCTTCGCGTTTTGCGGCTTCAACACTTATCTCAAAGCGCACCTTATTTTGCTCGACGAAGAAGCTGATCACCCCGCCGAGTCTGGTGAACGACGGGCTTTCCCCGACCAGCAACACGTGCGAGTTACTCAGCCGCTCGATGACCTCGACCAACTCTTCCTCATCGACGGACCGGACAATAAACAGGATGTGGCAGCGGGTGTACTGGTCTATGGACTCGAAGTTTTGGACGACGATCCTTCGGCCTTCGACACGCTTTTGGCCGGCGATGATTTCCAGCGTATTTCCGAAGGGGTTCGAGCCGAGCACTCCGATCACCAACGGCGACTGGGCATTCTGAAAAGAACCGGCAGGCCAGCGAACGTAGCGGCCGAAATTGTATAGATATGCCGACTTGATCATATATTCCCGATTGATCGCCGACTGCTGGACCTGCTGGGCCATCGCGGGTTGCGAGCAGGCGACGCAGATGGCAAGCACCAGGAGCCACAGGCCGACGGCGGGAGTGGCATGTCCTTGCGCAGCATGGGCATACCCACGCAAGCATAGGCATGGCGCCCGACTTTCCGCAACAGAAATCAATCTGGCCGAAGACATCATTTTTTGCTGCCCTGTCCCTTAATTCTACTGTATTACTTTGAAGGTTGACGTAACCCTTGAGACATCCAGAAGCAACAACGAAACATACAGCACATAGCGCACAACCCGCATTTTGCGGACGATCCGCGAGTTTTCCGAGGAATCTATGTGCTGGCATCCTTCCGGCCACTCGCGCGAAGATCGCGGGGTACCGTCATGCTGGCATCGGTAACTTGTTCCGCAGCATTTGTTTACGTCGAAATCCAAAGCGTCCCCGGGGCGATGCCTTGGGCTGGGTAAATTTTCGCCCCTTCGGGGCTACAAGCGGCTGAAATGTTACCGTTATGTTGGAATTAGTATCGACACGTAGCCTTTGCAAACACGCTGCGTTTGATCTCGGCACGGTCGGTGTTGTACAATTCTGCGTTGAACTCGGGGTGATGTGCGTTCAGCAGGTTCTGACCGACGATGGCCAACTCGAAGTTCTTGCTGGGAACCCAAGCCAATTGGGCGTTCATCTCGATGTAGGCGGGCACTGTCTGATAGGACAGATAGTCTACGTATCGCAGTCCCAGTCCGAACTCCCAGTCGTGCCCAATATCCCAGAACGAATGGAGTTGAGCCTGATTGCGCGGAGAACTCCCCTCGACGGAATCCTTGTAACTAATGGGATTCGGCGGTCCGGGTGGGCTGTGGATATTGATTTTCAGGTAAGTGTACGAGGCGGAAACCCGCCAAGTGTCCGATGGTGTCCAGTGTCCGGCCAGTTCAACACCATACGACTGCCCTCGCTCGGTGTTGCCCCCCACGGCAGGAAGCACCAGGTAGGTGTTCTCAAAAAACGGTGTTCCCATCGTCGTCCATATCAGGTTGTCGTACACGTTGAAAAAGCCGGCCACGTCCCACGCAAACCATTTGCTCGTCTGTGCCCGATAACCGATTTCATAAGCCAGAAGATTTTCGGAACGCGTGTCCCTGGATCCGATAAGCCGATAAAACATCGGAAACGGCACGCCGGGCTGGAATATCGGGCCAAGGTTGCTCAACATGTCGTCATTGCCGCGGGAGGGGGTCCGCACGGCACGAGATATGGCCGCCCATGCTGAATGACGACGGTCGGGTGTCCACAACAGCCGTGCGCTCGGCTGGTACTCGAAGCCCGAGTAATCGTTGTGCTCGAATTTCGATCCTACCGTAAAGAATAACCGGTCGTCGACCAGCGTGATTTCGTCCTGCACGAACACACTGAACAGATTCGTCGTCCGCTGTGTGGGAATAAAAGAAAGCACGAAACTGCTTTCAGGAAGGTAATCGCGGACCATGCGGTAATCAAGCCCCCAAATGATCTTGTGATGCTCCGCCAGAGAAAAACGGTGCTGAAAGTCGATGTCCAGCGTGTTGTGTTGTTGCTTTATGACCTTCCAATCTCGGTAAGTTCGATCGTAATACATCTGTAATTGCCAGTCAGACTCATCGTCGATCACGTGGGTCCAACGGGTCAGCACATTTGCGCCGGAGACGGGTTCGTCCCCAATGATGCGGCGGGCGTAAGGCAGGACGGGTATTGGCTCCATGCCGGCTTGGCCCTCTTTTCCGCCGTAAAAATTACCAATGACGGTCAGCGTGTCGGACCGGCCGGGGTTCGGCTCCCAGTCGACCCGGAAACCGCCGCGCCCGATCCGCCAGTCGTCGTGGGCGGTGCCGCTGGGATTGAATTCTCCGGCACGTTCAAAGTGCTTTCCGTAGACCCGCCAATACAGGCCGCAGCCGTTGTTGCCGCCCAGCCGCACCCCGTCGATCATCCGGTCTTGTGTGCCGCCGCTGGCTGTCACCAATGCTCCCTGCGTATCCTTCGCGCTCTTGGTGATGATGTTGATCACGCCGTTGACCGCATTGGATCCCCACAACGTCCCGCCCGGCCCGCGGATTACTTCGATTCGCTCGATATCCTCAAGCAGCATGTCCTGCACGTCCCAATATACGCCCGAGAACAAAGGTGTGTAGACGGTACGGCCGTCGATCATAACCAACAGCTTGTTAGCGAACCGGCCGTTGAATCCACGCGAGGTGATGGCCCACATACTGGAATTGATCCTCGCGACCTCCAGGCCGGGGACCATCCGCAGCAGTTCGGGTACGCTTGTGGCCCCGTTGCGGCGGATCATCTCGGCGGTAATCACAAACACCGCCGCCGGCGAGCGGCCCACCGTGCTCTCCTGCTTCGACACCGATGTGACCTCGATGTCCATCGATGGAACCACTACGTCGACCTTGGCCAACTGCTCGATATCCATGTCGAGGATACTCGGCTGGCCGGACGTCTCGCCGGGACTCTGAAGGTCCGTGGGATCGGGAACGACGCTCGATGCTTCGGCCGAAGCATGAAGGCCATATTGGGCCTCGGCGAGAGATGCCCAACCGAAAACAACTGCAAACACGACTACAAGCGGCAACGCGCTTACACGGGCCGTCCACTCATCAAACAATCTGCACACAGCACTACCCCCCACTTGCCCCCAGGGTGTCGATGCGTTGTCAAACTCTGATACAACTGCAAATTCCAGTACCGAGGAGCCGCGTCTTGCTTGTCTTACCCCACAATACAATACGCAGGACTCATGTAATCCTCATATAACCAGCTATCGGATGTCGAAAAAAGCATCTTGACTCAAACAGGCCCCCACCAATCCTTGCGGAACTGCAAATCGCAAGACGCTTTCGGCTACGGAGGATAGGCGGACTTTGGCGGTTCGGCGCCAACGGCTTCAATTCCCTGTTTCATGTTTGGCTCGGCTCAGTATCTCCAAGTGGCCTTGCCAAATACGCTCCGTTCCACTTCAGTGCCGTAGAAGTAAACGCGGGGGAGTTCGGTGAATTCGAGATGATGGTTGTCCAGCAGATTCCGGCCGATGACGGCCAATTCAAGGTTCTTGTTGGGTTGCCATGCTAACCGGAGATCCATCGTGATATAACTTGGCACCTCCAAGCTAGGCAAGTTGTCCACGTAGCGGACGGCCATGTCGAATTGCCAGTTGCGCCCCAAATCCCAGGAGGAGCCAAATCGCACTTGATTGCGTGGGCTCGCCCCCGCAGTGATAAAGGGTTCGACCCCGGGGTCGGACAACAACTTCATGTGCAGGAAACTGTACGAAGCAGAGAGCCGCCAGCGGTCTGACGGCGCCCATTTCCCAACGACTTCCATGCCATAGGACTGCCCCCGCGAGCCCTTGACGAACCCAAGCGGAACAATGAGGTTTCCGTAGGGATCAAAGAACGGTTCCTTCGGCTGCAAGCCCCCCAGGTTCTCGTACACGTTGTAGAACAAGGCGATGTCGTAGGCGAATTGCTCCTGGGGTTGCGCCCGGTAGCCGATTTCGTACGCCATCAAATTATCGGATTCGTAGTTTGGGTTTCCCGTTATCCGCGCGAAGTACCGGAAGGGATCAAACGGCAAGGGTTCCGGAGGGAAGGTAAAGAACCCGTCCTGTTCAGCACGGCTAGGCGTGCGGACCGCGCGAGAAATCGCCGCCCAGGCCGAATGTTTCTTGTCGGGCGTATACAGAACCCGACCGCTAGGCTGGTATTCAAAGCCGCTGTAGTCGTTGTGCTCGAATTTCGACCCCACCGTGAAAAAGAGTCGATCCTCGACGAGGGTGATCTGATCCTGCACAAACATGCTGAAGAGACTTGTGGTCCGTTGGGGTGGATCAAAGCCGGTCGAGAAGCCATCGCTGGCATAGTCGTCGTGGATTTGGCGGTAGCGGGTTCCCCAGATGACTTTGTGGCGCTGGGCCACGGGAAACCGGTGCTGGAACTCGACATCAAAAGTGTTTATGTTCTGCTTCGAGACGGTAAGCGCCCGCTGCGCGCAATCAAAATACGTTTGCAGACTCCAGTCCGAGTCTTCGTTGTAGGTGTGCGTCCAACGAGCGAGAATGTTGCCGCCCGTCACTTCTTCGTTTTCCAGGAGGATGGACTGGTAGGGAGGGACCGGCATGGCGGCATCGCCGAAAACGCCGTCACGCCCCACGTAGTGGTCGCCTTGCACGGTCAGCAGGTTGGACTTGTCCCGATCGGGTTCCCAGTCGGCGCGGAACCCCACGCGGCCCTGCCGCCAGTCGTCATGCGCGGAGCCATTGGGACTGAACCCCGCGGCGCGCTCGAAATGCTTCCCGTAGATCCGATAGTGCAGATTCTCGCCAATGGCGCCGCCGCAACGGACGCCGCCTAGCGCGCGGTCATGGTTGCCGCCGCCGTAGGTCACCAGCGCTCCCTGGGTATCCTTGGCCTTCTTTGTAATAATGTTGATTACGCCATTGACGGCGTTGGCTCCCCACAACGTCCCACCCGGCCCGCGGATTACCTCGATACGCTCGATATCCTCCAATAGCATATCCTGAACGTCCCAATGAACGCCGGAAGACCAAGGTGTATAGACGGTGCGCCCATCGATCAACACCAGCAACTTGTCGGCATAGCGACCGTTGAATCCCCGCGAGGTGATGGCCCAGGTACTGGAATTGATCCTCGCGACCTCCAATCCGGGGACCATCCGCAGCAGGTCCGGGATGCAATTGGCCGCGCTGCGGTGGATCATCTCAGCAGTGATTACGAACACCGCCGCCGGCGAGCGGCCCACCGTGCTCTCCTGCTTCGATACCGATGTGACCTCGATGTCCATCGACGGAACCACCACGTCGACCTTGGCCAACTGCTCGATGTCCATGTCGAGGATGCTCTGCTGGCCGGACGCCCCGCCGGGACTCTGAAGGTCCGTGGAACCGGGAGCGGCACTCGATGCTTCCGCCGAAGCATGAAGGCCATATTGGGCCTCAGCGAGAGATGCCCGACCAAAAATGACTGCAAACACGACGGCAAGCGGCAACGCGCTCACCCGAGCCCGGGCCGGCCACCCATCAAACAACCTGCCCATAGCACTGCCACCCATTTGCCCCCCCGGGGTGCCGACGCGTTAGCACACTCGGGTACAACTGCAAATTTCAATGCCGTGGGACCGCGTCTTGCTTGTCTTGTCACACGCCACAATACGTGGAATCAATGTAATCCGCACATGATTGATTATCGGATGATCGGAAAAAATACCTTGATCCAAACCGGGGGAGGAGGGGGGCTGCTCTGGGGGAAACGCTGAACTTTTCGGACGGAATGGTCGGCAATTGGGGGTAAGTTCGGCATTCTAGGGAAACAATACTGAATTGCTGGCAGTTTGGGAGGGAATTCCCAGGAATTCACCCGTGCCAGGAACCATTTCTGACATCGAGGCCGTACATGCGGGGAATCCCATGGCAATGGTTCCCGATAACTTTTCTCGCTCCTTTCCTCTCCCACACATCACCACTCCGCAGTGGGGGGGGGTAGAGGATACCCACCGTCCAGTGCGCGATTCTCTTGGAACGTGTTTGGAAAGCCGGCATTTGTGGCCCCCTCTCTCAAAGAGAAAGGAGAGACTTTCTGATTACACTCTCATCAAGATGCTTTCTTCTTGCTCCGAGCTTGGATAAACTAGAGGAATAGGAACAGTATCTTTTCGGACCCGCGACCGTTCTAGCCGCCGCGCTGGATGAATGTCGTAAGTAATCGGAATCCGCCGGCAAGGCCGGTGGGAGATGGGATTTTGTCGAATTCTATACGCTCCATTGCGGCGGCGGTCGGCTGCCTTCTGGTCTGGTGTTCCGCGGCCTCGGCGCGGCCAATCGGCAACGCAACGGTGCCCACCTTATCCCGGCCGGCTCGGGCGGACGCCGGCCGCTTGTCCGAAACGCGAGTCGAGGAGTCCCGCCCGTCGATTTACTACTTGCCCGACAAGCAAGGCAATCTTCAGCCGGTGCTGGATTTCAAGTACGAAGAGTTCGAGGAGCTTTATAAGCTGAAGCATCGGCTCGGCCGTCGGGTCGATCCGCCCCGGTACGTTCTGCAACGGATGTCGGTCGCCGGAACGGCCGCGGAAGGTCATGCCGAGTTGACCGTCCGGTTTCAGATACTGGTGCGCGACGGCGATTGGGTCCGTGTGCCGTTGCGGCTCGACCAAGGTTTGCTCCGCGGCGAGGTGCAATACAAGGGATTGGGGCGGCAGTTCGTCGATTGCGAAGGGGATGGCGCCGGATACGTCTGCTGGATCCGCGGGAAGCCCGACACGCTGCACGAGGTCGTCCTGACGATGCTCGTTCCGCTGGACGCGGTGGGCGATGAAACCCGCTTGAAGCTGTTCGCTCCGCGCGCGGGGGCATCCGAGTTGAAAATGACCGTTCCCGTCGCCGGTGCGATCGGCGCGGTCTCCGACGGCGCCGCGCTGTTGTCTTCCCGCACGGCCGAAGACGGAACGACCGAGTTCCGCATTGCCCGACTCACGGGCGATTTTCAGTTGGCCTGGAACAAACCGGCCGCGTTGGGCGCGGAAACCCCCGCCGTCTTGGAGGTGGTCGGCACGGTGCTGGCGCGGCTCGACGGACGCGGCATCACCAGCGAAGCGACGCTTTCGGTGCGGAGCCTCGGCGCCGCGTTCGATCGCTTCGCCGTGCGCCTGCCGCCCGAGGCGGAGTTTGTGGTTCCGGCCGTCAAAGCCGCGGGCTACGCCGTCGCGCCGGCTATCGCGGACGGCAAGGAAAAAGAGCCTCGGCGGACGGTCGAGGTGCGGTTGGCGAAAAAAACCACCGGGCCGGTCGATGTCCGTATCGCCTGCCGCCGCGATATCGAGCCGGTCGAGGGCGGACCGTGGCTCGAGCTGGCCGGCTTCGAGGTCGTCGCCGCGGCGCGACAATGGGGCACGATCGCCGTGGCCGCCGACGGACGACGGCAGGTGCTTTGGGGATCCAACGATCGGACCCGCCAAGTCCATCCCTTGTCCGATGCCTTGCGGAAAGAGAACGCGATCGCCGGTTTCGAGTACTTCGGCCAGCCGTTTTCGCTGACCGTCCGACTGGCCCCGCGCGGAACGCGGATCGCCGTCGAGCCGGAATTCGTGCTGCTGGTCGAGCGGAACCGAGTCCAATTGGAAGGCAAACTCGCCTACACGATCCGCGGCGCGGAAGTTTCGACTTTGAGAGTGGCGATTCCCGGTTGGGAACTGGACGAGGTCGGTCCCGAGCGGCTCGTGGCCGGCGACGGCGTGTCGGTCGAAGGAGAGACCGTCTCGATTCCGCTGGTGCGGCCCATGTCTGGAGCCGTGGAGGTATGGTTGCGGGCGCATCGGGTCATCGGCGAGTCGGCCGCGTCATTGACGATCCCTCTGCCCTGCCCGAAGGCAGACTCGATCGCTCCCGCCACGCTGGCGGTGACGGCCGCCGACAACGTGGAACTCACCCCGAACGACCAACGCATCGAGGGGCTTACCCGTCAGCCAGGCGCGCCGCCGATGGTGCTCCCCGCGCGACAGCAAGGGCCGTTGTATTATCGCGGCTTGGGCGGCCCGTGCGTATTCGCGGCCGACTTTCGTGTGCATCGGCGCCGCATTGCGGTGGACGTGGCCGGACAAGTAACGTTCGCCGACGGCGCCGCAACGGTGCAACAGAAGTTTTCGTACGTCGTCCTTCACGAACCGGTCGGTCATCTGATGTTGGACGTGCCCCGCGAATTGGCCGCCTCGGGGCGAATACAGGTTCTGTTTGACGGCATCCCGCTCTCGCTAATCCTTACGGGCGACGACCAGATGACGCCGGTTTCCGCGAGGGTGGTTTTGCCCGAGGCGCGGATCGGCCAATGCGAATTGTCGCTGAACTACTCTATCGCGGCGGTCGAGCCGTCGCCCGAGCGGCCCGCGGCGGTCACGGTCCCTCTGCCGATGCCGGCCGACGGAGAGCTTGCGTCCAACGTTATTACCGTAAGAGCGGCGAGAAACATCCGCCCGCGGCTCCGCAACGACGGCTGGTCCGCGGCGGACCGGAGCGAGACGGAGTACGACGCCCGAGGGGGGCTGCGGTTGACGGCGCCCCAACGGCGCCGCTCGCTCGACTTGGACCTGCTTTGGAAAAAGGACGACGCCGCAACGACGGTGGTCGATCGCGCGTTGGTCCAGTCTTGGTTCACGTCCGTTTCGCGTCAGGATCGGGCGGTGTTCCAATTCACCACCGACCGGCAGGAGATCGAGGTGTTGCTGCCGGCCGGCGCCGCGGCCGGCCAGGCGACCGTGCTGGTCGATGGCCTCGGCGTCGCGCCTCGTCTGCTGGAGGAGAATCGCACGTCGGGTGCCACTGCTGGCTTGTCCAGCAGTGCGGAAAACACGGTTGGACAAGCCAACCGTGGCACACGTTATTTAGAGATTCCGCTCGGCGGCCGGGGGGAAAGCCGCCGTGTGACGGTCGAGTTGCGGTATCATTTCCCCGACCCGCGTCCACCCCGTGGCGCGTTGAGCCTCGAAATCCCCCGATTGAAGTCCGACGCCTGGATGCGACGGACGTACCGGCAACTCATCCTGCCGGCCAACGAACACCTGATCGCCGCTCCCGCCGGATGGACCGGCGAATACGTTTGGGGTTGGAGCGGCGGCTTTTGGACGCGGCGGCAGTCGATCGACCAAGCCGAGTTGGAGTCGTGGGCGGGCGCGGCTCCGCTGGACCCGCCGATCGAACGGGCAAATCGCTATCTTTTCAGCTCGTTGGGTAAGCCGCCGCGGGCAGAAGCGCGGACGGCCGAACGCACGTGGATCGTCCTCTGGGCATCGGGCGCCGCGCTGGTCGTCGGCCTGTTGTTGATCTACGTCCCCGCCGGCCGTCACCCGGCAACGCTATTCGTCGCGGGCGTCGCGCTGCTGGCGGCGGGATTGATTGCCCCCGAGCCGACGCTCTTGTTGGCCCAGGCCGCAGTCTTGGGACTGGTGCTCGCGCTGCTGGCGGGATTGCTCGAGCGGGGACTCATCGGACGACGTCGCACTCCGCCAGGCAAAGAACCGTCCAGCTCACGGGTCGATCTGCGGGCCGTCAACTTGGTTCCGTCGCCGGCGCGGACTGAAACTCCGCCTTCGACCGAGCCGATGCCTTCGATCGTTCCGCAATCCACGGAGAATTCCCGGCAATGATTGTCCCAGCGGTGTTGCTGCCGTCGATGGTCGGGATGTTGCTGGGGATTGCCCCGATGGGTGAAGACCCCGCCGCCGGTTTTCCCAAGCAGGTTGATCGCCCGGCCGAGCAAGCCGACCAAGTCGCCGGGATGATCCGCTTCCGCCGCGTCCTGGCCCCCCAAGACCGGATGAAGGACTGGCCGCTCGGCGGCGAGCGTTATTTGCCGATGGACGCGGCCGAGTTCGAGCGGCTGGTCGGGGCCATGAAGCCGCGGGACGCGAAACATCCAGCCGTGCCTTCGGTCGCCGTCGTCGCCGCGCAATACCATGCGCGGCTGACCGGCGGGCGGTTGATCGGAAAGGCCGTTCTGGACGTGGTTCTCGCCCGCGACGGACCGGTCGCCTTGACGCTTGAACCCTGCAACGCGGCGCTTGGCAATGCCCGCTGGCGGTCGGCGGCCGACAAGCTGGGTGCCACTGCCGGCCCCTCCGGCAGTGCCGAAAACACGGTTGGACAAGCCAACCGTGGCACCCGCGCGGACGGCGATTCCACCGCAGCCGTGCTGGGATTGACCGGCGAGGGCAAACTTGCGGTGCTGGTCGAAAAGTCGGGGCGGCTGGAGTTCGACTGGTCGCTGGCCGCGCGGCGCGATTCGGGCGACGTTTTGTGCTTTGCCTTCGAGCTGCCCCCGGCCGTGGCCAATCGGTTGTTCGTCGAGTTGCCCAAAGAGTCCGCGCCGTCGGTAGATCGAGGTTTGATCACCGGCAGCGAACCGTCGGGCGAGCGGTCGCGTCGTTGGCGGATCGAGCTTGGCCGACTCGGCCGGTTCAACCTGCTCGTGGTTCCAGCCGGCGTGGAGGCGGGCCGGCCGCTGGCGCTGCTGCGGGAGTCGCGGACCTACGACTGTTCGTTGCGTGGGCTGGAGGTTTCCGCCCAATGGAAGCTACAGGCGCACAACGAACCGCTCGAACGAGTCACGGTGCTTTTGGATCCGGGGTTGCGGTTGGTCTCCGCCCGTTTAGGCGAAAGCATGATTCCCTGGTCGACCGCTTCGGCGGCCGACGGAGGTTCAACGCAAATCGAGCTACGGCTGCCCGAGCCGATCCGCGACGCCGAGCGGGTGATCCGCCTCGGCGCGATCGGCCCGGTGGTGCTCGACCGCAAGTGGCGGCTGCCGCGAATCCGCTGCAAGGGACTGCTCTGGCAAGAAGGCGGCGTCACATTGTTGGCGCCCGAGCCGCTGGTGGTCGACCGCATCGAGCCGCTCGGTTGCGTGCAGACCGGCGCCGGCCCACTTTCCGCGCCGCGGGTCGGGCACTCCGCGCAATTTCAATGCTTCGACCCGGACGCCACGGTCGAGGTGTTGATGGCCGTGCGTCCGGTTGACTGCAACGCATTGAAGTCGTCGGGCGACCACAGGGGACTGTCCCAATTTTCGCGGCGTGAGGGACGTTGCCTTGGAAAATCGCTTGACCGCCGCGAAAATGGGACTGTCCCCCTTGCGCCGCGGGAAGGGGACAGGTCCATGTTTTCGGCCAACCGTTTGCCCGCGAAACGCATTTTTCAACCGAAAAATGGACCAGTCCCCAGCCAACCCGTGAACGCTTACCACGATGTCTCGCCGGTTCCACAAGCGGCGAGGTACTCCGGCACGATCCGCATAACGGCGGAAGTGGGAAATCGCGCGGTTCGGGAAACCTGCCTGCTGCGGTGCGTGCCGGAAGCAGGTCAGGTGGAGCGGGTGCTCGTCCGCTTGGCGCCCAGTCGCCCGACGCCTCCCGATTGGACCCTGGACGGCCGCGGCGACGGGCAATTCACGGCGCGGCGCTGGTCGGACCAAGAGCGAGCGGCGGCCGGGGGGGATCCGTCGATCGAAACCTGGGAGCTAACGCTCCGCCGCCCGCGCAACGTCCCCTTCGAGATCGCCGCCGTGCGCGAAACAATCATAAAGCCGCGACCGTCCGTCGCGCCCCATAACAGCCTGTTGAAAAAGTGTGCCACTGCTGGCTTGTCCAGCAGTGCAGAGGAAAACTCCCGGAAAAACACTGCTGGACAAGCCAGCAGTGGCACCCAAACTCCCGGAGACCAACTTTTTCAACGGGCTGATAACGCGACCGACGGTCGCGGCTTTATGGATATTTCTTTGGCGTCGTTACCCGAGGCGACCGATCAACAGGGGACCATCATCGTGCATGGGCTTGGGGCCAAGGTTCTGAACGTCGAGAATCGTCGCTTGCAACCGATTCTTCCCGAATCGCCCCCGCCCGAACGGGTGCAAACCATCCGAGGCGCGTATCGTTACGATCCGGTCGAGGACGTCGGCCGGTGGAAAGAAACGGCAATCCGGATTTCCGAGGCAAACGATCCGGCCGTGACGTCGGCTTGGGTGTGGAACCTGCGGCTGGAATCGTGGTATCAACACGGCGCGACGGCGCGGCACCTCGCCACATACGAAATGCAAAGCGTCGGCCGCCGCCGGCTCGAGTTGACGCTGCCGCCCGGAACCGACCGCGAGAATATCCACGGTGTTTGGGTCGGCGGCGACGCAGTTACGTGGCAAGTGGTCGAACGCGGCCGGCAACGGTTGGTGTCGGTCGAGCTTCCGGCCGAACGGAAGTATCCGCGCGTGGCCGTCGAATGGACGACCGTCGAGCCGCGATTGGGCATCGTCGGCACGTTGAGCGCCGCGCCGCCCGAACCCGATCTGCCGGTACTGGCGCGGAATTGGACCGTGCGTCTTCCGCCGGGCTATGAAAGCGCCGATCCACGGGCCAGCGCGTCGACGGCGGCTGTGCCGCAAGGCTGGACCGCGTGGCGGATGGATGTTTCGGACTCGTCGCCGACGACGTTGAGATACGCGCGCCGCGATTCGATGCGGCTGTTCGGCGTCGTCGCGTTTCTGCTGGTCGCCGCCGCTGGATGCTGGAAGCCTAACAGCCAGTTGAAAAAGTCGGTTTCGGGAATTTCGGGTGCCACTGCTGGCTTGTCCAGCAGTGTTTTCTCGGGTGTTTCTCCCTGCACTGCTGGGCAAGCCAGCAGTGGCACCCTTTTTCAACAATCTGCTAACGGACCGTTGAAAAAGGGCGGGGTGTATTTGCCGTTGGCGGCGTTGGGTCTGTTCGCCGCCGCGGCGATGGTTGTGCCCGGCGAGTATGTCCCGTTGGCGTGGGGCGGCGCGCTGGGGGCGGTCTTCTGCCTGGCGTGGCGGTGGATTCGTCGTCCAGTGCGGGAAATCCACCCGGTGCAACTTCGACATCTACGCGATCATTCCGACAGCACGGTTTCGATGGCTTCGCCGCTGGGGTTGTTTTTTCTCGCCGTGCCGTTTGCGATTTTCGGATGCGGCCTGGCGTTCTGCGCCGACGGGCCGAAAGGGATCGAGGCGGAGTCGCTATACGGAGAACGGCTGGAAGTGCAACAATCTTTTCCATCCGAGAAGAATGTTTCACTACTTCCCGTGCGACGTATAAAATTTCCTTCGGCCGCCGCGCCGGCATACCGGGTCTTCGTGCCCATCGACGCGCGGCGCAAACCCGTCGGCGGGAAGGTGTACGTACCCGAACGGTTCTATCAGGAGTTGCATCGCCACGCGGCGGCGGCCGGGAAACCGCCGGCATGGATGATACTCGGGGCAACCTATCGGGGCGATCTGACCCGCGAGGGCGCCGCCGGGCGAATGGCGGCGGGGAATCTGCGGGCCCAATACGATCTGCGCGTGTTCGAGCCTGGCGTTCTAGTTCGTCTGCCGCTTCGCGCCGAGGGCGCGGCCTTCCTCTCCGGCAGCTCGCTGCTGGACGGCCGGCCGATCGAGCCGCACGGCGAGTCGGACGCCGCCGTCTTGGTGGTCGAGATAGCCGAGCCGGGCCAATACCGCTTGGAGCTTTCCTTGCGGCCGACGATGCACAACGACGGGGTCTCGGGCGGCTTCGATCTACCCATCCCCCGCGTCCCCGCGGCGCGGCTGGAGCTGACGCTACCCGACGGCGCGCCGCCGGTGGAAGTCCCCTCGGCCCGCGGCGGCGTTCTCCTCGGCGAAGGATCGCGGCTGTTGAAGGCCGAACTTGGCCCGGCCGACCGGTTGTCCGTCCGCTGGCAAGAGGATCTGGCGCCCGGCGGCGCCGGTCCAGCCGTCGAGGTCGAACAATTGGTGTGGTTGAAGGTCCAACCCGGTTCGGTGCTGATCGAGGTCAAGTTCAAGTTTCACTCGGTCGAGGGGCGAATTCAGCAAGTTCGATTGGCCGTCGATCCCAGGCTGCGGCTGCTACCGCTGGCGGGCGAAGATCCGCCTGTCGCACAGGTCGGAGCGGAGTCGGGAAACGTCCGGCCGATCACCTTCCGCTGGTCTCGTCCGATCTCGGACGAAGCGACCTTGGAAGCCACGCTTCTGCTCGGCGGGGCCTCGGGCGTGGGCAACGTACCCTTGCCGAAAATCGAACTGCTCGATTTTCAACCGGTCAGAAATTGGGCCGCCTTTAGTGTCGATCCGTCGCTGGATCACGACCAACAACTAGACGAACCGCTCGAGCCGGTGGCCGTCGCCGACTTTCTCCAGGCTTGGGGTGAGGCCGACTCGACGCCCCAGGCCGCCTTCCGTCTGGCCGAGGGTCAGGCCGGCTGGACCCTCTCGACCCGCCCCCACCAACCGCGCGGCACGGTCGATCAGAACTTGACCCTCAGCTTCGACGAGGACCGCGTGGGCGTGTTGTTCGACGCCTCGCTCTCGGTCGCCTCGGGCTACGTTTTCCAGCATCGGCTGACGGCGCCGAAGGAACTGGAAGTCGAAAGCGTCTCGGTGCTCGAAGACGACATCGAGCGCGTTCAGCGCTGGTCGCGGGACGACGAGGGAACGATCACGATCTTTCTCGGCGGCCCCGCATCCGGGACGCAAAAATTGGCCCTCCGCGGATGGCTGCCGATCGGCACGGGTCGGCAGTGGCCGTTGCCGGCGATGCGCGTCGGGCGGTGCGAACTTCGCTCGGCGACGATCCGGTTGTTCAGACGGCCGGCCGTGTTGCTGGAAGTTCAAGGCGAGGAGGGGGAACAACTGATTCTGGACGACATTTCTCCCGCCGCCCCGGATGCGGCGAAAACCGCCTGCCCGCTCGATCTCGGACGCCTAGTGCGGACCATCCGCTGGGATGGCGTGGGCCGGCCGCCGGCCGCCGTTCTCTTGCGGCCCAACCGCCCCAAGGTCGGCGCCGAGCAAGTAGTGCGAATGCAAGACGACGGCCGCCGGTGGTCCGCCCGGGCCGAGTTCCGCCTGACGGTTGGCGACGGGCTGCTCGATGAGATTCGCATCCATGCGCCCGCGCCCTGGAACGGACCCTACGAGGCCGACAAGCCGGGGGTGTTGCAGGTCCGCGACGTGCCGGGCGAGGGCCGGTGCATCGTCTTCCGACCGCGCGAGGCGGTCTCCGCCGATTTCACGTTCGCCATTTCCGGGCCGCTGGAATTGGCCCCCGGCGACCGGCCCAGTGTCCCTGACCTCCGACTCTTGGGAATCGACAAACTGAAACGACGGATCGTCCTGCCCAGCCAAAACGGAAACCGAACCTATCGTTGGTGGACCCGCGGACTGAAATCCGTGGAGGGTGGCACTGCTGGCTTGTCCAGCAGTGTTTCCCCGGGTGTTTCTCCCCGCACTGCTGGGCAAGCCAGCAGTGGCACCCTTTTTCAACGGGCCGCTAAATCGCCTCCTGCAACTTGTTGCTACGAGGTATCGGGCAAGCAATATCGGGCGAGTCTGGATTCGGTCGCCGTCGTGGGCGTCGCCGGCTCTGTCCGGCTGGCAGACGTAGCGCTGGCGTGGCAGTCCGACGGCCGTCTGCGCGGCGCGGCGGTGCTGGAGATCGAGCCGGGCGGAGTCGCGCAGCGGTCCCTGCGTCTGCCCGACGGCTGCGAGTTGATCCAGGCGACGGTCGCGGGCATGCCGGCCTTGCCGCGGCGGATCGACGATAACCTCTGGCGGCTGTCGTTGGCCTCGGCCGACGAGCCGCAACGGATCGAGGTGGTTTTTTGCGGACTGTTGCCCGAGGCGGATCGCGCCGGTCGGGTCCGCTTCGACGCGCCGACGTTGGCGGACATGCCGGTGCGTCGGACCCGTTGGACCGTCGGCGTACCGGCCGGATGGCTGGTCTCCGACCCGCAAGGCGCCGCGGCCGCCGATCCCTGGAAGCCCGCCGACGTTTTGCGACGCACCATCGGCGGTTCGCAACGGACCGTGTTCCAATACGAGTCGGCCGACGGCGGCACGACGCTGTCGTTGGACTGTCGCCCCGCGCATCCCGCCCGGCTGCCGAGATACCTGGCCGGCGTCGTCGCCCTGGCGGCGTTGGCGTTGCTCGGACTCTCCGTTTTATATCGGCGGGAAAAGAAGTAACTCGCCGCCCGAGCACGACTGCTTGTTCCGCCGGTGCCAGTATGGTATAATCTTACTGGTAAGATAACAATCGCAATGAGGGGTCTTCCATGTCTACGCTCACCACAACAAAAATGTCTTCCAGAGGTCAAGTCGTCATCCCGGAGAACGTTCGCAACGACCTGGGGCTAAAAGCCGGTGATCGTTTCGTGGTGGTGGCGGAGAGAGGCGTAGTTGTCCTCAAGGGCATCGCCAGACCTTCGATCAAAGAGTTTGACTCGCTGGTGAAAAAGGCCCGACAGCAAGCAAAAACAGCGGGCCTTCGCCGCGCCGACGTGCGAAACGCCGTCACCGCCGTCAGGGGCCGGAAATGAGGATCGTCGTCGATACGAACGTCTTCGTTTCCGGGGTGTTTTTCACCGGCCCGCCTTACTCGATTCTTGATGCTTGGCGACGGGGCATTGTCCGAATCGTTCTGTCTCTGGACATCCTCGACGAATACCGTCGCGTGGGCGAGGAGCTTGCCGAGGAATTCTCCGACGTTGACATTTATCCCATGCTGGACTTGCTTACGGTTAAGTCGATCATCGTCGATGCGCCTCCGCTTCCTCAACAAGTCTGCCGCGACCCGGACGACGACAAGTT
>JAUWPQ010000287.1 GCA_030611515.1 Planctomycetota bacterium | reverse complement strand
GTTGAGGGCTGGGGGGGGGGGGGGGGGGGGCGCTTTGACAAAGACCCTACCGGGCGGCCCCCCCCCCCCCCCGCTACACAATTAATGTTCTACCCGTTCGCACAACCGCCACGGATAATGGTATACCACCAGCGGCGTTGTGACAATTCATGCCCGCGACTATTGTACGGATGCGCGAAAAGAGTAGAATATACTCAAATCGTTCGTTTTGTGAGGTTTGGGCTCCGCATTTCTTTTTTCGGAGGTGTCCCCAATGTCTCCAGCGAATATTCCATCGACCGGAAAACGGCCATCAAGGCGGTTCGTTCCGGCCCGGTCGAAACCAATCGCGGCGAGTGGCCGTCGGGTATCGGGCCTCGAGCGGCTTCTTGCCCGTTATCTGCTCCGCGCGGTCGGCTCCCCGCCGTTGCGGCTCGTGCTTTGGAACGGCGAAGAGATCGCCGCCAGCGGCGCCCCGCCGCCGGCCCGCGTCGTTCTGCGAGATCGTGCTACTTTTTGGAAGGTGCTGCTCGATCCGAACTATCGGTTCGGCGAGGCCTACAGCGACGGCCGGCTCGTGGTGGAAGGCGATTTGGTCGCTTTTTTGGAAACGATCAATCGCATGCGCTCGGCAGCGGGTCGCTCGGGGAGCCTCGTCCCTTCCTCGCTGCTGCGCCGGCTGCATCGCGCCGCGGCAAACACCGTCCGCGGCGCACGCCGAAACATCCATCGCCACTATGATCTGGGCAACGATTTCTACCGGCTGTGGCTCGACGACGAGATGGTCTACAGCGGCGCGTATTTTCCCTCGCCGTCGATGACGCTCGAAGAGGCGCAGCGGGCGAAGCTGGACTACGTTTGCCGGAAACTCTGGCTGCGCCCCGGAGAGACGGTCGTCGAGATCGGCGGCGGCTGGGGCGCGCTGGGACTGCTGCTGGCCCGCGACTACGGCGTTAACGTCAAGTCGTACAACATATCGAGGGAGCAGGTTCAATTTGCCCGCCGCCGGGCGAAAGCCGAGGGGCTCGACTCCCGCGTGGAGTTCGTCGAGGACGACTATCGCAACGCCGCCGGCCGGTTCGACGCGCTGGTCTCGCTGGGTATGTTGGAGCACGTCGGCGCGGCCCATTACCGCGAGTTCGGCCGCGTGGCCGAGCGTTGCCTGAACGACGGAGGCCGCGGATTGATCCAGTCGATCGGGCAAGACCGCTCCTGCGAGACCAACCCCTGGATCGAGCGCCGCATCTTCCCCGGCGCGTATCCGCCCACGCTACGGGAAATGATGGACATCTTCGAGACGCCGGGCTTCTCCGTCCTCGACGTGGAAAATCTGCGGCTGCACTACGCCGAAACGCTTCGCCGGTGGTTGGATCGTTTCGAGGCGTCGGCCGGGCGGGTGGCGGAAATGTTCGACGAGCGGTTCGTCCGTGCCTGGCGGCTTTATCTGTCCGGCTCGATCGCGGCGTTCAGCACCGGCGGGCTGCAACTGTTTCAAGTGGTTTTCGCCCGTTCGGGATCGAACGAAGTTCCCCGAACCCGCGACGCCATATAGCCGCCCGTTGAAAAAGGGTGCCACTGCTGGCTTGTCCAGCAGTGTTGTTCCGGGAGTTTCTTCCATGCACTGCTGGACAAGCCAGCAGTGGCACCCAGTGTCCGGTCGCGGCTTTATGGGCTGGGTTACGCCACGTGTTCCCTGCTCTCCTGGTTTAGCTTGTTGTAGAGTGTTTTCAAGCTGATGCCAAGTTCCTCGACGGCCTTGGACTTGTTGCCCTGGTGACGGTCGAGCGCCTCGTGGATCGCGAGGGTCTCCAGTTCGCGGAGATTCAACGTCTCCGCGGATCGGGCGACGGAGACGGCCGTCCCCTGGGCAAAGAACCGTCGCGGCAGATGTTCCAGCTTTATCGGCGGCGAGTCGCAAAGGATCATCGCGTGTTCGATCACGTTGGCCAACTCGCGGACGTTGCCGGGCCACGTGTGTCCGGTGAGCGCGTCGAGCACGTCGGGTGAAAAGACCGCGTCCTCGCTTCCCCGCGGCGCGCCGAACCGCGCCGCCAGATGCCGGGCCAACAACGGAATGTCGTCGATCCGTTCCCGCAACGGCGGCAACGGTATCTCGAAGGTGTTGATGCGGAACCAAAGGTCCTCGCGGAATTCGCCGTCGGCGACCATCGCGGTCAGGTCGCGGTTGGTGGCGCAGATCACCCGCACGTCGCAGATCGACGCCTCGTTGTCGCCCACTCGGCGGACCTCCCCGTTTTCGAGGAACCGCAGCAGCTTCGCCTGCATCGACTTGGGCAACTCGCCGATTTCGTCGAGAAACAGGGTGCCGCCGTTGGCCACCTGCAACAGTCCGGTGCGATGGTCGTCGGCCCCGGTAAAAGACCCCTTGCGATGGCCGAACAACTCGCTTTCGATCAGATTCTCGGGCAGCGCGCCGCAGTTGACCGGGACCAGCGGCATTTCCGCCCGAAGGCTTTGGTCGTAGACCGCGCGGGCGACCAGTTCCTTTCCGGTTCCGGTCTCGCCCTGGATCAGCACGGTCGAGTTGGTCGGGGCGACTTTTTCCACCAGCCGGAAAACCTGCCTCATTCCCTCCGACCGGCCGATCAGGTCCACCGCCCCCTCGATCCGCTTGAGCCGCTGTTTGATCGCCCGATATTTGTAGGTCAACTCGCGCTTCTCGGCCACGCGCCGCAAGACGGCCTCGAGATCGACCAGTTTGCACGGTTTCGTAAGGTAGTCGAACGCTCCGTGTCGCAGTGCGGCGACGGCCGTCTCCAGCGACGACTTGCCCGTCAGAACCACGGCCTCGGTGTCGGGCGAAAGCTGTTTCGCCCGGGCGATCACCTCGATGCCGTTGCAGCCGGGCATGTCCAGGTCGACCAGGATGCAATCGTAGGTGTTGCGGTCCAAGGCGGCCACGGCGGTCGCGCCGTCGGGACAGATCGTCGCCTCGTGACCCATCCGCGGCAACTCAAGACGCATCAACTCCTGCAACGATTTCTCGTCGTCGGCGAACAACAGCTTCAGTCTCTTATGCGGCTCGGGAGTGGAAATAATCGTCGCTCTCCTTCCTGGAAGCCGCCAGCGGCAGGCGGATGCGGAACGTCGATCCGCGGCCCGCGCCGGCGCTCTGGGCTTCAATTTCACCGCCGTGATCGGCGATGATTCGATAAGTGATGGATAACCCCAATCCGATGCCTTGGCCGCCTCGACGGCGGGTGAAGAACGGCTCGAAGACGTGTTCCAACACCTCGGGCGTCATGCCGCACCCGTCGTCGGAGACCGTCAGCACGGCGTAGCCCTCGCGGGTCTCCAACCCGACGCGAACCGTGCCGCCGTCGGCCGAACTGTCCAGGGCATTGCTCAACAGATTCAACACAATCTGCTTGATCTCCTGCGGATTCACCTTCGCCGGCACCGGTCCGGCGGGGTCGAACTCGACGTGCTTCCGTTGGTACTTGCCCAAGTGGCCGATCATGTCGATTACGCCGCGGACCAACTCTCCCAACTCGGTCTCTTCGCGTTTGCCCGGTCCGATGCGGGAGAAGTCCAACAATTTTTCGGTGATCCCCTTGCAGCGGAAGGCCTCGGTTTGGATCATCCGCAGATAGTGAAGAAAGGGGGACAGGTCCGCTTTGTGCGAAGCACCCTCCGGGCCGTTCCGGCAAAGCGGACCTGTCCCCTTTTCCCCCTGCGGATCGTTTTCGTCGAGCGCGGTTTGGAGGCGGCCCTCCAACGATTCGGCGCATATAGCGATAGAGGCCAACGGGTTGTTGATTTCGTGGGCGACTCCGGCGGCCAGGAAGCCCACGCTGGCCAACTGCTCGCTGCGGACCACCTGCTTGGTGCGCACCCGCACCTGACGGTCCAGGTCGTCGCGGATTTCCTGAAACCGGGCGGTCATGTCGTTCATGGCCTTGGCCAACTCGGCCATCTCGTCCTCGGTGTCGAGCCGAATACGGTAGCTGAACTCGCCGGCGGCCACCCGACGCGAACCGGCGATCAGCATCCGCAACGGCCGGAAGACCCAGCGATAGGACAGCCGCATGAACAAAAGGAAAAGCAGCACGGCCGACACGGTGGCCGTCCACGCGCTGACGATCAACACCCTATACTGTCCGCGTACTTCGTGGGAAAAGCCGGCCAGCTTCGAGTGTAAGTGGCTGGGCAATTCCGAGGCGAGAACCTGCAACTGTTCCAACTCCACGTCCAGCCAGCCGATCTTGACGTTGTCGAGCATCCAGTCCTCGTCGTGGTTGGCCGTGCGGATGCGCTCCAGTTGGGCCTCGATCTTGCGGACCGTCTCACGCTCGCGCTGGTGGTCGGACATGCGCGGATCGGCCCGCGCTTCGCCGGCCAGTTGGTCCCGATATCGCTCCAGCGTCCGATCGACCTCGTCCAACTGGCCGCGAAACTGGTCGCGTGCCATCCGCACCCGCATCGGCACGAGATCGTGATCGGTGTCGGGGAAAGTGTTTATTCGCAGCCCGCGCAATTCTCCGACGGTGATCCGCAGATCGCTCACGTGGGTGCTGAGTTCCGCCGCCAGCGGCAACTCGCTCACGCGCCAACTCAGGCTGTTGACCAGATTGCGGTAGGCGTAGGTGGCCACCAGTCCGGTGCTGGAAAGGATCGCCACGACCAGCACCAGCA
>JAUWPQ010000143.1 GCA_030611515.1 Planctomycetota bacterium | reverse complement strand
CCCTGCGACCGCCGGGCAACTTCTATGCGTTGGAGCAATTCTCGGCCGGGCTGATAGTTCGGTTGCATTGCCAACGCTTGCCGCGCCGCGGCTGCCGCCTCCACGGGACGGCCGGCCAGCAATTGGGCCTCTCCCAGCCGGTAATACATCTCCGGGGTCGGTTGACCGCGCATCACGGCGGCCGCCAGACTCGCCGCGCCGTCGTCGCACCGTCCCACGGCGACGTAGGCCAAGCCAGTGAGATAAAGCACCTGACCCGGCTCCTCGCCGGGCGAGTATGTTTCGGCCAGTCCTTGCAGGGTTTGAAGCGCGCGGCGCGGCTGGTCCAATTGGCGATACAACTCGGCAACCGCCAAGAGAATTGCGCGGTCGTTTGGTGCATGTCCCAGGGCGCGGAGGTAATCGGCCAATGCTTGGCGCGGGTGTCCGAGCGACAGCATCGTGCCGCCGCGGATGGCCCAGGCCCCCGGCAATTTCGGATCTAGATCGATCGCCCGTTCGGCGCTCTCGCGGGCAAGCTCCGAGCGGCCGTCGGCCAAATACATCTCCGCCAATCGGCCCCAAAGCGATGCGTCTTCTTCGTCCAGCCGGACGGCCTCTTCTATCTGTGCAATTGCTTCCGGCCGTGCCCCGCGCTGCCAGAGCGATTCGGCATAGTAACGTCGGGCCTCGGCATCGACCGGACAGGCGGTCACGGCCTGGGCCAACATCGTTTCGGCGGTCTGCTGCTGGCCTCGCTCCAGCGCCGCCACCCCCCGCTGCGAAAGCCGCCGGCAATCGGCCAACGACTGCGGCACCGGTCCCTCCCGGCCCGGCAATCGGCAGCCGACCGATAGCAATGCCAACAGCAAGACAGGGCTTGTTCCGAGAAGGATATGTCGCATGATTAGGGATCGGGCCGGGTTTTTTCGCTGCGGCCGCGGAAAACAACCCGGAAGCCTAGCAAAACGGGCGCAATGGAACCATCCCGATTTGGCCAAATGCCTCCCGGTTTTCAGCATTCGGAGCGTTTGTTACGATGGCCATAGGTTTTTGGTGGCACGCCCATTGGCCGTCGTCAATCACAAAGCCGCCATACACGCAAAAACATCATCATGCCGGCACGATTCAACAGTATGGGAATCTCGTTCCAGTATCCCGACAACTGGACGCTCGACGACGCCGACGCCATACTCGGCCGACACACGGTTACGGTCTACAGTCCCGGCGGGGCATTCTGGTCGGTGGCGATTCACTCCGGTTCAGCCGAGCCGGACAAACTGGTCGTCGCCGTAGTCGAGGCCATGAAACAAGAATACGAGGGGCTGGAGGCCGAAATGGCCCGCGAAACTGTGGCCGGCCATGAATTGCTAGGCTACAACTTGGCTTTCTGCTGCCTGGACCTGACCAATACGGCCCGGATCCGCAGTCTGCAAACTGCCCAGTCTACCTATACGATCTTCTGTCAGGCCGAGGACCGGGAGTTCGAGCAAGTCGAAAGCGTGTTTAGGGCCATGACAACGAGCCTGTTGAGCGAGTTGGGAACCGGGGAAGACTAAGAGGCTATCTCATAACCTCTTTTGTGGCACAGCCGCCCTCGGCTGTGATGAGCGAATTTCACAGCCGAGGGCGGCTGTGCCACATTTTGAGATAGATTCTAACCCGTATGCATGCCAAGCCCACGGAGTTTTTGGTTTCCCTATGATGTGTATACAACCTATACTTTTCTGAAGGATTCGCTATAATCGCCGTAAGTTACGTTTTTGCCTGCACAACAGGCCCCCATCTTAAAATCGAGGTGGTCACATGGCAAAAAAAACTCCCGTTCCGTGTTTGACGAGCATTGGCGAGACGGCCGGCATGATCTGGCGGACCCTCTCGAAAAACGGCCCAATGACCATGGCTAAATTGGTTAAGGGCATGGGCGAACCCCGCGACGCGGTAATGCTGGCCCTTGGCTGGCTCGCCCGAGAGAACAAAATCGACATCGAGGAAGACGGCCGCCGCCGCGTGGTGTCGCTCAGCTAGGAAATTGCATGCTCGTCTGTTGAGTGTCAGAGAGTTCCAATGCAACAGAAGAAAACGCCCCGCGACTGCGGTCGCGGGGGTGGATGACGGCGTTTCGCGTCCCCCCACGACCGCAGTCGCGGGGTGTTTATACGTTGCACGGAAAGTAATACAACCTTCTTATCGGATGGAAAAGAATGTTGCACTTCAAGCCGCTCGCTGTATAAGCAATTATTCCGATCCTCAATTGCCGGTGGATTTATCGTCCGGTTTTCTAGGTCTCGGCTTGTTGGCTTTTCGCTTGGCCTTTGCCTTGACCCGAGCCTCATCGATCTGCCGTTTCTGCTCGGGGGTCAACACGGCCTCGATTTTCTCGTCTCGCTCTTTGCGCAACGCCTTCAACTCCGTCCGCAACGCCTCGATCTTCGGCCGATACTCGTCTTGGATTTTGTAAATCTTCTCGCGTTGTTCGTCGCCGACCACGTCTCTGAAGTAGTGCGGCAAGCGATGGCGGCCCTTTTTGACTTTCGCTTGTTCCTTTTTCTTTGTTGTCGGTTTTGCGGGGGCCTTGTCCTCCGCACTTAAGACCGGTTGCGCCACGGTTGTCACGGCAAACGCCAGGCAACCCAACAATGTCCAGCAGGCCAGCCGCCGCACAATTGTCTTCGTCATCGTGAAGTCTCCTGTTGAGATTTGAGATACGGGTGCAAAGTTCAATAGAGGGCATTGTACTAATGTCACGGCGAGAGAGCCACGCCCCCCGCGATAGGGATGCGGTTCTGACGGTTTCGTCGCCGTGCCGGATGCGCGAAAGTTGCACACCGCCGCCTCACGCGCCACGACACACACGGCAGGCGTCGGCACGAGATTTTCGAGGCCAAATCGGGGGCCTTGCCCGGCGGAACCATCGGCCGTAGGCTACACTTATGCAATCGGTCCCGCGTACGATTGCGCGGGGTATAGTCGCTTCTATTTCTCCGCTTTCCATTTTCCATGTTGACAAAGGAACCGTCATTACCATGATACGCACCCTACTGTTCGCCGCCGTTGCCGCCTGCGTCGCTTGCACGACGTCGGAATCGGCCGCGGAGCCGATCGCCCCAGGCAGCCTCGGAACCGCTTCCGAAACCCCGGTGCAAATGAAAGAGCTGGCCGACGCGGCGGAACTTTTTCAGAAGCGCGATTACACGAGCACGATTAAGCTGTTGAAGGAGGCCGTCAAGAAGGATCCCGATCTGCCGCCTCCCCATGTCATCATGGCCCAATTTTTCGCCCAGACCAACGTTCCGGCGGGAGTGCGGAGCGCGTTGGAGCAGGCGGTTGTCGACGCGCCCAACGATCCACAGGCATACCTTATCATGGGCGACATCGCCATGCGCGAGCGGCGCACCGCCGAGGCCCGGCTGCTATTCGAGAAGGCCGAGAGTCTGCTGGCGCAATGGAAGGGGAGCGCCAAGCGGAAGGATTCGATGATGCCGCAGCTTTACGGCGGCTTGGCGGCAACGGCCGAGGCACACGGAGACTGGGCCGAGGCACGGAAGCAACTCGATGCCTGGTTGAAACTGGATCCGAAAAATGCCGCGGCCTTGCTGCGGCTTGCCCAATGCCAGTTCAAGGAAAAGGACGTGCAGGGGGCCTTGGAGAGGCTCAAGGAAGCGGCCAAAATCAACGCCGACATGTTGCCGCCAGAGGCCGTTTTGGCCCAATGGTTCGCTCGCTCGGGCGACCAGGAGAACGCCAAAAAATGGCTCGTTGCCGCGTTGACCGCCGCGCCGAAGAATCCCCAGGCCCGGCTGGTCGCCGCCCAGTGGGCATGGGAAACCGGCCAGCTCGAGGAGGCCGAGAAACAGGCGGCCGCCGCCTTGCAACTCGACCCGAATTACTACCAGGCCAAAATCCTCCGCGGCATAATCGCCCTGTTCCAGAAGGATTACAAGACGGCCGAGTTGTACTTCGAGTCGGCCCATCTGCAATCGCCCAAGGACTTCGCCGCCAGCAACAACCTGGCGCTGGCGTTGGTCGAGCAAAAGGACGAAGCGAAGCGGCGCCGCGCGCTGGAATACGCGGAAAACAACGTCAAACAATTTCCGCGACTGGGCGACGCTTATTCAACCTACGGCTGGGTGCTCTACAAGCTTGGCCGATTACAAGACGCCGAGGCTTCGCTACGGAAAGCGATCTCCGGCGGGACCTTCAGCGCCGAGACGGCTTACTATCTGGCCCGTGTATTGGCCGACCGCGGGCGCGACGCGGACGCCATGCGATTGCTGCAAAGCGCGGCGCAGAGCGCAGCGCCGTTTTCTCAGCGAGAGGAGGCCCGGTCGCTGTTGGAGCAACTAGAAAAGGCTCAGCCGCAACAGGCCCAACCGCCGCAGGCGCAACAGGCCCAACCACAAAAATAGAGATCGCGGCAATCGATCGTTGTTCCATCGGCACGGCCGATCGGACTCTAAAGCGATTGCTCGCTGCCGCTGGCCGCAAAGTCCGCCCTGTCGGCAAAGCTTATCACCATAAAATAATTACGCCGACAATCTCTACTCCCACGGCAGTTATAACCGACACTAAGCATAGGATCGGACTGCGACCCAAGCGGCAAGGGTCGCGGTATCGTTTTTGGTTCCCATCTCTTACCCCCCGGCATAAGGGCCGCTTGCCCAGCATTCCCAGCAGCAGTATGATGAAGAGTCTATCGAACACGATGACGGCGCGCCGACCCGGGTTGCGTCCGTGGCCCACGGACGTTCCGTGTCCGAGTTTACTGATCGAAGAAGCCCGCGCGGCATTCAAGGTGAAACCACGAAGGAAAGCGACACGCAGGATATTCGGCGAGCGTCGCCCGACCACCCCTGCCGAGAAACTGCCCATGTACATTCTCGAAACCCGCGGCTTGAAAAAAGACTACGGCATCGAGGGTGAAGTATGCGTTCACGCCTTGCGGGGCGTGGACCTTCAGGTCCGCAAAGGCGAGTTGCTGGCGATCATGGGACCATCCGGCTCGGGCAAGAGCACCCTGCTGCATATCCTCGGCGGCGTGGAAACGCCCAGCAGCGGACAGGTGTTGCTCGAAGGCGTCGATCTGGCCACGATGAACGACGACCAGCGGACTATCATCCGCCGTGAGCGAATGGGATTCATATTCCAATCGTTCAATCTGCTGCCGGCTTTTACGGCGGAAGAGAACGTGGCCTTGCCGCTGGAATTGGGCGGGATGCCGAGCGCGGAAGCCCGCCGCAGGGCCGTCGACACGCTCCGGCTGGTCGGCATGACGCACCGCCGCAACCACGTGCCGAGCACAATGTCGGGCGGAGAGCAGCAGCGGGTAGCCGTCGCCCGGGCCTTGGTCATGCGGCCGGCGCTGCTGTTGGCCGACGAGCCGACCGGCAATCTCGACAGCGCCAACGGCCGCCAAGTCACGGCCTTGCTGCGAAAACTGGTCACTCGCGAGGAACAGACGATCGTGATGGTCACTCACGACGCCAACGTGGCTGCGCAGGCGGATCGGTTGATACGGTTGCGCGACGGACTGGAGGAAAGCAACGGACATCCCGACGCCGTCAACCCGCTTCCTCAAGCTCAGCCCGTGCGAAGCTGTTTGTTTAAGAAAACCGTTTAGCCCGGCAATTTTCGGCCGGGGCCTCGTTTCCACGCTCCGCGTGGGAACGCGCGGCTGGGCGCTTTGCGTTCTCCGCGATTTGTGGGCAAGAAAACGTTCCCGCGCGGAGCGCGGGAACGAGGAACCATTATGATCCTTTGGAAGTTCACTCTCCGCGAGATAAAGAACCGTCCCGGCCGGGCGACGCTCACACTGCTGAGCATCGTCATCGGTGTGGCGGCAATGGTGGCGGTAGACATCGGCACGACCACCACCCATCAGGCGTACCAGACCATGTACGAGGGGATGGCCGGCCGTGCGGCGTTCGAGGTGGTTGCCGAGGACGGCAGCTTCTTTCCCGATGAGATCGTCAATCGTATCCGGCAAGTGCCGGATGTGAAGGCGGCAATACCCAGCGTGCAAAAAGTATCGACGCTCTGGTACAAGGACGCCAGGGTTCGCTTGCTGATTATGGGTATCGACCTGACGCAAGACGAAGCGGTGCGCGATTACGATTTGCAGGAAGGGGAGTATTTCGGCGAGAACAGCAAGAAATACGACGCCCTGCTGGAGACCGGTTTCGCCCGTGGCCTGGGCGTCAAAATTGGAGACAAAGTAAAGCTGGGCACCTCGCGCGGCGGACTAAGCGGCGGAGTAAAGAATTTCCGCATCATCGGTTTGCTCTCTCCGCAGGGCGCCGCCAATTTCAACCACGGCGGAGTCATCTTCCTCCCCCTTCAAACCGCCGAACACTTCTTCGCCAAAAAGGGCCTCGGCCACATCAATATGGCCAGCATCGTGCTGACCGATACGGCCGACGAAAAAGCCGTACAGGCCGATATCGCCGGCATCCTGCCCGTTGGTCTTACCGTCCGCTCGCCGATGGCCCGCGCGCACTTCGCCAGGGAAACGATGCAAGCCGCCGAAAGCGGCCTGGACGTCGCCTACGTGCTGATGATCATCCTCGGGCTGTTCACGATCTTCAATACTTACTTGATGAACGTCAGCGAGCGGCGTCGGCAACTGGCCGTGCTGCGGGCAGTAGGCGCCACGCGCAAACAGATCATGCGGATGTTGCTGCTGGAAGGTTTGGCGATGGGCCTCGTGGGCACGGTCCTCGGTTCGCTGTTGGGTCTGGGTGGCGCGTACCTCTTGACCGATGCGATGAGCCGCGTCTATTCGACGCCCATGCCGCCGCTGCAAATCACCCCCAACACGTTCATCCTGGCCGCTTTCCTCGGCCCAAGTATCTCGTTGCTGGCAATGTTTATCCCCACCTGGATCGCCAGCCGGATTTCGCCGCTGGAGAGCATGCGCTTCATTCCTTCGCCGGAACGGAACCGTATCTCGCCGTGGTACGTCCTGTTCAGCTTGTCGGCTTTTCTGCTTACCGGCTCCTTACTGGCCGCATGCATCACCGGCTATCTGCCGGTCGGGCTTACGGTCTATGTCGGCGCGGTTTCCACCCCCGTCTTCGTGCTGCTGGTGCCAATTGTGCTCGGCCCTATGACGCGGCTGGCGGCTTGGATTTTGCACCCCATTTTTCGCACGGCAGGAAAAATCGCTCAACGGCAAATTCTCCGCCGCATGGTGCGAACCACACTGACCGTCGGGCTGCTCTACGCCGCCGTCAGCACCGCCATCAGCCTGGGAACCACCATCCTCAACAACGTGGACGACATTCGCACGTGGCAGGCCAAGACGTTTCAGGGTGATTTCATCATTCGCCGCATGAACCCCGACCTGCAATCCGGCCAGTCCCCACCCATGCCCGAATCGCTCGGCGATCAATTCCGCGCCATCGAAGGGATCGCCAACGTCGAAAGCATCAGCACCATCAACACGTCGATCGAAACCGCCGGCCCGGACGGCGACAAGATGTACGTGACGATGTTCATCCGCGATTTCAACAACGAGGGAGAATTGCCGCTGGCCCTGAAAGAGGGAAACCCGCAAGAAGTGCGAGAGCGCTTGGCCAAGGGCGAAGTAGTGATCGGCACGGTGCTGGCCAACCGCACAAACACCCGCGTCGGCGACACAATTACCATCAAGACCGGCAAAAGCCCGAAAAAACTCACCGTGGCCGCCACCGCCACCGCCTATCTGGCCGGCGGAAAGATGATCTACATGCAAGGCAAGTCCGCCCGACGCATGATGAACATCGACGACGTGGATACCTTCATCCTCAACGCGAAACCGGGCGAAATCGACCACGTCCGCGAACAGCTTAAACCGATCTGCGACAAGTCGGGCTTGATGCTCCATTCCTTCGCCGACCTCCGCAAGCGGCTCAACAACCTGATGACCGGCGTGATCGCCAGCCTATGGGGATTGCTGGCGCTGGGATTCATCGTCGGTTCGTTCGGCATCGCCAACACGCTGACGATGAACGTGCTGGAGCAGACCCGCGAGTTGGCCCTGCTGCGAGTGGTGGCCATGACCCGCTGGCAAGTCCGCAAAACGATCCTCGCCCAAGCGGTCATCATCGGCTTCGTCGGCCTGACCCTCGGCGTGGGCGGCGGGATAATCGGCGCGTACGTGACAAACCTCTGCACGGTGCCGGTGTTGGGATACTCGGTCGATTTCGCGCTGCATCCGTCGCTGCTGGTGATCTGCTTCGTCACGGGCATGGTGGTTATCATCCTCGCCGCATGGCTACCCGCCGAACGCGCCGCCCGGCTGAATCTGCTGATCGCGCTGCAATACGAGTAAGGCAGCCACATATTGCATGACCCCGGAATGTCCGCGTGGGCACCATCCCCCCCTGTCGCGGCGGCAAATACTCTAGCGAAGCCGTCTTTTCCCACTTCCACCGAGTGGAGATTCAAGTATAATAACGGGTCTATCGAAAAACAGAATCGAATTAGTGGTAGCCGATCATGCCTAAAATGAAGACCCATAAGGGGACGAAAAAACGATTCCGCCTGACCGCCTCCGGAAAGGTCAAGCACCGCTGCGCCGGGACCAGCCACTTGGCCTCCCGAATGAGCCACAAACGGAAGCGGAACCTGCGCGGCACAAAGACCGTCAACGACGTCGAGGCCGTCAAGATTCGCCGTGTCCTGGGCAAGCACAGCTACTAAGATGGCTTGTCGCACGGCCGCCCTCGGCTGTGCAAGGATAGGGTGGCTTGCATCACGGCCGCCCTCGGGCTGTGCGACATTAAATACACCAGCGGGACGGGCTAAAGAACGCTGCCTTCGCATCGGGCAGGGCCTGGCTCTCGTGCAAACCGAAAGATTCTTTCCATGCGTACCACCAAGGGTCCGGCCCGAAATCGGGCCAAAAAACGCATCTTCAAGAAAGCCAAAGGATTCGTCGGCGGCCGTCGCCGGCTGATGAGGACCGCCAAGGAAAGCCTGGTCCGTGCCGGCGTCTTCGCCTACCGCGACCGCCGCAACCGCAAACGCGACTTCCGCCGCCTGTGGATCATCCGCATCAATGCCGCCGTCCGCGAGCGCGGACTCCGCTACAGCGAACTGATCGCCGGACTGAAGAAGGCCAACATCGAGTTGGACCGCAAGATGCTGGCCGAAATGGCCGTCGCCGATCCGCAAGGTTTCGACGCGGTCGTGGAATTGGTCAAACAGGCCGGTTCTGAATAATTATGAATGATGAATGTAGAATGATGAATTGACGACGGCAAGTCATTCATCCTTCATCATTCATCATTCTACATTCCACTCATGGCTCTTTCCGATTTCCTGACCGAACTGAACGTTTTGCTCGGCGAGGCGACGGCCGCCTTCGGCGCGGCTGGCGACGCGGCCGCGTTGGAGACCGTCCGCGTCCAATTTATCGGCGCCAAGAGCGGTCGATTGAAGGCCGTCCAGAAGGGGCTAGGCAAGGTGGACAAGGCCGACCGGCCGGCCGCCGGCAAACGGTTCAACGAAGTCAAACAAGCTATCGAGTCGGCCCACCAAACGGCGATCGAGCGGTTGGCCTCGGCGTCGCGTCCGGCGGCTACCGCCCGATGCGTCGATCCCACGGTCCCCGGCGACTGCTGCCGGCTGGGCCGGCTGCACCCGATCACGCAAACGATCGAGGAGCTAAAGGAGATCATGGGCCGGCTGGGATTCAGCGTGGTCGACGGGCCGGAGGTGGAAGACCAGTGGCACAATTTCGAGGCGTTGAACATCCCACCCGACCATCCCGCCTGTAACCCGCTGGAAAACTTCTATCTCGATCAAGGATCAGCCGGCGGAGAAAGACAAGGAGACAAGGAGACAAGGAGACAAGGAGAAATCGCGGCGACAGCATCCTCCCCGTCTCCCTGTCTCCCTGTCTCCTTGTCTCCTTGTCTCCCCGTCTCCCCGTCTTTCCTACTGCGGAGCCAGACAAGCACCGTGCAGATTCGGGCTATGGAGCGGATGCGGCCGCCGGTGCGGATAATCTCTTGCGGCCGGGTATACCGCCCCGACACCGCCGACGCCACCCACTACCCGATGTTCCATCAGATCGAGGGCCTACTGGTCGACCGCGGCGTGACGATGGCCGATCTGAAGAGTACGTTGCGGCTGTTCGCCCGCAGCGCTTTCGCCGACGACGTCCACATCCGTTTCCGGCCGTCGTTCTTTCCCTTCACCGAGCCGAGCGTCGAGGTGGACATGAGTTGGGCCGACGGGTGGATCGAGATGGGCGGGGCGGGTATGGTCGATCCAAACGTGCTTCGCGCCGTCGGCTACGACCCCGAGGAGTTCACCGGCTTCGCCTTCGGACTAGGCATCGAACGCATCTGCGCCCGACGGCACGGCATCGCAGATATTCGTGAGTTGTTTAAGAATGACGTGCGGTTCTTACATCAGTTTTAGAAACGGGGTTCGGGATTGGGGGCTCGGGACTCGGGAAGCACGGCATCCTGAACCCCCAATCCCTAATCCCCAATCCCTAATCCCCAATCCCTCCCATGATCGTCTCTTGGAACTGGCTGAAGCAATACGTGCCGCTGGATATGCCGCTAGAGGAGCTTGAGCGGCGGCTGACCTTCTCCGGCTTGAATCATGAAGAGACCCAGGAGGTCGGCGACGACTTCGCCATTGATCTGGAGGTAACGAGTAATAGGCCCGACTGCCTGGGCCATATCGGCGTCGCCCGGGAAATCGCCGTGCTGTGGAATCTCAGCCTGAAGCTTCCCGCCGCCCGGCCGACGGAAGGCAAAACGCCGGTCGATAGTCTGGTTTCGGTGCGGATCGAGTGTCCCGATCTTTGCCCGCGATATACCGCACGGGCGATCCGCGGCGTGAAGATCGGTCCCAGCCCGAAATGGATGGCGCGGCGTTTAGAGACGGTCGGCATTATCCCGATCAACAATGTGG
>JAUWPQ010000004.1 GCA_030611515.1 Planctomycetota bacterium | reverse complement strand
CTTGCCCGCCGTTGGTTGCCAGCAAGAGTGCCGCTGAGGCAACGGCGGGCAAGCCCGCCCGCTACACGGTGTTCGTTGAAACACCATAAGTCGCTGTTATACAATCGGTTGCCACGCGTTCGCAGAAACGACCCAGCGTTGTAGTATTAGCCCCCGGTTATTCTGGAATTATTCCATCTGGTAGTCAATAAGAACTGAAGGGACCATGAGCGAACATAAGCAATGTATCTCGCGTTTGGCTGGACGTCCGACGTCTCGCGGCGGCGGCGTGCCACGGTGTCTATGCCTTCTGGCGATCGCGGTGTTCTCGGCCGGACTTCTCCGGGCCGAGAGCCGGGAGCGGCAGGCAGATAAGCCCTGGTGGGTAGGGGCGCCGTTGCGGATCGTCGAAATCTGCGACGCCCTGGATTTTCAGGCCGTTTCGCTGGATCGCCAAGCCCAAGCCGTTTCGGAGTTGGGCGGCAACGTCCAGCATTTCCATTGCATGTCGATGGCGGCGGACGCGGAGGACACCGCGGGACTGAACGACAAGCGGTTCTTCTTCAAGAGCGCATTGAGCCGGCGGGAGAATCCCGACAGGTTGGCGGCCTATCTGCCGCTGGCCCATCGGCAGGGCATTAAGGTAGTGGTGTACTTTAACGTACACTGGTACAGCCGTGAATTCGGCAACGAGCATCCCGACTGGCGGCAGGTCGCCGAGGACGGCGCGCCCCTCCGCGACGTGTATCAGACCGGCGTTTCTTGCTGCGTCAACAGCCCGTACCGCGATTGGGTCTTCCAAATACTCCGCGATCTCTGCCGTTACGACATTGACGGGGTTTTTTACGACGGCCCGGTTTTCTTCGACCGGACCTGCTATTGCCCCGCCTGCAAGAAGCTCTTCAAGGAGCGGACGGGTCACGAACTGCCGTCCAAATCGGACCGCGCCTCTCCGCTGTGGCGGGAGTTGGTGGAGTTCCAGGCGGATAGTATCGCCCGGTTCCTCGCCGATTCCAATAAGGTGATCAAAGCGATCAACCCTCAAATCCTCTTGTACATGAACGGCAACGCCAATTGGCCGTATTGGCCCACCGGAAGGGACAACCGGCGGATTATCGCTCATACCGACGTGCTCGGCGCGGAAGGCGGGTTCCTCTACGGCGACTTGAACGAAACGTCAATTTATAAGCCGGGCATTACCGCCAAACTGATCTCCCATCAGGCCCGCGGAAAGCCGACCGTGGTCTTCAATTGCGCCGGCCACAAGCCCTGGTCGTGGTATCTGATGCCCGAGACGGAAATCGGCCTGCTCCTTGCACGGACTCTGGCCGGCGGGGCGAACTATTGGCTGGCCGTGTTCCCCGATGATTTGGACCAGCCGGAGTTGCGGGTGGTCGGCCGCTTCGGCCGTTTCGTGGCGGCCCATCCCTCGGCGTTCGTTGGGAGCCGGTCGCTGGCCAGGGTTGCCCTGCTTTGGCCTGCCCGAGGCTGTAATTTCTGCGCCAATACAAAGGCTCCCTTGTCGAGTGTTCCCCTGACCGATTTTACGCGGCAAACTTCCGCCTCGGGCGCGGGCGATCTTACGGTCGAGTTCAACGGCCTCTACGAGGCGCTGGCCCGGGCGCAAGTGCCCTTCGACGTCATCGACGAAGAGGGGCTGGAAAGTATGCCGGCCTACGACTTGGTGGTGTTGCCCAATGCGGCGTTGCTGTCCTCGCGGGCCGTTGCGTCCTTGGAGTCGTTCGTCCAACGGGGCGGTAATCTGCTGGCCACTTTTGAAACCTCGCTGTACGACGAAAACGGCAAACGCCGCGACGATTTCGCCCTAGGCAAACTCTACGGAACTGCTTTCACCGGCGGGATGTTCGGGCCGATGACTTGGGATTACATCGGCCCCGCGGCAGCGCGCGCCGCCGAGGTCATGGGAAGCACCAAGAAGTATCTTCCCGCCCCGACCTACGGCCTGAAAGTGAAACCGACCACCGGCCAGGTTCTCTGGTGCTATTGCGACCGTCTAGCGGGCCGTTACGAACACACGCCGGCGATCTCCGACGCACCATTCCTGGTGGAAAACCATTATGGCAAGGGGAAGGTGTTTTATGTGGCGGGCACGCTCGGCGGCAGCCTCGCGGCCTATCGTTTTCGCGAGTACCTTGCGCTGGTGCGCAACATTGTCGCCCAAACCGCCCCGTCGCCCGTAACGCTCGAAGACGCCCCGTGGGTCGAAATCGCCTGGCGGCAATCGGGCGATACGCGATACCTGCATCTGATCAACGGGACGGGCGGTCTGAAGCGGCCGTTGACGAGCGTGCAGCCCTTGCACAACCTGAAAATCCGGCTCAAGTTCAAAGCCGACGATGTTCGGGCGCTGCGATCCGAGGCAATCCTGCCCATGCACGAAGAAGCGGACGGCTCTTGGTTTGTCTTGCCCGAACTGCGGGATTATGAGGTGATCGCCGTCCAACCAAGGGCCTATCAGCCCGTTGAAAAAGTCGGTTTTCGAGAGATCGGGTGCCACTGCTGGCTTGTCCAGCAGTGTTTTTCCGGGTGTTTCTCCCCGCACTGCTGGGCAAGCCAGCAGTGGCACCCTTTTTCAACGGACTGCTATTGACCGACAGAAGGGTAATGCAATGCGCGATGGCGCAACGAAAACCGGGCCGACCATTAAAACAGTCCCAAGGCGATGTCCCGGGTTGGGAGAACGCGGGGCCTTCGCCCCGGTGATTTAGAGAAAGGAAAAAATCATGAACCCAAATCCACCATCCACCAACGCCGCGTGGACGCGGCGGCTAAACACTCGGGTGGCACGGGCATCTTGCCCGTGTTCGCGCGGGCACTGGCGAGACGCCAGTACCACCCCCCGCGATCGCAGTCCGGGGGCGTTTCTCTCCCCTCTCCCCTCTCCCCTCTCCCCCCGCGCCTTCACGCTGGTGGAATTGTTGGTCGTGATCACGATCATCGGCATCTTGATCGCTTTGCTGCTGCCGGCGGTGCAGGCGGCCCGCGAAGCGGCGCGCAACTTGCAATGCCAAAACCACCTGAAACAACTCGGTTTGGCAGTGCTCAACCACGAGCATGCGTGGGGATTCTTTCCGTCGGACGGATGGGGTTACAGTTGGGTGGGCGACCCGGACCGGCGCGGCGCGGAGCAGCCCGGTTCGTGGCTGTTCAGCATCCTGCCGTACATGGAGCAAGAGGCCCTTTTCAATCTGGCTTCCGATGGTCAGTCGGACGTCATTACCGCCAAGCAGCGCCAGGGAGCGTTGCAAACGATCATGACGCCGATCACCGGCTACAATTGCCCCAGCCGACGGCCGGCAATTCTTTACCCCAGCCCACGCGGCTTGGAGACCGGCTCCCACCTTTTCAACTCGGAATCTCCTACCCAAGGGAGGGCCGCCAACGACTATGCCGCCAACAGCGGAGACCCCGTGTTTTGGTGCTGGGGCCCGCAGACTGCGGATCTCCCATCCGTGGAGTATTACTCCTTTTACGATTGCGGCGGCAGGGATCCGGTGGAATCCCATTCCACGGGCGTAATCTCCGTCCGAAATCCGATCAAAATCAATGACATTACCGACGGGACGAGCGCAACCTACCTGGCGGGAGAAAAATCCCAGTGCCCGGATCATTATTTCGACGGCCTGGACAGTTGCGACTCGATCAGCATGTACCGCGGTGCTTCCGGCGATGCCTGCCGCTGGACTTGGAATGCCGGACCTCTCCCGCCCATGCGGGACACCCCGGGATACTGGGACACGCGGCCATTCGGCAGTGCGCACCCGGCCGGTTGCAACTTCGTCTTCTGCGACGGATCGGTCCATTCGATCGCCTTCGAGATCGACCCCATGATACACCGATGGCTAGGCAACCGCCACGACGGCACGCTGATCACAACCGGTTTTTAATACTACAACTTTCACCACGCGGGGGCAATCGACAACAGTGTGTCAGGTGGGGCAGACATTCCTGTCTGCCCTATCTGCCGGATTTTTTGGGCAGACAAGAATGTCTGCCCCACCTCGATGAGAAATGCAGACTAACCCACCTCCCTATTCCTACCTCCAATTGAAAATGGACGGATTAGGAAATCCGTCCTACCTCCAATTAAAACCAGAAGGAGTTCGATCCGATGCGTATTCAAATGAAAGCTGTGATGGCAATTGTCCTCTGCGTGGCGATGACCGGTTCCGTGGCCGGTTCGCCGACCAACAAGCCCGTGTTCGAGCACGATCAAGACCTGGGCGAACTCTTCCGGCAGCGCGGCTGGCTGAAGACGGAAAAGCTGCTCGACGGCTGGTACATGCTGGCCAACGACAACGTGGCGGTGCTGGTGGACGTAGTGAAACCGCGGATCATGGCCGTTTTCGTCCACGGGAAGTTCGGCACCTGGCGTCAACTCCTGTACGATACACCTTGGAATTCGGCGATGAGCAACGGAGTCTGGGGCATTGTCCCCGCCTACCAGCGGACCGTCCAAGGTCAACGGGTGCGTTTTCTTCCGATCAAGAAAGGCGGAGTGATCACCGAGCCGGAAGAAGTGCGGTTCGATCCGGAAGGGTGTTCGCTGGAAATGGTCGGTTTGACGTTCTTCAGCCGGGACGGAAAACTCTCGTCGGCCACCAAAGGCAACTGGCGAATTCGGCTCGAAGGCGACGCCCTGTCGATCGAAGTGGACTATCCCGAAGAAGCGGAAGGGTCGCAACTACTGACGCACTGGTATCCGGAGTACACCTCCTGCCGAAAAGGGCAACAGATGTGGCCGACGGCGCTGCCGTATGACAAAGACGTTCAAACGAAGCTGACGGGAACCGTGGTGCTCAACGACGCCAAGGGGCGTTTGCCCCGATTGACGATTGATCCGGGCGCGGGAGGCGCGATCGATTTGCAGGCGGGTCGGGACACGGCCCGAGGCGGGGCCTACAGACTGCACGTTCAGTGCATCGGCGGCAAGAGCCAGCGCGTCACGTTCGTATTGGTGCCGAACCCCGTCACTTTGCGGATCAACCCCCAGATCAACGCGGCGGCACCGCAGTTGGTTACCGTCTTTGCCAATGAAAACATGTATGCCGGGGAAAAGCCGACGCTCGAAGCGGACGGCAAGAGCATCAAGGCATCCTTCAAGCGGACGGCGCCGGGCCGATGGGACGGGTCGGTCGTGCTTCCCGATGGCGAACATACCCTGGTCGCCCGTGTAGGCAACGCGGTGAGCACGCGTCGTATCTTCGCGCTGGCGGACCCGACCGAGAAGATAGTCCGCGTCGCCGACTGTCTGCTGAAGCTGCAATGGAAAACGCCGGCGCTGGACGGTTTGATGCCCTATTCCTACTGGATCAAGACGCTCAAGCCGAGGCTGTGGCACGGAGGCAAGGAGGAGGCGGTTTGCGGGAGTTACATGATCCGGATTTGCCACGTGCTGGCGGCCGCCGCCGTGCTGACCGACGACGCGAAGTACACGGACGGACTGTTCAAGATGATTGCGGCCCACGTACGGGTCTCGCATAAGTTCGAGGACGGCAGTTTGATGCCTCCGCCCGATCTTCGGGAAGACGGATCGCTGCAGCCGGGCTGCGAAGGCTGGCCCCGGCCGTATAACCAGTTTGAGGCCGTCAAAGGCTTGATGGATGCGTACCGTGTTTTTCAGGGCCGCGGCGACAAGAAGCGCGCCGATCAATGCCTGGAGTGGGCGTGCGGCTTTGCCAAGACGCTCATCGGAATGCAACGGCCCGACGGCGGGTTGCATTATCGGTATCGGTTCGGCACCTTCCAGCCTTGCAAACCCATGGGCGTCTTCAAGACGCCCATGGGATTTGCGGTCATGGACCTGGCCGACGTGATGGAGCGGCGTGGCCTGCGGCTGGTCGACGTGGGATCCGAAGAGTTGCGTGGGATTGTCCGCCGGCAAATTGACTACGCCCGTTCTCTGCCCAAGACAAGCTTCAAAATGCTCTCGGGCAGCGAGGCCATGCCCAACAGCTCGGCCTGGTTCGCGAGCTTCGCCCTGGGCCGAATGCTCACCCGTCGAGCGTATCCGGAGGACGTGCGGGATGACGATCGGTTGGCCATGGAAGGCGCAAAACTGATGGTCTATCACACCGTTTTGTATCCCGATCTGGCCGAGTTTTACATGATTCCCGGGAATACCGAGCAGTACGTGATTCCCGAGGAATCTTCCTTCCACGGACTGATGCACAAGGGCGACATGGACGATACGAACACGGCCGTTCTGGGCTTGAGTTTGTTGCGCGTCTACAAAGACCCGATTGGGTTGGTCATGGCCCGATACGCGATGGGCGCGCGTTTGACCACCTCGATCTTTGACAACGGCGCGGTCTGCGAGAACGAAGCCAATGTGCCCGGCTACAAAAACAAGTGGACCCACGTGTCGTATGCGGACGTGAACAGCGCCACCATCGGCTACACCGGTTTTCAATATGCCACCGGCCAGGCCGGTCCTTGAACACTCCCTTTGTTATGGTCTTTACAGGAGGATATGCGATGCGGGTTGGACAGAATGAGATATCACGCCGCGGGTTCCTTGGAAAGGCGGGCGCCGCCGTGGCGACGGCGGCGAGCGCCAAGGAGATTTTCGCGCGGGATCCGGCACGGGTCTCCGCCCCTGAAACCGGCAAGGAACGCGGCGGCGGCAAGCGGAACTGGAAGGAGTCTCTCGCACTGGCAATGGACTTCATCGGCCGGGCCTACATTACGGACCGGAAGCATCCGGACTACCACGGTCTGTTCCATATGTACGACCCCCGCGCCGGCGGATGGAATTACGCGTACATGGAGTTGGCGTGGCAAGCGGCCTACGCCGCCCTGCTTCCCTATTACGACTACTCCGGCCAGCAGCGGTGGCTGCGCCAAGCCATCGATATGATCGTCGACTGGGGCATACCCGTGGTGATGTGCCACGACCCCAAGTCGCCCGCCTACGGCGGCATGCGGCTCAACAGTCTCCCCAGTTCCCACAAAGACACTGGTCTGTATGCGAATCGATATCACACCTTTGACACCGGCGACGGCCTTCTCGCTTTCCTCATGGTTCACCAACGGACCGGGGACGCGCGAATCGCGGACGGCATCAAACTCGTTTCATCGTTTCTGCGCCGGGCGACAACCGACAAAGGGCAGATGCGCACCTGTTTCGACGTCAAGCAAGGCCGCTGGTCCGACGATCTCACGATCTACGCCAACAGCCGCGGCGCCTGGCCCTACGCTTACTGGTACTCGCTCACGGGCCGGGAGGAATACAAGAAGTGGGCCGTGGACTACTGCCGTTGGACACTTCAGCATCAGCGGGCCAACGGCTACTTGTCGCACCAGGAGCTTGAAGTGGCGGAATTCATGATGTATGCCGTGGAGGGGCTCTATTGGACGGGCAAGTACTGCAATGTCCCCAGGCTCATCGAGCGGGCCAAAGTGACGTTCGACGCGCTTGTGCGGGCGGAGAAGGTGTGGCCCGGGAACTGCTTCCTGCGCTATCGCGCGGACTGGCGGCCGCACGACGCCGACAAGCGCGCCGGTCCCGACGACGGGGAGCGCGATCTACTATCCGCCTGTGGGCAGTATGCCCGGCTGGCACACTATTTTTGGAAATCCACCGGGGAAGACCGCTATCGTCGCGAGTATGACGACACGCTGAAAGCCATGTATGACGCCCAAGACCGGACCAGCGACGATCCCCATCTTCGCGGCGGCTGGCCACGGGCCAGCAACCACCCTTGGCAACGCGAGGTTTGCCCCGCGTACAACTACGTGGGAGCATTGCTCTTGGACTCCACTCACTGCCAGCGTTACAACGGAGGTGTGTCATGCGGCTAGGCCTAATCAACTCGGTATTTGCGCAATCCGGCACGGGCACGAAAGTCGGCATCAAACAAACTGCCGGGATCGGTTTTGACGCAGTCGATATCTTTGCCGATCCCTTTGATATCGACGCGAAGGAACGCAAGCTGATCAAGAAGACGGCTGAACAACACAGCCTTCCGATCGCCAGTGTGGTGTGCGTCGCTTTGGGATTGGCGGACTTCTCTCCTTCCGTACAGCGTTTTCATATCGATCGGGTGAAGGGCCATCTCGATCTGTGTTACGAACTCGACGGGGATAATGTCGTGCTGGTGATTGGAGAGTACGTTTGGGAGCGGCAGATTATTCCGCAAGAGCAGCAGTGGCAGGCGGCCGTGAACAATGTGCGGGCATTGGGTAAACATGCGGAGGAGTTGAACCTGAAAATCGCCCTGGAACTGGAACCGTTCAAGATGTGTTTGATCAATAGTATCGACAGCATGGAACGTTTCCTGGATGAAGTCGGGACGCCCAATGTCATGGCCAACTGCGACATCTCGCACTTGCACTTGACCCAGACGCCGTGCAGTCAAGTTCGGCGCCTTGCCGGACGGATTGCCCACGTACACGTGTCCGATTGCGACGGCAAACGACATGGCGACCTACCACCGGGCCGTGGGACCACGCCCATCGAGGACTACCTCAAGGCGATCCGCGACGCGGGTTTCGATAATACGGTTAGTATCGAGTTGGAATATCCTCCTAGCACGAGGGATGTCGTTGACTGGGTGGCCGAAGCCTACGAGAAAACCGCCGAAATCATGCGGACCCTCGGCTGCCGGGATGCAACGTGATGTACATACACACTGGGGTCTTACAAGTTATGGGAGAAGCGAGTGATGTCTAGAATCAAACCGAATCGGCGGGGATTCCTCGGTTCGGCCGTCGCGTTGGGCGCCGCCGGCCTGACCGTTCCCTATTGGTTCAGAGGCGAGTCGGCCGGCGCCGTCGAGCCCACATCGAAGAACGATCGCCCACAGATCGGTCTTATTGGCGCGGGAGGCCGTGGTTGCGCCCTCGGGTCGGGTGCCTGCAAGCATGGCGACATTGTGGCCGTCTGCGATGTAGACCGAGAGCATGCGGAAGGGGCCAGGCACGCTTTCGGCGACGCGGCCAAGGTCTATGTCGACTATCGTGAACTGTTGGATCGGAAAGATATCGACGTCGTCTTCAATGCCACAACGGACCACTGGCACACGGCTATCAACATTGCCGCGTGTCAGGCGGGCAAGGACCTGTATGCCGAGAAACCGCTCACGTTGACCATTGACGAGGGCAAGATTCTCCGTCAGGTCGTGCGGCAGACCGGTCGGATTGTGCAGGTCGGCACCCAGCAGCGCAGCGGAAAGCAGTTTCAGATGGCCATCGACCTGATTCGCACGGGCCGTCTTGGTCGACTGAAGCGGGTGGCCGTGTCGGTTCCGTTTTGGGCCACCAAGGGTGGACCGTTTTCGCCCCGGCCGGTGCCCGCAAGTCTGAATTGGGATAAGTACCAAGGTCAAGCCCCCAAGCACGCTTACTATCCGGAACGGACCGTGTTCAAGTTCCGCTACTGGTGTGAATATGCCGGCGGTCACGTTTGCGATTGGGGGGCTCACCACATAGATATCGCCCATTGGGGCATGGACGTGGAGCACGCCGGTCCCGTCACGGTGGAGGCGAAAGCGATCTTTCCCAACGACGGCAAGCCGGACTGTTACAACACCCCAGATCGATTTGTGGCCCAGATGAAGTATCCGGGCGAGATTCCCCTGTGCTTCCTGACGGCTCGCGATGATGCCTACCAACAGGCCATAAGCAACGGCCAAGTGACGGATGCGGAAGATGCTCGACTATTCTCTGATTTGCCCAACGAGTTGAAAACGGAGAAGCGCAACGGCATCCTGTTCGTCGGCGAGGAAGGCAGCATCTTTGTCAATCGTGGGGGCCTTTATGGCAGGCCGACCGAAGAGATCAAGAAGACCGAAGCCTGGCCGAAGGACGGATTCGATTTGGATCCCACGGCGCAACACGTGGCCAACTTCTTTTCGTGCTTAAGGACCCGCACGTTACCCCGCTCCACGGTAGAGGTTCAGCACCGTTCGGTCACGGCGTGCCACTTGGTCAATATCGCCATCCGATTGAATCGAAAGATCACCTGGGATCCCAAAGCCGAGCAAGTCCTCGCCGACGCAGAGGCCAACGCGATGCTCAAGCGGAAGCAACGTGAGCCGTACGGAGTCCACCTTTAGAAGTCGCGTATAGTCCCAAACTGCAACTTCAGCGTTATAGAGTCTGTCCTGACTTCGGCGCGGAAAGGGAAAAGGAGAGGGAAAGGGGTCAGACTTGAATGGCACTGTTGAATCAGCACGTGAATTGTAACAAGTTGTCGCGGTGAGAGTTAGACGGAAAAGCCTTGCCGTTGGCCAGGGGTGCAGCCCGCACTTTGCAAAGGCGTTTCGAGGTTTGTCCTCCATTCCATGCCATGACATATCAGTTGCCCCGAAGGGGCGACCGTTCTCCCAGCCCAGGGCAACGCCCTGGGGTGCGGGAAAGCGGAGGGCCTTCGGCCCAAGGAAACATCATGCTTTCAGCCGTTTTTTCAGCATGTGCCGATAACCCTGCACAGTAGAATTAGGCGTTGTGCAACAATAAGGATTCATCAAATTGCCCTTGTAGGAGGCGATCACAGTCGCTGGCTTGCAATAGGAGAATGATAGGGAACTGTCCCAATTTTCGCGGCGCGAGGGATGTTGCCAGGCGAATTGACTTGACCGCCGCGAAAATGGGACTGTCCACCTGGCGCCGCGTGAAGGGGACAGATCCATGTTTTCGGCCAACGGTTCGTCGGCGAAATGCGTTTTTTCGCCGAAAAATGGACCAGTCCCCGGCCACCAGTGGACTTAAACCGCGAGAATTCCGCTTCCCAATAATTATTACGGAAGTTGCCGGCCGATCCGCGCGAGGGTATAATGACATCTTCTTTGCAAGGAGTCCGATAATGAAATATCCGCGTTTTCGTTGGCAAGCGTTGAAAACCGCCTTGTTTTGTCTGTTCATCTGGCTGTCGATTCACGGGTTCGCATTGGCCCAGGCGGCCAAGCAAGCCGAGAAAGAGAGCAGCACCACCGGCGGCGGTGCATACGTAATGGCCTACGGCTTGGTGATTCTCGGCACGACGTTGGGCTTGTTGTTTGTCTGCCGTTCGAGCAACCGCCGCGACCGCGCCCGCCCCGAGATCTACGGCGAAGCAAAAGCCGACGAGAAGGAAGAGTAGCCCCTCCGCCTGTTTCCCCCATTTTTGCTGGGTGACACCTTTTTCTCCCCGTGCAGAAGCGCGCTCTACCGGTCGCCGCGGAGCAGTTCCTGAACGATCGGCTCCGCAAGCAGTTTGTCGCGTGCTTCCGCGTCGAGTTGCCGTATGGGGGCGGGGGCGTACTTGCCCGATATCCCCCGCGCATTGAAAATCGCGGTGACGACGGCGAATATCCCTCCCTGCCGCATCAGGTCCAACAGTTGATTCAACCGCCGCTGATACGCCGCGGCACGATCCCAGTCGCCCGCCTCCGCGGCGTGAACCAGCGACATCGTCCAAGCCGGCGCCACCGAGTAAAGCCCGTCCAGGTGTTCTTGAATCCCCTCGCGCAAGAGGGCGTCCATAATGGTCGGCTGGGCAATAATGATGCGGAAGCGGTCTCCGATTCGGCGGATCAATTCCTTCGTCCAGTCGGCTTCGCAGGACGCCTTGATGCCGTGAATGTTCGGATGTTCGGTCAAGCGTTCCACGGTGTCGAAGTCCAGCTTGACGCCCGTAAGGGCTGGCAGGTCGTAGAGGTACAGGGGGTGTCGCGAAGCATCGGCCAGGGCGCGATAATAATCGAGCAGTTCGTCCGGCTTGAACTTGATGAGGTATGGGGTGATCACAACCGCTCCGTTCGCGGAGTAGCGGTTGAGCAGTTCGATCCGCCGGAGGGTCCGCGCCAAGCTGGTATCTCCGACTCCCACCATGATTTCGCCTCGGCCGGCGGAAATTCGCAACGAATGTTCGATCAGTTGCTCGTAGACGTCGTCGGTCAAGAGCTGCATAAGTCCCATTGTGCCGGCGACCAGGAGTCCGTCGATTCCCGCTTGCCACTGGTCTTCCATGTGTGCTTCAAGGCCCTCGACGTGGAGCGAGTCGTCGTCGTGTAGCGGCGTGTTGATTGCGGATATGACAAATGCCCGCTGAGATGTTGTCTTTGCCATTTTTTTATCATTCCCAAAAAGGTTTACACCAAACAGCGGCACGTCGTGCGTCACGTCGCGGTTGTCGCGCGCACACGGACGTACTTGATGTCCGTCTGATCCGTCGCTGGGCCCGCATAATACACTACCACGATGTCGCCGTTTTGCGCGACCGCCGTGGCCGGCAGGCCGAGAGAGAAATCAGCCATTTCGGCCCAGGCGTCCTGCATACTGCGCTTCTGCCAGGTTTGGCTCTCCAGCCGAGACCGTTCGAGGACGATCTCCGACTCCCGAGACCACGTGCGACCTCGATCGCAACTGACCCGCATCTTGATCTGCGGCGCCCCGCTACGATCCACGTAAACCAGTCCCATGGTTCCGTCGGGCAGCGGAACCGGCGGCGCCGGTTGGCCGACGACTCCCGTGTCCCATATCTCCGACCAGGTGCGTCCGTGATCCAGAGACTCCCGGGCGTGGATATTGCGATAGACGGCCTGCTGGCGATCAAAGGTCCAGAACAGGTCGAGAATCCACCCATGGGAAAAAACGCGGGGTCTCTGGTCCCAGTAGAACATTCGGTTTTCTGGATCACTGGTGACCGTAGCGTATTCCGGCCAGGAATTGCCCCCGTCCTTCGAGAACATGATAACCGAGGCATGGCGCCAAGGCGACGGGTCGTCATAATGCTTGTTCAATTCAAACTGGCAGGCAAGCTCCCCGTTGGCCAGCAGCAACACCGGGCCGGTAATCGGGGTCGGACAGTGGAACGGTGTGGTATCGACCAGCTTTGGCTCCGACCAGGTATCGCCGTCGTCCTCCGACCAGGCGAGGAAGACCCGCGAGTCCAACAGCCCCTCGGTCGTCTCGTTGAAGAAGGGAAGGGACGGCCGAGAGCTATCGACCCAATAGAGCACGGCCAGTACTCGCCGTCCGCCCAACGCGGTCATTCCCAGGGCGCGGAACAGGCCTGGCGTACCGTCGATGGGAGGGGGAACGAAAGCCTCGACGGGCAAACTCCAAGACTTTCCTTCGTCGTCGGATCGGACGAAAAGGCTCCGCTGGACGGCGGTATCTCCCTTCTGCGGCGCTGCGCGAAAACAGCATATCCAACGACCGCTGGGCAAGACGCAGATTTGGGGGAAGGCACAACTTTGAGACTCCGTGCCCGGCCTTCCCACCACCACCGTACCTCGGGCAACGATCTTCAACATCATCCTAATCTTTCAATTGCAGCTTGGCTCTTACCGCGAATTACCGTCGCAGCATCGCACTATTGTCTCAAGCGGCTACGCTTTCGGCCGATCGGAATCAGGCTGACCAGCGTCCCGACGCCGACCTCGACTATTAGGCTCAAAGGCATCGCCCAAAGGAAGCTGATTCCCGGCGAGCCGGTGATCTCTTGCCAATAATTGATTGAAATCACTACAGCCAACCCACAGACTAGGCCGACAATCGCGCCGAATCCCCTGGCCCAGGGCACGAACAACGCCAGGAAGAACAGGCCGGCCAGCGGGGCTGTGAAAAGGTTGACCACTTTGTAGCAGATCTCAATCAAGTTGCCCTGCACCATGTTTACCATGAGGCTCATAATGACCACCGTCGCGCCTACCAGGACCGAAATGTACTTCAGTTGCCTGATGCGGCTGGAATCGGACAATTTTTTGTTCTTTCCTCGCAGGCGGTCGATAAAGTCCACCGCAATCACCGAGCAGGTGGAGTTGATGCCGGCCGACAGCGACGACATCGAGCAAGCCAACAGTCCGGCCACCACCAAGCCGCTAAGCCCCACCGGCAGTCCGATCAGGATAAATTGCGAAAACAGCTTGTCGCTGTCTCCGAGCACGGACTGATTGTCGGGGAGGAGATAGGGGAAGGCCTGGAAGTAGGCCAGCAGTCCCATTCCCACGCAGCCCAGGATGGCAAAGATTACCGCGTCGGCCGCCAGCGACACGATCAGCGCGAACCGCGCCGCTTTGGCGTCCCGGGTGGCCAAGTACCGCTGGACCGCAATCTGGTCCGAAACCGCGGTGCATACGTACCAAGTGAACGTCGCCAGCACGACGCCGAACATGGTGACGCGGGCGTTGGGATCATATTCTAGTTTTGGGAGCAATAGCGGCTCGGGCCAATGGGCCGGCCATTGGCTCGGCCACCATGCCCCCACTCCGCCCAGGTAGACCGTGATGGTAATCACCACCACCACCGCGGCGCCCATCAGGATCGCGGTTTGGATCACATCCGTAAGAACTCCGGCCCGGAGGCCGCCCATCGAGGTGTAACCGATCGCCACCGCCGCTATGACGACGCAAACGATCGGAGTCGTCCACGGCTCAAGCCCCATCAACGGAACCAACACCTTGTCCGCCGTGGCAAAAATGATGACCGACATCCACAACAACCGCAGCGACAAAAAGAGCAGTGAGCCGAGCGTGCGGACGGCGCCGCCCAGCCGCGTTTCGAGAATCTCGTAGGCGCTGGTCACCTTCAACTGCATGATAAGCGGGATAACCAGCCAACCGACGACCAAGCCGACCAACGGATAGGCCAACACGGTGCATACTATCATGGGGCCATATTTGATGACCTCGCCGGGCATGGCCAGATACGACAGGCTGCTGATCAGCGCCGCGAACAGCGACAGCCCGACCATCAGCGGATTCATCCGGCGGTCGCCCAGCAGGTATTGCTCCTGGGTCTGGGTCCGCCGCGAGTAGTACCAGCCCACCGAGAGCATCATCAGCGCGTAGGCGACGATTACCCCCCAGTCCCAAAAACTAAGGCAGTGCGGTACGCGGCGGTCGATCCGCAGCAGTGCGTAGGCGGCCGTGGCGCGAAGGTCGGGGTCGGGGCTGTCGAGCAGGCGAGTGAGCAGCGGCAGGTCCGCGTCGTCGCCGATCCGCGCAATCGCTCGGCTCGCCTCGACCGCCCCCACGCCGCTTTCATTGGCCGCCAGTTCGGCCAACTCGGCCTTGAACCGACTCACGTCGCTCTTCGGCGCGTGCATGGACGCAGCGGAAACGAGATAGGCGCGGGCCTGGGAGTCCGCCGGCTCGTCGCGAGCGGCCGTTTGCAGCTTTTCCCACGCCGACGGGGAAATCTTCGGCAAGTTACCCAGTGCAAAAGCCGCCCCGAGACGTGTTGTCGTATCGTCGGAAGCGAGCAGTTCGACCAGTCGGGACTCGGCGTCCGGTCGGCCGGAGTTTGCCAATACCCAGGCGGCGAAAGGGGCCGTCTGGTCGTTTTCGGCCTTCGCGGCCTGCTCCATCGCCGCCACTTCTTCGTCGCGGAGTACGTAGCCGAGCTTGGCCAGCGTCTCCAAGGCATGGGGCCGGTCTTCCGCCGCCGTGTCGAACGCCACGGCGCGTATCTTGTCGAGCCACACGACACGTTCTTTGTGGTTGTAGGCGGCGCGGGCCAACACACGCCAGACGCCGATGCGGTAACGAGGCTCGTCGCCGTGAAGATTCAACTCCTCGGCGAAGGCTTTCTTTACGCCCTGCGGATAGTCCAACGTGAGCAGATATTCCGCCGCATGAACCTTGACCCATTGCTGTTCGCCGTCGAACACTTGACGAATCGTTTCGGTCGCGCGCCGGCGCAGCTCCGGTTCCAACGGAGCCGTCGTTTCGGCGGCATGTGCGGAAAGCCATCCGGCTGCCCAAACCACAGCCAACATTAGCACTTTCGCAATATGCTTGTCGAAATAGCCGATGGCGAGTGAATTCATAATACCGGGCCTTGACAGGTTGTGAAAAGTGTTTATGTTATTATATACAATTTAATGGGTTCCCATACATCCTACAAGTCCCCCTTCGACCGATAAATGACCGCCTATCAACGGATCGCCGATTCGCTCCGCCGACGACTGCTCGCCGGTCACTGGTCGCCGGGCCAGCGGTTGCCGACCGGGCGGGAAATGTGCCGCCGCTTCGCCGCTTCGCAGATCACCGTCCGCCACGCCCTGCAAATCCTCGAAGAAGAACGCCTGATCGAGCGCCGACAAGGATCGGGTACTTTCGTCAGCTCCGCCGCCCAGCGTAAAATCCCCATCCTCAACGCCGACTTCCTAGGCAGCATCCGCCGTCACGCCCCGAGGCTCCAACGGCGGTTACATTCGTTTCGCTGGGCGGAAGTCGACGCGGAGTTGGCCGCGCCGCTGGGGGCCTGCCCCGGCGACGACGTGTTGTTGGCCACGCGAATCGACTATTTGTACGATAAGCCAGCCATCTACGACGAAGTGGCTATTCCGGCCAGATACGCCGACCGGCTCGGTGAGGAAGAACTCGGCCAGCTCGATTTCCTCGGCGTCTGGCAGGCGATCCAGGACATCCGTTTCGAGTTTTACAAGCAGACTATCGAGGCCACCCGGGCGAGTCCGCCCATCAGCCGGTTGTTGCAGATCCGCGCCGGCGAACCGCTGCTAAAAGAGACGAATTTACTCCTTTTGACCGGTGGACGTGTGGCGGGACTGTTCATCAGTTACTATCGCCACGACGGCTTTTGTTTTGAAGTCACGTATCCTTATGGCGCCTGCACCGGCCGCGAAGCCGAACCGCAAAAAGCCGCCAAACAATCCGCTCGCCGCCCCAAAAAACCCACCAAACGCAAAACGCCATGACGAAACCGGTCGATACCGATCTGCTGATTGCCGACGTGCGTGCCCTGGAGCCGGGCGAAGGGGTCGTGGCCGCTTGGGTTCGTATCAGCGGCGGAAAAATCGCCGAACTCGGTTCCCGCGACACCATGCCGTCCGATTGCCCACGCCGAATCGACGGCGCCGGACGGCTGTTGACCCCCGGTTTGATCGACATTCATACCCACGGCATCGAGCAGTATGTATACGAGCCGGACCCGGAGCAGATCGTGGCCGCGTCGCGTCGGTTGGGACGGTACGGTACGACGTGTGTGCTGCCGACGCTTTGCGCGATGCTCGCGCCCGAGCGGATCGGCGAGTTGGCGTCGTTGGCCGCGGCGCTGTCTCAGTCCGATGGGGCCTCGATGCCCGGCTTTCATCTGGAGGGTCCATTCCTCGCGCTGCCCGGCGCGGGCGTACGAACCATGGCCGGCGACTTGGGCTTCCTCGAAGAATTGTGGGCTGCCGCCGGCGGAAAAATCGCCGCGATGTCGATCAGCCCCGAGGTGCCCAACATCCTGCCGGTGATCGAGCGGCTGCGCAAACTGGGCGTGGTTCCGCTGATTACCCACACGCGGGCGACGGTGGAACAGACCCAGGCGGCCATCGACGCCGGCGCCCGGCACGCCACGCATTTCTACGACGTCTTTCCGCTGCCCGAGGAGACGGACCCGGGCGTGCGGCCGGCCGGCGCGGTCGAGGCTGTGCTGGCCGATCCACGCTGTTCGGCCGACGTGGTCGCCGACGGCGTTCACGTCCATCCGACCGCCATCCGCGCCGTAGCGGCGGCAAAAGGTTTTCGGAACCTGATTCTGGCCACCGACTCGAACATCGGCGCCGGACTGCCGCCGGGCGTATACGACTCGCCGCTGGGGAAAGTCAAGACTGGCAGCGCCGCTCGGCTCCATCGCCCCGGCTTGCCGGGCGACGGCTGTTTGGCCGGCAGTACGCTGACGATGGACCGCGGCATGGCAAACCTGTTCGATTGGCTCGACTGGCCGGAAGAGCAGATTTGGGCCGTCGGCAGCGGCAACGCGGCCCGGCTGCTGGGACTGACCGCCAAGGGCACGCTCCGCGTAGGAGCGGACGCCGATCTGGTGCTTTGGAAACAAACCGCCGCCGGGCCACGCGCCGTTTGCACGTGGGTCGCCGGCAGATGCGTCTTTGACTCTAACGAAGAATAAGGAACGAATATGACAATGCCGCGATTCACTTATGCGTCGGCCCCGGTGCATCCGTTTACCGACGTGGAAGTATGCGAACGGGTAATGCGGATAAGCCGGGAGGATCTCTGCCGGCATCCGAATCCCAAGTTGAAGATCGCCGTGGTCGAGGACGACACGCAGTTCACGTTCAAGTACCTGCTCGACATTCTCAGCGGCATCAAGCGCAGCTTGGAGGAGGGTCGGCAACACGTCATTATTCTTGGAGCCCCTAATCCCCAGTACGCGCTGCTGGCGCAGATGATCAACCAGTTGAACATCTCCTGCAAGCACGTGCATACGTTCAACATGGACGAATACGCCGACGAAAAGGGCAACACCGCGCCGGCCGACCATCCCGGCGGTTTTCAGTACTGGATGTGGCGCGACTTGTTCAATCGCATCAAGCCGGAGTTGGCCATTCCGGCCGAGCAGATTCACTTTCCCAGTACGGCGAACATCCACGATTACTCGAAGATGATCGAGGACATGGGCGGGGCCGACGTTTGTTACGGCGGTTGCGGTTGGAACGGGCACATCGCCTTCTTCGAGCCGCATATAGGCGCCCGGTTCGGCGACGACATGGACGCCTTTATGCGCGAGGGCGCGCAGATCGTCGATCTACATCCGCTGACCGTCGCGCAGAACAGTCTTTTCTGCGATGCGGGGGCGTCGGGGGCCTGGCACCGAGTCCCGCCGATGGCCGCCACCATCGGCCCCAGAGACCTGGTCGGCTCGAAGGTCAATAAGTGTTATCATTGGTTCTCGTACGGCGACGTGTCGTGGCAGCGGTTCATCACGCGGCTGATGATCCACGGCCCGGTGACGCCGAAAGTGCCCGGCAGCCTTTACCAGGTAATCGGCGGCGAGATATGGCTTTCCGGCGCGGTGGCCGCGGATATCGACACCCGGAATATCTCCGAGCGACGGGTGGCGTACTGCGACATTCGAGAATAACGGGAGACATTAGCTGAAACCCTCGTTCCCACGGTCCTCCGTGGGAACGCATTGCCATCGACGCGGAGCGTCGGAAACCGAGGGTTCCCACGCGGAGCGTGGGAACCAGAATAAATACGGAGCGACAATGACGCAACCGAAAAACATCTTGATCGTCGGCGTGGGGTCCATCGGACTCCGCCATCTGCGATGTTTCCGCGACACCGGGCGAGCGGAGTTGTCCTTTTGCGAGATCGACCCCGAGTTGCGGGCGCGGATTGCGGAGGAGTATCGCGTCGACCGTTGCTACCCCGATTTGGAAACCGCTTTGGCGGCCGAGCGTGCCGACGCGGCGGTGATCGCCACGCCCGCTCATCTGCACATACCCCAGGCTATCCGTCTGGCCGAGGCAGGCTTGCATTTATTTATCGAAAAGCCGCTGAGCACGAACCTCGACCGGATCGACGAACTGCAACGGTTGCTGCGAGAAAAGGAGCTGGTGTCGGCCGTGGCTTATGTTTACCGCGCCAATCCGGTGCTGGAGTCGATGAGGGCCGCAATCGCCGAAGGAAGATTCGGTCGGCCCGTCCAGGTGATTGCCGTCTCGGGCCAACACTTCCCCACCTATCGGCCAAAGTATCGGGAGATTTATTACCGCGACCGCGCCACCGGCGGCGGGGCGATTCAAGACTCGCTGACCCACGTGCTGAACGCCGGCGAGTGGCTCGTTGGTCCGATCAATCGGCTGGTGGCCGACGCCGCCCACCAGGTGCTCGAAGGCGTCTCGGTCGAGGACACCGCCCATGTGTTGACCCATCAAGGCGACGTGCTGGGCTGCTACAGCCTGAATCAGCATCAGGCGCCAAACGAGATGACAATTACCGTTGTGTGCGAACGGGGAAGCGTCCGCTTCGAGGGACATCTGTCGCGCTGGCGATGGATGACCCATTCCGACGAGTCGTGGCACGACGAGCCTCCGCGACAGCTTGCCCGCAACGAGTTGTTCGTCCTTCAAGCCAACGCTTTCCTTGACGTCCTCGATGGCCGCGCCCCGCCTCTTTGCAGCCTCGAAGAAGGGCTGCAAACATTGCGGGTGAATCTGGCCGCGTTGGCTTCGCTTGAAAAGGAAAGATGGCAAACGATCGGGTAATACCTCGGTTTACCGCGAGAAAAAAAGGAGAAACGGTATGAGCGATACGCCGGAAAACAAACGGACCGTTCGAGATATGTTTGATTTGAGCGGGCGGGTGGCGCTGGTCACCGGCGGGGCCGGACTCTTCGGCCGGCAGATCGTCGAGGCGATGGCCGAGGCCGGCGCTCGAACCTTCATGGCCAGCCGCAATATCCAGCGGCAGCAAACACAGGCCGAGTCGTTCCGCCGCGCCGGGTTGGAAGTCGGCGTCTTGCAGTACGACCAAAGCAGCGAAGAGTCGGTCGACCAATTGCTCCGGCAGGTGCTCGACGCGGCCGGAAAGATCGACGTGTTGGTGAACAACTCCGTGCTTCGGCCGATGAGCGATTGGTCCAGCTCGGCGGCCGACTTCACCAAGAGCATGGAGGTGAACGCCACGGGCTTGTTCCTGATGGTCCGCGCGTTCGGCGAGTGGATGGCCGAGCGCGGTCAAGGGAGCATCATCAACGTCGGTTCGATTCAAGGCACGGTCGGCCCCGACTATACGCTCTATGAGGGCTTGGATTGGGGCCTGCCGCCGGATTACTATTTTCACAAGGGCGGGCTGTTGCAATTGACCCGCTTTGCCGCCTCGAAACTCGGTCCCCGCGGCGTGCGGGTCAACGCGGTCAGCCCCGGCGGGTTTTTCAACGACCAAGACCCCCGCTTCGTCGAACGATACAACGCCCGGACGTTCCTGGGCCGCATGGCCGACCAATCCGATCTGAAAGGAGCGGTTGTCTTTCTCGCCTCGGACGCCTCCGCCTACGTTACCGGAGCGAACATTGCCGTCGATGGCGGCTACACCTGCAAATAATATATTCCTGGTTCCCACGCTCCGCGTGGGAACCCAACTTTCCCGACGCTCCGCGTCGGCGTGGGGAGAGGCAGTGCCCGACGCGGAGCGTCACCTGTTACCCGTTCCCACGCAGAGCATGGGAACGAGAAAACCTGCAAATAAAGGAGAATCGTCGTGCAATTACGGCCAAGTCGCGTATTGAAGAAGCTGCGAGCGGGTAAACTGGCCTGCTGCGTGAAACTCAATCTCACCGATCCCTGCGTGGCGGAAATCGCCGCCTTATGCGGCGTGGACTGCATCTGGCTCGACCGCGAACACGTCCCCTGCGACCTGCAAGAGATCGGCAATCAGGTCAGAGCCGCCAAGATCCACGACGTGGATACGATGGTGCGCGTGCCGCGCGGCAGCTACAGCGACATGATCCATCCGCTGGAGATGGACGCGGCCGGAATCATGGTGCCGCACCTGATGAGCCTGGAAGACGCCAAACGCGTCGCCTGGCAAACCAGGTTTCATCCCATCGGCCGTAGACCCATCGACGGCGGCAACTCCGACGGGGCATACTGCATGATCTCGTTGCCCGACTACGTGCGGCAGGCCAACCAGCAGCGGTTCGTCATCGTGCAGATCGAGGATCCCGAGCCGATGGAAGAGTTGGACCAGATCGCGCAGGTCGAGGGGATCGATATTATATTGTTTGGTCCCGGCGATTTCAGCCACGCGATCGGCGAGCCGGGCAACATCAACCATCCGCGGGTCGTCGAGGCACGGCGCCGAGTCGTGGAGACGGCCAAACGCCACGGCAAGTTCGCCGGCACGGTGGCCTCCTTCGATACCCTGGCGGAGACGGCGGCCATGGGCTACCAATTCATCAACGTCTCCGCCGACGTGGTGATCTTGGGTGAGGAATTTCGGCGGGTAAGCAAAGCATTTGCCGAAATACAATGAATCGAACTTGATCGTCCTTGAGAAACGGACCTAACTGATGCCCAAAGAAAATACGACTCCGGCAGGAGCCGATGAATCGAAGTGCCAACGGTTATACCGGCAAGCCAAGTCTTTGATTCCCGGCGGCACACAACTGTTGAGCAAGCGGCCGGAGATGTTCGCGCCGGACCAATGGCCCGCCTACTACCGGGAAGCTCATGGCTGTGAGGTTGTCGATCTGGACGGCCGGCGTTACGTGGACATGTCGTTCATGGGGATCGGGGCGTGTCTGCTGGGATACAACGATTCAGACGTAACCCAGGCGGTGGTGGACCGGGTGAAGGCCGGGTCGATGTGTACGTTGAACAACCCGGAGGAGGTCGAGTTGGCCCAACTGCTGTTGGCGATCCATCCTTGGGCCAAGAAGGTGCGCTATGCGCGGACCGGGGGCGAGGCCATGGCGATGGCGGTCCGCATTGCGCGTGCTTACACGGGACGCGACATAATCGCCTTCTGCGGCTACCACGGCTGGCACGACTGGTATCTGGCGGCCAACCGCACGACGCAAGCCGGCGACGATGCGCTTGGAAAACATCTCCTGCCGGGCCTGTCGCCCAACGGTGTGCCGCGACAGTTGGCCGGCACGGCCCTGCCGTTCAACTACAATAATCTCGACTCGCTGGCGCGGATCGTCGAGCAAGAAGGGAGTCGTCTGGCCGCGGTCGTAATGGAAACTACTCGTCATTCCGATCCGACGCCCGGTTTCCTGGAAGGAGTGCGGGAGTTGTGCGACGGCGCGGGCGCCGCGTTGGTGTTCGACGAAATTACCGTCGGTTGGCGCTTGACACTCGGCGGCGCGCATCTGCGGTTCGGCGTACAGCCCGACATCGCGGTGTTTGCCAAGACGATCGGCAACGGCCATCCCATGGCCGCGATTATCGGCCGATCCGACGTAATGGACGCCGCCCAGGGTTCATTCATTTCCAGCACGTACTGGACCGAAGGCATAGGCCCAGCGGCGGCCTTGACCGTCGTGCATAAGATGCAGCGGATCGACGTGCCGGGCCATATCGCGATGATCGGAACCCGGTTGCGCGAGGGGCTTCAGCGAATTGCCGCCCGCGAGAGCGTGCCGTTGAAACTGTCCGGTTATCCAGCCTTGACTTACTTCGGCTTCGACCATCCCGAGGCCCTGGCCCTGCAAACGTTGCTAACCGTGCGCATGTTGGGGCACGGTTTTCTGGCCGGCGCCGGGTTCTATCCCAGTCTGGCCCACACCCCGCGGCACGTTGACCGGTATTTGGCGGTTGCCGAGGAGGTTTTCCGGGAACTCGGGCAAGCCGTGCGCCAGGGCGACGTGGTCGGCCGGATCGGCGGACCAATCCGCCACAGCGGTTTCGCACGCCTAACATGAGTTTCCGTTGTCGGAAGTGTGTCTGGCTAGTGCGCGCTGGAAAGGTCTGCCCTTGCGGATTCGACCAACCGTGCAGCCGTGTTGTGGAAGAGGTCTTCGATCTGACCGCGGTCCAGATTCAACCGCAGCACGGCGCGGCGCATCGCGCGCAACTGCTCATAGCGGACGAATGTCATGCGAGGGTCGCAGTGGGACAGGTCAAGGGCATGGTTGTTCTCCGAAAGAAAGCACCAGGCACGTCCGAAAGTGATATACTTGCCGCGGGCGACGCCAACCGGAAGGTCGTCACTTCCGTACATGACCCTGTCGGGCCCCACGCCGCGGATGAGGGCCTCGATGGCGTCGGATTCGCAGACGGAGGAAGTGTCGTACCAGACGTTGGTCAGTTCTCGCAGTCGCGGGGCGGCCCACTCAATGGCCCAGGTCGAGTAGCTCCTCGCACAATGAGCAAGTATCCACTTGACGCGGGAATATTTTGCCGTCAGACGCGCCAGATCCGCGAGATTCTCGGGATCGCTGATTCCGTCACGCTTGGCGAGATGGAGCATGATAAGCAATCCGTGGCGGTGGGCCACTTCAATCTGGTGTTCGGGCAGGAAGTCGGTGATCCGGCACGAGACCGCGTCGCCCGTGCTGGAATAAAACCGATAAGGCTTGAAGCCCAAGAAGCCGGCGCCGCGGACCTGCTCCTCCAGGTACTCCGTACTCATCGAAGGCTGGACCAGCATCAGGGCCGCCGAGCGCGGGTCGCTGCCCACCTCGGCCGCCACGAACCGATTGGCGCCCTCGAAATCGCATGACGGGGAGAAAGGATTGGGAAAGGCCAGGCGATGGACCTCGCGGCCCGGCAGCAATATCCCATCGCACTCATCAAGCTGGTCCCACCCCGCTTCTGGAAACGGTCGGCCCATGAACTCGTAGAGCGGCGCATTATCCTTTGCCGGGTCCAGGTTATGATTCCAACGATATGCGTGAGTATGAACGTCGAACACTCGCTGGGGAACCAGAGCGTCCAACTCCTCCTCCCAGATGCGGCGGTCCAGGTCGTTGAATTTCAGTTCCATGACTATCCAATCTCGTCGATTGCCACCGTGCGGCCCGACTCTTGGCGGCTGCGGATGCCGGCAATGATGATCTTCATCATTTCCACCGTCTCCTCGAACGGCACGGGCAACCGCCCCGTGCGCAGGTAGTCCACGAACGCATCGAGTTGCGACTTGAAGGCGAAAAACGTGTCGGAGATGGCCGCAGACAGCGAACCGGCCGTGCCGTAGGCGTTCAGCTTGCAGAACGCTCCGTACATGCCGTCCACCGCGGCCAACACGACATCCACTCCGTCGGCGTGCCGGGCGTGAACGATGTTCGCCGACTCCGTGCCGGTGTTGGCCACCGACAGCCATCCGCCGGGTTCCAACATCGGATAGACCGCCTCCAGGGCGTGGATTCCGTATCGCTCCCAGCTCTTCGGCGTGGTGATCGTCAACAACTGGAGCCGGCCGACCGCCTCGGACAATTCCTCCCGCGCCGCGGCGAACTCCTTGGCATAGTGCATCGCGCTGGTCGAGAGAAAGGCCTTGCCCGAGTCGTGCCAAGCGATGAATTGGCGGAGGTCCTCTTCGCGGTCGCAAAGTGGTTTGTCGATGAACAGGGGTAACCCGGCGTCGATGAACGGCCGTGCCCGATCGACGTGTTCCCAGCCGCGATCGGTGGGAATAATCACGGCGTCGACTTCTCCCAACACGTCCTCGGGTCGATCGACCACGTTGGGGATGAAGGCCGCCTTGGCGATTTTGGCCGCGTCGGCCGGGTCATCGCACCAGACGTGGGTGACCCGCGCGCCGGGGATGCCCAGGTTTTCCGGCGGCTCGGCCCCGAGATATTGCGGAATGACGGGGAAGCCGCAATCGGCCATTACCCGGGCGTCGTAGCGGCCGTTGATGATCGCGCTCCAACTGTATGGGTGGCCGTTGCCGTCGACCATGCCGAGCATGGCGAGGCGGATGTCGTCGGGATTCGGTACGAGTGGTTTCATGGCATGTCCTTAATATGTGGCGGCGGCAGCCGCCTGTACCAGTCGGGTAACGCGATCCAACTCGCCGTCCGGCGGAAGTTGGTCGCTGGGGGCGATAATCAAAGCCGGGCTTCGATGGCGCAAGTCGAGCCACGCCTCGATCTGTTCGTCGAGGACTTTTAGCGGCACGGCGGCCAGAAAACTATTGGGGGGTACGCCGCCCGAAAGGACCAGCTTCGGCCCGGCCTCGTCGCGGCATTCTTGCGGCGTGAGGTCGCCCCAGGGAGCGGGGGTTACAGCGTCGGCGCCATCGAAGCCCATTTCTGCCGTCGCACGCAACAGCCCCCGCAGCCGCCCGTCGATGTGCGTCTCCAGCGGCTTGCCGTGCTGGTGGGCGATTTCCGCCATGCGGCGATAGTAGTTGCCGCTGTAACGCTCCAACCAACGCGGGCTTTGCACGTCGCTGGACAGATTGTCCGAATGGATCAGCACCTGTGACGGACCCTCGGCCATCAGCCGCGTAACTACCTCATGCGCCGCGTTAATCGTGTTCACGGTTTGTTCGATCTCTTCGGGATGGTCCGTTGCGAGCATCACGGTCCGCTCAACGCCCGCATAGCGGCTACTCAAGAAACCCATTCCCGTGTATGGCACCTGCACCAAGGGCAGCCCCAGATCGCCTACCAGCCGGTCAACCTCCTCGAAAATGTCCCATCGGGCGCGGTACGATACGTGCTCAAAGACATAGCGAATCACCTTCAAGTCCGCGACGTCCTGCACCATGTGATGAACGATAGGCCAACTGAAGCTCGTTTCGGACCAGCGGCGGACTTCTTCCACCGCTCCGACGGGAGTCTCGAAACGGTGGCGGTAGAGTTCGCCGTCGACACCCGATCGCACTCGGACGCTGTCGTCGTAGGTTTCGTCGTAGAAGCAGCCGAGGTTGAGGTGGATCGCCGCGCCGGTTTGACGGTGCAGTTCGAGCAGCCGGGGGATTTTGTCTTTGTTGGCCCCCTCGGTGTGACCCGGTATGAACTTGCCGCCGCCGTGCGCGGCGTACCAATACGAGAGATCGGCCAGCACGGGCACACGGTCCGGCGTCTCGCCGCGATATACCGCCAACAACCGCTCGCGAGGCGTCATTTCCGACCGCCGGGATGATCTATTGTGGACGGATTGTTCGTGGCAACTCACTGGTTTTCCCCTTTATACATGGAGACAACGGTTGAAGTCTTCTGTGATTCCAACGCCGCGGTGAACAGGCGATGGCTCAGCGCGGTTTCCTCGGGCGTTGCGCAGCCGGCAAATCGCGAGGGCGGTCGGCCGTGTTCGAGTTCGTAGAGGAAGGCGGCCCACATCTGGAGTATCGCGTCGGAGAATCCAAACTCGAAGATTCCGCCCGTGATCCCCTTGAAACAGGTCTCGCAGCCCACGTCGATTTGGCCCCAGACCTGCTCGCCGCCGTCGTATTCGAGCAGTTCGAGCCGCTTGGGGTTCTTCGTGGAAAATCGCGCCGAGGCCCGCGTGCCGAGCACTTTCAGATACCAGGTGTTCTTTTCGCCGGGGGCGATCCGCTGTGTTTTCAGCGTCATGGGGAACGTTTCCCCGGCGGCCGGATCGACCGCGTCGCACAGCAGCGTGGCGTTGTCCCAGGTCTCGCATGCTTCGACGCCGCCGTGCCCGTCGGGCCGCCGCGGAACGATGTTCGAGAGCACCGCGCGCACGTTGCACGGTATCCAGCCAGCGCGGAAGGGCACGTGGCAGACGTGCATCCCCAGATCGCCCATGCAGCCGTATTCGCCGTTAAACCGGACGATGCGTTTCCAATTCAACGGCTTTTGGGGATCGAGGTCGCTGGAATGGAGAAACCCGGCGCCGACTTCGATGATCCGCCCGAAGGCGCCGGACTCGATCATCCGCGCGATCCGCCCAACGGCGGGAAAGAAGGGGAACTCCGACGAGCATCGGGCGAAGACCGACGGATGCTCGGCCAGGCAGGCCAGAATCGCGTCGTTGGCCGGTAGGTCGATACCGAACGGCTTCTCGCCCATCAGGTGCTTGCCGGCGCGGACGACCGCGCAGTAGATTTCCTCGTGAAGGTGATGCGGCACGGCGCAGTAGACCGCTTCGACTTGCGGGTTGTCCAGCAGGGCGCGGTAGTCTTCGGTCGTCTGACCGATCGAGGCGAAATTATCGGTGTACCAAGGAAACAGCGCGGCGTTCGCGTCGCAGACGGCGACGATCTCCGGCGCGCAGTCCATATCCGTCAGGTGTGCCCAGCGGGCGGCCGCGACGGCGAACTCGCGCCCCATCAGACCGCAGCCGATAATCCCAAAGCGTATGCGTTTCATTATTTTTCTCTTCCTGGTTCCCATGCTCCGCGTGGGAACCCACTCGTTCCGACGCTCCGCGTCGGTGGTGGCGGTACGACGCAGAGCGTCGCGGACGGTGCGTTCCCACGGGGGACCGTGGGAACGAGGAATAAGCGTATGCGTTTCATTATGTATTTCCTGGTTCCCATGCTCCGCGTGGGAACCCACTCGTTCCGACGCTCCGCGTCGGAGGTGGTGGGACGACGCAGAGCGTTGCGGACGGTGCGTTCCCACGGGGGACCGTGGGAACGAGGAATAAGCGTATGCGTTTCATCAGTTTCCGTACCCCAATTCTTTTTCGGTTTCACCGATCGCCTCGTCGATGATGTCCATTCCCTTCAGCAGCGTGTCTTCGTCCATGACGATCGGCGGACTCATGCGTAGGATGTGTCCGGCGGGAATCCACGCCAGCCCCTTGCGAAACGCCTTCTGATAGACCAAAACTCCTGCTTCTTTCAACGGAACTTTGGTGCTCCGGTCTTCGACCAACTCGATCCCCATCAGGCATCCCTTCGCGCGAACGTCGCCGATGATCGGGTGCTCGGCCTTCATCTTTTCCATCCGGGTTTGTGCTACTTGTCCGAGGTGCAGGGCATGATCCAGCAAGTTTTCCTCTTCGATAACCTCGGTCGACGCCAGGGCCGCCGCGCAGGCCATCGGGTTGCCGCCGTAGCTGCTGGAAGCGGAAATGTTCTCAAAACACTCTTTGTAAGGCTCGCGCACCGCAACGCAAGTGACGGGGAAGCCGTTGCCGAACCCCTTGCCGATCGAGACCACGTCGGGCGTCACGCCCCAATGTTCCATGCACAGCCATTTGCCGGTGCGTCCCCAACCGGTAAGCACTTCGTCGGCCATGAGCAGGATGTTTTTCTCGTCGCAATACTTACGGAGCTTGGGAAAAAAGTCGTCGGGAGGCATAACCGAGCCGCCCCAGCCCTGGATCGGTTCGAGCACGAATCCGGCCACGTCGCCGGTGGTCCCTTTCTGAATGTACTCGTCGTAGAAGGCGATGTACCGGTCGGTGTCGATCGTGCCGTCGGCCTTCTCCCACAGGGGACGATAAGCGTCGGGCCGGGGAACCATGTGGGCGCCCGGCATCCGCACCCGGCCGTAGACCGGTGAACTGATTTGCGCGAGCGACACGGCGCCGTAGGTTTTGCCGTGGAAATCGTTGAAACAACTGAGCATCTCGTTCCGCCCGGTCGCTGCTCGTAGAACCCTCATCCCGGCCTCGACGGCCGCCGTGCCCGAGTCGTAAAACTGAAACCCGCCGAAATCGCCCGGCATCACCTCGGCCAGCTTTTCGACCAACATCGTTTTCACGGGCGTGGTGAAGTCGTGGGCGTTCATCAACCGCCGGGCGTATTTAGCCACCGCTTCGCTGACTTTCGGGTGGCAGTGGCCCAAGGTGGTCACGTATATGCCGGACGAAAAGTCGATGTAGCGATTTCCGTCCACGTCGGTCAGCACGCAACCCTTGCCGGAGTCGAAGGTCACCGGAAACAGCTTCACCTGGCCGCTAAGTCCCTTTAGATAGCGGGTGCAACGCCGGTGGTATTCGTTCGACTTCGGACCCGGCGGTGGGACGCGGACGGCGGGGCAGGTTTGCAGGTCCACCTTTGCCCAATCCAACGTGGACGGCTCTGAAGCGATAGTGCTCACGATGATTTCTCCTTGATCGGCCGTGCCACGATAACCCGCGAGCCGTGCCTTTTTAGTTGTGCGGTCAAATTACGGTCGACGCCGCGGTCGGTAATCAGCCCGTCGATTTTGGTGATGTTTGCGAAGCGCGCGAGCGCCCGGCGGCCTATCTTCTCGTGGTCGGCCACCACAAAAGCCCGATTCGCGGCAGTCGTCATCTTGGCGAGGATGGGACTGAGTTCCATCGAGTCGCTGTAAACGTTGCCCTGTCGATCCACCCCGTCGGCGCCGACGAAAGCCACGTCGGCATGAAGATTTTCGATATTGCTTTCGGTCAGCGGTCCGACCAGATCGGGCGAGTCCTGCCGCAGCAGTCCGCCGAGAAGTATCAGCCGCGTTTCCGCGCAACCGTGCAATTCCGCGGCGATCGGCAGCGAAGTGGTGATGACCGTCAGCCGCCGCTTCTCCCGCAAGCGTCGGGCCACCGCAAGCGTGGTCGTGCCCGAATCGAGCATCACCGTTTGGCCATCCTCGACCAGTTCCGCGGCGGCGGCGGCGATGGCCCCCTTTTCCGGGGCGCGCCGCTTGGCTCGTTCGAGGAACTGGAACTCGAAACTTACGCGTGAGGCCGGCGCCGCTCCGCCGTGAGTGCGCAGCGCCCGGCCAGCCTCGGCCAGGGTCTGAAGATCGCGTCGGATCGTCATGCCGCTCACGCCGAACCGCTCGGCCAGGGCCTCAACCGAACATTCTTTTTGGGCGTCGAGGAGCCGGAGAATTTCGCGGCGACGGATTTCCGGGGAGGCCATTGCAATTGTCCTAATTTGTAAGATAATGTTCATTATGCACATTTACGATCGTTCGTCAAGCGGACACTTGCGGGGGCGAGGGGAACAAAATAGTATCTGTTGTGGAAAGCTATTGGACCGGGTGTCATGGGTAAGCGAAGCTTACCCGTGGACCGGAAAACGCGGAAACCTTACACGGGTAAGCTCCGCTTACCCATGACACCCACCCTTCCGCAACAGAAGCAAAATATAAATGATTGCGACAACAAGGGACCGGAGAACATGCACGCACAATTGATGGCCGGCGCCGCGACGGTCGACGTTACACCCGACGAACCGCATTTCCTTTTCGGCTATCCACACGTCGCCCGGCGCAGCACCGGCGTCCACGATCCCCTGCTGGCGTCGGCCCTGTTCTTAAGCGATGGCGAAACCGCCGCCCTGTTCGTGGCCGTCGATGCGATCTTCGTCCCAAAAGACTTGGCCGCTCGGGCGCGGCGGCGAATCGGCGATTCGATCGGCGTTCCGACGGCGAACGTCATGACGACCGCCACCCACACTCATTCCGGCCCGGTAACGGTAAAATATCTGAGCAACGAATCCGACCCGGTGGTCCCCGACCCCGATCCGCGATTCCTTCAACAAATGGAGGATGGTATCGTGGCGGCGGCCATTGCCGCGCACGAGGCTGCTCGGCCGGCCGAGATCGGATTGGCCGTGGCCGACGGGTCGGTCGTCGGCGGCAACCGCCGCGATCCGGCCGGGCCGTCGAACCCGCGCGTGCCGGTGCTTTCGGTCCGAACGGCCGACGACCATGCGCCGATCGCGGCGATGCTCGTTTGCTCCATGCACCCGACGGTGCTCCACGAGGATTCGACCTTGCTTAGCGGCGATTTTCCAGCGTTGGCCCGGCAGTACCTGCAACGGACGGTCCTCGGCGGGTGTCCGGTGGTGTATCATACGGGACCGTGCGGCAATCAAAGCCCCCGGCACGTGGTCCACGGCAACACTTATGCCGAAGCCCAACGGCTGGGCGAGGCCCTCGGCAACTCGGTAGCGGCGGCGCTGGCGGAGGTTTATTATCGAAGCGAGATATCGATTTCGTGTCGGCGTGCGATCGTCAATTTGCCGTTGCGGGAGTTTCCGACGGAGGAAGAGGCCGCCCGCCGTTTGCGGCAGGTCCGCGAACGCCTGGAGCGGCTTCGGCGCGAGGAGGCCGCTCCGGGTACGGTACGCACCGCCGAGTGCGACTGGTTCGGCGCGGAGGAAACGCTCGTGCTGGCCCGCGCCGCCGGGGGCGGAGCGCTTCGGGACGCCGCCGCGCGGTGCATGCCCGCCGAAATACAAGCGATCCGTCTGGGGCAATGGACGTTCGTCGGCTGGCCGGGCGAGGTGTTTGTCGAGTTCGGGCTTCAAGTGCTGGAAAACCGCCCCGACTGCTTCGTCATCAGTCTGGCAAACGGCGAACTGCAAGGCTACCTCGTCACGGCTGAAGCGACGGCCGAGCAGGGGTACGAGGCCTCCAACGCGCTGTTCCGCAGCCCCGACTCGGGCGAACTGCTGGTCCGTCGGACCCTCGAACTGCTCGATAACTGGTAATCGGTCGAATACATGATGACTCCAAACACAAACGTAGGACAGGTTGGCAACCTGTCCCACATGCGCATTCTGTCACTCGACCTGGGCACGACGTACTTCAAGGGGTGTCTGTTCGACCGGCAAGGGCAGATCGTGGCGCGGTTCAAACGCCCGTTGGCCAAACAAGCCCCCTTGCCGGGCCGATGCGAGCTTGACCCCGAATGGTTCCGTCGGACAATCGCCGAGGTGATCGCGGAGCTTGGATCGACGGCAGGCGGATTGGCCGACGTGGCGGCCGTTACCTTCGCCACGCAAACCAACAGCTTCCTATTGCTCGATCGGAACGAGCGGCCGCTGACGCCGATCATTCTCTGGCCCGACGACCGCGCCCGGCCGATGGCCGATGAAACGTCGCGGCTGCTCGACGGCTTGGCGTTGCGGGCGACCACGGGCGTGCCGGAGATCGGCCATCAGTTCATGGCCGCCAAGTTGCTCTGGCTGCGAAGCAAATCGGCGGAGGTCTGGTCGCTTGCCCGACGCTTGTGCCTGATTAGCGATTACCTGACCCTGTGGATGACCGGCCGTCACGCCACGGAGGCGGGGGCGGCGGGCCTGACCGGCCTGTTGGACGTCCATCGCTTGCAGTGGTGGCCGGATGCCTGCCGGCGATTCGGAATCCCGCGGGAGTGGCTGCCCGAATGCGTTCGCGCGGGGACCGATCTGGGGCCAATCCGCGCCGAGGTCGCAGATGCGCTGGGGTTGCCGCGACGCTGCCGCTTCGTGGCCGGATGTCTCGATCAATACGCCGGGGCCATTGGCGCGGGCAACATTACGCCCGGCGGAGTCTCGGAAACCACCGGCACCGTGCTGGCGACGGTCCGCTGCGCCGACCGGTTCGACGCGAGTCTGCCGCCGAGCGTGTTTCAGGGGCCTGGCTTTGCCCCAAAGATCGTCTTCCATATGGTGTTCGGCAACTTCTCGGCCAATATACTGGAGGCGTATCGCAACTCGTTGCCGGACCGCCCCGATTTTGACGACCTCGTTGGCGAGGCGGTCGAGATCGCGCCCGGCGCCGACGGTTTGCGGTTCGACCGATTAGCCGAAGAACCCGGCGGGGCGCCGATGTTCCACGGCCTGACCGACCGTCACGGCCGCGGGCATAAGGTACGAGCGATTCTGGAGGCGGTGGCGTTTGCGTTGGCCGGCCAGGTCGAGCAGTTGTGCGACGGGCGCCGGCCCGTGGAAATCCGCTCGGTCGGCGGCGCGGCGCGGAGCGATTTCTGGCGGCAACTGAAGGCCGACGTATTGGGCTGTCCCGTGGCGTCCTCCTCTTGCCCCGAACCGACCAGCCTGGGCGCGGCGATGCTGGCCGCCGTCGCGCTAGGGCTGGGCAAACCGGAGGAGATAGTTTCAGCGTGGGCGCGAGCCGGTCCCCCCGCCTACCCCGATCCACGCCGCCACACCGTCTATCGAGACTTGTTGCCGGTGGTCTGACGCTATTAAGATGTAGAGTGGACCGTTTAGCGATGGCGACAACAGGGTGACAGGCTCCCCGATTCTTGGTCCTTGCGGTTGGCTAGACGGCGGTGGATTTCAGGGTCGATCAAAAAACCTAAAATCCGGGCCTTGACTCAACTTGTTTTCGCATCGTGTTTCTCCCGGATGCCGGCTTCCTACTTCTGAAGCCCTGTCGTCAAGGAGCTTCGCGGGATCAGGTAACCGCGGATGAACGGCTTGGTGGCCGGGGCGTCGGCCGTGATATATTGCACGGCGTAGACCGAGCCGTCAGGCAACTCCACCCAGCCGGAATAGCCCCAGTCGGGGCGGTCGGGGTTGGTGTCGGTGTCGATCACCACGGCCCGCGCGCCCGGTGCCACGGGACCGTCCACCCAGCCGAATTGGCCCCAGTTGGGTCGGTCGGGGTTGGCGTTGGGCACCACGACCCGCGCGCCCGCGCCCGGAGCCGTGGGACCGTCCAACGCGGCAGGCGCCAACGCCATCTTTTGCGTTTCCACGTATGCGGCGAAGCGGGCGTTGGGAATCCGGACGGTGAGCATGACCTCGCCGCTGCTCAACAGGCCCACGTCGGGCCGGCCGCGGTAGACCCACGGGCCGCTTCCATAAAGCTGGCTCCAGGTGCGGCCGCCGTCGGAGGAAATCGCCTTGAGTCCGTTCTTCACCCCCGGCTCTTCATCCCGCATGTAGCAGACCACCTCGCCCGAGTCCAACTCGACAAAGTCGCCTTCACAAGGCTGCCGCTTGGGGTGCATGCCCACGGTGACAGGGCCGGTCCACGTCTTGCCGTTGTCGCCGGAACGATAAACGACTTGACGGTATCGCCAGTTGTTGTCCTCTTGGGAACTGGTGATCCCGATCAGGAGCGTTCCGTCGCGGAGTTGGACAAGACTGGGTACGATGCCGCCGCGAACCGACGTTTTCTCCGGGCCTTTCCAGCTTCGGCCGTTGTCGAAGCTGCGGTAGAGCCACGTCACGCCCCGATTTTTCCACCACCGCCTGTGGGCTCCGGGAGGCTTAGTCAGATTCTGGGGCATCCAACCGATGACGATCATCAGCGACTTGTCTTGCAGCCGGATGATCTTGGGACAGTCCAGCCAACCTTCTTTCCACCGGTTGGTGACAACCACCGAAGTGCGCGGGCCCCAGGTCCGGCCCTGGTCGCTGCTGGCGCGGGTGACGATGGCCGAGACCGGGCCGCCGCCGTGGCTTTCCGATTCCTGATAGGCAACGACCAGATCCCCGTTTGCGGCGATGGCCACGTCGGAAAAGCTTTCGTGCAGCTTGTCGTTCCGCGCCACGGTAAACTGGGTGAACTGCTCGGCCCCTGCCGGCGTCGGCGCCAGCAACAATACGGTCATTACAAGCCAAAGTCGTCGTTTCATGGGTTCTCCTTTAAGTGTCGCTTTTTCTCTGGGTTTGTTGCCTCGGGCACACTCGGTACGGTACATCTAAAACATGGTCGTTCCTCCACCCCTGGGATCACCCGGTCGGGTTTCCAGAACTCTTGGGATCCCGGTTATTTTTCGTAGAACCAATCAAATGCCGATTCTCGCGGCCCCTTACCGCCCCGCAACACTGGTTTTGAGCGTCCAGGCGACGAAGGGCCCCGCCGTACGAACGACGAGGCACCTGTGCAGGTGGTCCGGCCCGACCTTCTCGCCAAGGTTCACGGTGTTGTCCGGAAGCATTTCCAAAGCGACGGTGATGGGCACGGAGCTTTCCATCGTGATCCGGGCATCCAGCCAGGTAATCACGAACCGTGTGCCGGCACCCGAGATCGTCACCTCGTCGCGGGTTCCGAGGTGCCAGCGGAACACGGCGATGTTGGGTTTGTCCGGTGCAAAGAGCACTTCATCGACGATGTCCACTCCGGCGGCGTTCCACCGTACGTTGCGCCCCCATCGTTGGATCGCGGCGTAGCCTGCAGTGGGATCGACGGCGACTTCGCCGCCGCTGGCGTCCAGGCGACGGACCTTGATGGATGCCGGCGCTTTCTTCATGTTCGAGCTTGGAACCTCCAGGACGTTGTGCCCTATGACCGTGCTATACACCGTGTGGATCCGCGGGTTGTCGTAGCTGGGTGTGCCGGCTTCGATTAGAATCGGCTTGCCGTGGTAGATGAAATTGACGTGACCACGGTCGTGATGGTCGTGTTCGTCGAGCCGGTGGCCTCCACGGACCCAGACGCCGCTCGCGTCGTCGGCCCAACTCTCGCGCCAGTTCACCCGCCGGGCGCTATCGTAGACGGCGAAACAAGGCGGCTCGCGCTGGGCTCCGCGCGTCGCCAAGGCGAGCAGGCCCACGTGGTTGTCGCTGGGACTGGAAAACTGGCGGTCGAGCATCCAGCGGGCGACTGGGTCGTCCGCCACCAGCGCAAATAGCGACAGCAGACCGCGAGAGCGCTCGTCCGTCCGCGGCGTCCTGGCGCCGCCGGCGTCAAAGCAGTTGATGCGGAACCGGCCGGGCTGGAGGTGATGGGCCATCCACGTCGGAAAGCGACGCAGGAAGGGGTGGTCCAAGGCTCGGCGATCGCCGTCCACCGCCATCGCATGGGCGGCGTGAAGCATCGATTTCACCGTGCCGTTGGCGTAGCCGATCCCCTCGTGGAACTCGCCCTCGGACCCCTGGGAGTCAAGCGCCGCCAGCAGGTTGCGGACGCCGAGTTCGTACTCCTCGGGATGTTGCTCCCTGCCGAGCACCAGGCACGCGCGAATCAAGCCCTCGGTCGGCAGCACCCACTGGTTCGTCCGCGGGTTGTTCGCCCGAATGAACCAACTCCGCCGCGTGTGCCAGTCGTCGGCGATGCTGGCCACCTCTTTTCGGAGCAAGGCATGAATCCTCTCCACCAGCGGCTCGGGCAGACTTCCGGCGGGCATAATCTGGAGCACGTCGGCCAAGCCGCGGATGCCCGATCCGGTGGCCAGCCAGTTCCCGTCGTTGAAATCCGGCGGCACCGGCTCCGGCGAGGGCGTGTACAGCGTGTAGCCCGGTCGCTGAAGCGGCGACCAGCGCGAGGTTTCTTCAAGCTGGGCGATGATGTGGGCCTTGAAGCCCTCCTCGCCGGTTAGCCGGTAGGCGACGGCCAATAGGGACAGTTCCCGGCGGATCGTGCAGCACGCGGCGGGGTCCGACATCGCCAGCGCGAACCACTGCTGTCGTGGACAACCGTCCAGTGCCCGGGCGCGGCCGTCCAGCCATGTGCGAAACTTGCCGATGTCCTCATACCGGTAAACTCGCTTGACGATCGGCTTGGCCAGGATCTCGCGGGCCGTGGCGACGAACTTGTCCCGTCGGGTGGCCAGATCCGCATTCTCGCGCGCGGCGTCGATCAGCGCCGCCCAGCCGAGAACCGGTTTCGCTTCCCGGGCAGAGGCAGCGACGCCGACGATCGCAATCGCCGAAAACGTGCCCAGAACAATTACCATCATTACTGTTGACATCTTCTGCAGCAATTTCATCTCGTGCTTTCCTTTGATGGAATGATACTCGGGGTCAAAAAGGTCAGAACCAATCCCGTTCGGCACGATTGTTGCATGAGGATAAACAGCAACGGTTTGTCGTTGTCCCATTTTCCCCAGAGGGCCTGCTTTGACCGCAAATCGTACTCAATCTGCTGTAACAAGTCTTTCCCAGATTATCTCGTTGGATGCTGTTGAATCTGAGCAATCGTCGTGCCGAACAGGATTGTTCCCGGTCCCATTATCGCCCCCCTACAAGTTGAAGTCGATGGTGTTTTTTCCATCTTTCACTTCGGCCGTCAGGGGCGACGATTCCGGCCGGGCGAATTTTTCCGGCACGAGCCACTCCACTTGCTGAACACCGCCTCCGATGCGCCCTTCGTCCAAAATACTTTTCGGCTTTTCCACGGGACCGCCGATAAGCCGGGTGGACTTGATTGTCACGCGGTGACGCCCCAACACGGCGCCGTCGCCCGAATCGAAAGTGGTCAGCGTGTAGCGCCCGTCGGAACCGATCGCGCCGATGGCCGCTCGGCCGTGCTCCGGCAGGAACATAATTCGCCCGCCTGCGACAGGTTGGCCTTGATACGTCACCAGACCGTCGACGGGAGCGATGGCCGGACGTTGCGGTCCGCATCCGCACAAGACCGGCAAGCAAACCACAAAAAACAGAACGACGACAACGTAAGATTTCGCACGCATTGTCCGTTTCGCTTTCATTTTCATTGGCGGGGCCACCCACGGCCGTGCCGCATTTTGAAATAGAGTGACAATTTAGCCGTATGCAGTACCAAAGATAATTTTTACAGGAGGAAACAGAGGCAACAGAGAGGATATGTTCCGTTTCTTCCGAACTCTGTTTTCTCTGTTTCCTCCTGTTCAAGTAATGCTTGTGATTCGTTTGTCGCTGCAAACGGCTAAAATGTTACGAAATAGAATCTTTAGTACGTGTTGCCCGAAATCGTTTCTCCGCCGTCGATGCTGCCCAGCGCTTGGTATACGGTCATGTCGATCGAATCGTTGACGAAGTCGACGTGTCCGTCGGCGAAGACGAAGTGCGTGCCGCCGCTGTGAAAGCTGCCGAACGGGGGGTCGTTCTCTTCGTTGCCGGACATCGGCATGAGGCTCGAGTTGATAGGGTACTTGGTGCTTCGAAAGGCTCGCCCCCACGCGAAGCTCGCCACGGGACAGTCGGGCTTGTCGCATTGGCCAGCTAAATACCACGGGACGGGTCCGCCCACGTTCGGGTCTCCGTAGCCCGATCCCAATCCCCACAGGGCCACGTGAACGCTCTCGCCGATGGCGAAGGTCGAGGCGGTGCCATCGCGGACGTCGGCGACCCGTCGCCAGCGGTTTATCACGAACAGGCCGTCGATATACACGTCGCCGCGATAATTATGCGCTGCCTTTGGCGGCTTGCCGCCACAGACGCCGAAATAGACCCGCTGGTTAGGATACTCCTCCGAGCGGCCGTCGCTGGGGCACTGGTAAACCGCTAGACGTATGTTGAAGAGCTTCTTATCGTCTTCCCACCAGCCACCCCCTGCCATGTTGTAGTCGCACTCGCTCTCCAGCCCCAACTGCTCGATGAACGGCATCAGCGCTACGTAGAGGGGGATACCGCGGCAATATGGATTGCAGTGATCTGGAATCTTGACCACAGCCGCAGCCGGAAAACAATTCGAGGTCTCATGGTAGCTATGCAGAGCCAACCCCAATTGTTTGAGGTTGTTTTGGCATTGCAATCTACGGGCGGCCTCGCGGGCCGCCTGCACCGCCGGCAGCAACAGCGCGATCAGGATGCCGATGATCGTGATGACCACCAGCAGTTCCACGAGCGTAAAACCGCGTGGGGCGGGGGGCGAGGGGCGGGGGACGGGGGTAAAACGAGCGTTTAGCCGCCGCGTCCACGCGGCGTCGGTGGATGGTGGATTTGAGTTCATGGACTTATTCCTTACCTACGGTCTCGGCCCGGAAGGGCCGATCGATAATAGCCCAGCAGTGTACTGCTGGGATACGAAAACGTCTTGTTCCGTTCGACAAGTCCCGTAGGGACGGTCGAAAACCGGCGCGACGGGTTCAACCGTCCCTACGGGACGGAAGGACACATTGCTCTACCCACTTCCCCAGCGATGAATCGCTGGGCTATTGTCAAGCGACCCTACGGGTCGAAATCCGTGGTGACGGATTTTGGATGGTGGACGAGCCCCTCCGGACACGTCCGCCATCCGCCATCCAACATTCCATGTTGGGGTGGCAGTTAAACTGCCACCCCAACGAATCCATTTGTCCCCTCTCCCCGCGGGGGAGGGTCAGGGTGAGGGCGGCCCGCGCTGCCCAACCGCCCTCACCCCTGGTCCCTCTCCCAAAGGGAGAGGGGAGTTTTTCTATCCTTGTTGGGGTGGCAGTTTAACTGCCACCCCAACGGTGTTTACTGGCCACTGACCACCGGCCACTAAAATCTACTTCCGCTTCCTCCATGCGTAGCACAGCAGCCCCAGCAGGCCGGTGGCCAGCAACGCCAGCATCGACGGCTCCGGAATGACGCTGCTGACGCGCAGATTGTCCATCCTTGCTACTGTTCCGATGTTGGCGAGTTGTACCTTTGAAAATACATAGTCTCCTGCATCGTAGCCCGAGAGCAAGCCGTCCACGAAAGGCTGCTGGGTCACTTCGCACCAGCCGACGTCGGCCTTCTGGTTGCCTGCGACGGTGTAAAGTTTGGCCCAGATCGTCACCCATCGGGCCGTATCCGGCCCGGGGTCAATATTCAACTCCCAGCCACCGGGTCCCCCACCCACGTAAAAATCGTAATCGGGACGCGGTTGGATGCCGAACTGGAAAAGCCTGGCGTCGGCAGCGTCCCTGAATATCACAAACGTCTCGCCTTTGATGTCGAGTGAGAAATAACTCGTAGTACCTACCGCATACGAATCGTTCAGCACCCGCACGTTAGCGCTATACGCAGTCGTGCTCCCCTGGCCCTGTAGCGACTGCGAGCCGGAGCTTGCATCGGTGTTGTCCACCTCAAGCTCAGAATAAACCGGGACGCCACTGTCGGCCCAACCGTCCTGGCCGGTTAGGTCGCCAACGGCGTAGGTAGGAGTTTCAAAGTCAATAATTGTATCCGCGCGTGCATTCAGAGCGAAGATCGCCAGCAGCGCGACAACAACAGACACCAGACATAGTTTACTACGCGACATTTCCGATTCTCCAATACAAAAAAGGGTTTCCGAAAAACGATTCACTCAACAATGTCGTCTGGGGCGGCAGTTAAACTGCCATCCCGACAATGAACTCACTTCCGTTGGGACGACAGTTGTACTGTCGCCCTCGGAGTGGCAGTGCAACCGCCACCCCGACAATAGCGCGACCACCGGTCGCGGCTTTATGGACCATTCATGGTTTCACCTCCTTTCTTCGTCCTTTGGTTCGTTCGCCTCGATCTGCATCATGTCCAGCCGTGGATCGCCGAACATGGTCCAGTCGCCATAGACATCGTTGTTCCCGCCGTCGGTGGTTGCCAACGTCAGAAAGCGGTCGTCGTCGCCAATTGAAATCAAGACCGGAAACGCGCCGCTGTAGCCATTGATGTCGCGGCGCTCGAAACGCACTTGACCGTCGACCAGCACCCAAAGGTCGGCGGAGACCCTCGCGCCGTTCGTGGATTGCATTGCCTCGCTGCTGTTGCCCGCCACGGCGCGGAATCGAAGCAGCCTGCAACTGGGGTTCGCCCGCCGGATCGCCTCCAAGTCGAAGGTGATTCCGTTGTTGGCGTGCAGGAACAACAGGCAATGAGGAGGCGAAGTATAGTCGATGCCCCTCAAGAATGCCGGGGACGGCGGGTCGGTGGGAAGCTTGCCGCCCGCCCATATATGCTTCCACGTGGCATTGAAGGTATCGGGAAAGCCGGCGAACATATTGCCGGCGGAATCGACCCGCACCGGGCCGGATCGACCGTCGGGAATGAAAACGCCATCCACCAGCGGCAGCGCCTCGACGCGATGATACTTTCCGTCACCGAAAAACCGTGCCTTGGAACCCTGATACTTTGACGTCATCGCGTCTACTTGTCCGGTGGTCGGATCGATGCTCCGGTTGCGTCGGCCGGAAAAACCGTCGCCGCCGGCCACCACGTCGACCAGGTCCAGCATCTTGTACGTCACCTTGGGAATCCTGCGCGTGAAATCGGCCGTCTTGGCCGAGGCGCCAAGCACCGTGATGCGAGGCTCGCCGCCACCTTCGACCCGCGCCGATTCGTTTGCCCGCAAAATCACCTCGCGCTCACTGCTGGGCAAGCCAGCAGTGCCACCCGACACCGCCACCTTCACCGAGCCACGGAAGACTCGCGACGTGGTGGCTCCCTCGTCACTCACCTCGACGCCGAACTCGGTGCCCAGGTCGGTGATGACGGCCGTGGGAGTACGGACGGAGAATAAGGATGAAGGATGAAGGATGAAGGATGAAGGCTCGGCCTTG
>JAUWPQ010000021.1 GCA_030611515.1 Planctomycetota bacterium | reverse complement strand
GGCGGGCTTGCCCGCCGTTGCCTCAGCGGCACTCTTGCAGGCAACCAACGGCGGGCAAGCCCGCCCGCTACACGATTATTCCGCGCTACCTGGTGCAGTAGTATTAGATTCCAGCGATTTTTCACTTCAGACAGAATCGCTGGTCTATTCCGACACGGCACTCGAATCTAAGGGCAGACCCTTTTACCCCTTGACCCTGCCGGGCCAAATAACTATCCTCCCCGGCCACGAAAAACTCGGCCGGCGGCCGATTGGAATGGCGGTTTGCCACTTTTCTATTTGTTTATTGGCGTCGAACGGCGCAAAGTGCAGGGAAGCATGAGACGGTTCACAATAATATGGTGTGTGCTGACGGTTCTTGGGGGTTGCTCTTGGTACAACGGGCTGACCATGCGGTCGCAAAGCCCAGAGGAGTCGCTGTCGCTGGAGAAGCCGCGAACTCGGCTGGTGGGCGATTACGCCGTTCCGACGGGCATGGAGCCGGTCCGCGTCGAGGCGATCGGATTGGTCGGCGGCCTGCACGGGACCGGCAGCGATCCCGGTCCTTCGCCGCAACGCGCCGCCCTGTTGGATGAAATGCAGAAACGCGGCGTCGAAAAACCGAATCGCATCTTGGCCTCCGGCAACGTGTCGCTGGTTCTGGTTCGTGGTTGGGAGCGGGCGGGAATCCAAAAGGGAGACCGTTTTGATATCGAGGTCCGTTCTCTTTCGCGGAGCGAAACCACCAGCCTGCGCGGCGGTTACCTGCTGGAAACCCGCTTGCAGCAGATGGCGGTGCTTGGCAACCAGATCCGCTCGGGCCACCTGCTGGCGTTGGCCGAGGGGCCGGTGCTGGTCGATCCCGCCGCGGGACCGAAAGACCGAGTCCTGCTCTGTCGCGGCCGGGTGCTCGGCGGCGGCGTGGCCCTGAAATCGAGGCCGATGGGACTCGTGCTTACGCCCGGAAACCAAAACGTGTTGAACAGCTCGCGGGTGGCGAACGCCGTCAACCGCCGGTTCCACACTTTCCGGAACGGTCTGAAGACGGGTATGGCCAAGGCAAAGACGGACGAGTACATCGAGCTTTGCATCCACCCACGATACAAGGACAACATAGCGAGGTACGTCCGAGTCGTCCGCGCGCTGCCGGTCAAGGAATCCGCGCCCAAACGGATGCGGCGGATCGCCGAACTCAAGGAGTGGTTGCTGGACCCGTTGACCGCGGCCAACGCCGCCATCCAACTCGAAGCGCTCGGCCCCGAGGGGGAAGACGCCTTGCTGGAGGGAGTTCGCTCGAAGAATTTGGAGACGCGGTTCTACGCCGCCGAGGCGTTGGCCTACCTCGATCGCCGCGAGGCGGCCGAGCCGTTGGCGGAGATCGCCCGCCGTCAACCGGCCTTTCGAGTATTCGCTCTGACCGCGTTGAGCGTAATGACGGATTACATCGCCTACGAACAACTTTGCGAGTTGCTCTCGGTACCCAGCGCTGAGACCCGCTACGGGGCGTTTCGCGCTCTTTGGGCAATGAACAACCAAGACCCGTTAATCAAGGGAGAGGTGATCGGAGACCAGTTCCACTACCACGTGCTGGACGTGGCCGGACCGCCGATGATCCACGTTACCCGCAACCGGTTGCCCGAAATCGTCGTTTTCGGTCCCGAGCAGCGATTGCTGACGCCGCTGGCGCTCAGTGCCGGCAACGAGATCATGGTTACCAGCCACGGCGGAGATGAAATCTCGGTCAGCAAGTATACCGTTCGAGATGGAGACCAAAAACGGATAGTATCGACGCGCGTCGACGACGTGCTCCGCGCGGTGGTCGAACTGGGCGGGACCTATCCGGACGTGGTGCAGGCCCTTCAAGAGGCCAAGAATTGCGCGGCCCTTTGCTCGCGGTTCGAGGTCGATGCCTTGCCCGAGGCGGGGAGGATTTTCGACCGCGACGTCGATGGGATGGCCGAGACGGAGCAAGGCGAACAAGGGGATGGACAACAGCCGTCCGTCAAGTCCAGCCCGGAAAGCCCGTCGCCGGAACTGTTTCACCAAAAAGGGGGGGCAAAGAGCAAGGCGGACCAGGCCGCGGATAACAACACTCAAAAAAATACCGCGGAAGACGACGATTCCAACGGGAAATCCAACACAAAGAAGGGCTTTTTTGCTAGAATGCTGGGACGCTGAGAGGAAAATAATGAATAATGAATGATGAATGATGAATGATGAATGATGAATGGCCCCTGAGAAACGGCTTTATCGGTAATTGCCGCTTACGGTTCATCGTTCTTAATTCATTCATAATTCATAATTCATAATTCATCAGTCGTATATCCCATGCTCAAGGCACTCGACATCGTCGGTTTCAAGAGTTTTGCCGACCGTACCCGGTTCGAGTTTCCGCCCGGGATCACGGTGATTGTCGGTCCGAACGGGTCGGGAAAGTCGAATATCGTCGACGCCATCAAGTGGGTCTTGGGCGAGCAGAGCGTCAAAAGCCTCCGCGGCCGCGAAATGGCCGACGTGATTTTCAACGGCTCGAGCAGCCGTCGGGCAATCAACACCGCCGAAATCACGCTCACCCTGGACAACTCGAAACACCTCTTAGCAGTCGATACGCCGGAGGTCCACATTACCCGCCGCGTCTACCGTAGCGGCGAAGGCGAGTATCTGATCAACCGCAATCCCGCCCGGCTACGCGACATCCGCGACCTGCTCTCCGGCACGGGCATGGGTACGCAAGCCTACAGCGTCATCGAGCAGGGCAAGGTCGACGTCCTTTTGCAATCCTCTCCGCGCGACAGGCGGATAATCTTCGAGGAGGCAGCCGGAATCAGCCGCTTCAAGATGCGGAAGATCGAGGCGCTGCGCCGGTTGGAACGCGTCGAACAAAACCTGCTGCGGCTCAGCGACATTGTCGATGAGGTGGAAAGCCGGCTCCGTAGCGTCCGCGCCCAGGCCGGCAAGGCCCGACGATACAGGGAATACACCAACCGCCTGCAAGAATTGCGGACCCAAGTCGCCCAGGTCGATTGGAAACACCTCAAAGAACGTCTCGAAACATTCGAGGGCGAGCTGCGCTCTCTCGGAGACGCGAGCGACGCCGCCGCGGCCGAGGCCGAAAACGTCGAGGCGCAACTGCTGGAAATCGACGGCCAAACGGCCGCGGACAACGAGAAAATCCATCGGGCCGAGTCACGGGCCGCCGCCAACCGGGAGCGGATCGCCGCGGCCGAATCGACCGTCGAACACCAACGGAGCCACGGCCTCGATCTGGAGCAGGAGATCGCCCGTGAACGACGGCAACTGGCGGCCATGAGCGCCCGGGCCGGCGACCTGCAACTGCAATTGCGCGAAAATACCGAGGCACTCCAAACGGCCGAGGAGAACCACCGCGAGGTGGCCAAGCGGCTGGTCGAGGCCGAACGTGGATTGACCGAAGCGATGGACTCGCTCGATCGGCTTCGCGGCGAAAACCAACAGCGTCGAGCGGCCTACCTGGAACAAATGCGGCTGTCCGCCGCCCTGAGCAACGAAATCGGCGTGCTGGAGAGTCGATCGGCCACGGCGGACGCCGCCCGCGGGCGGTGCAGCCGGCACATCGAAGAACTGGACCGGCTCCTGGACGGCCTGCAACGGCAATTGGAGACCTTGCGCGAGCGCCGCGAGAAGTGGACCCAACAGGTGGAAACGCAGGCCGAATCGCTCGCCGCCGCAAAGCAGCAACTTGCCCAACACCAAAAGCAACACGCCGCGGTGCGAAACGAATTGGCCGAGATGCGCGAGCGACAATCGGGCGCCGCGGAACGCGCCGCCGTACTGGAAGAACTCGTCCGACGCCACGAGGGACTCAGCGCCGGAGTAAAAGAGGTTTTGGACCGGGTCGCCAAAGCCGATGGGAGCGCTTTTCGCCACGTCCGCGGATTGGTCGCCGATCTGCTGCGGGTCGGCGTCGAGGTCGCGCCGCTGGTCGAAATCGCCTTGGGGCAAAAGGCGCATCACGTGGTGGCCCAGCGGAACCAAGAACTGCTCGACTGCCTTTGGACGGAATCAAGCCGGCTCGGCGGCCGCGTCGGCTTCGTCTGGCTCGAAGGAAAAGAAGAGGTCGGAGGTCAGAGATCAGAGGTCAGAGGGCAGGGGGCGGCAGTTGACGCTGACGTTCCTTCAAGCAACGAATCCCGAACCCCGAACCCCGAATCCCGAGCCCCGAACCCCGAACCCAACCTTAATGGCCAACCGGGGGTGATCGGGCGGGCCGACCGATTCGTGGAAACCGAACCCGACTTCGCGCCGTTGGCCAAACGACTGCTGGGGCGGACCTGGTTCGTCGAAAAACTGGACCACGCCTTCTCCTTGGCGCGTTCGGACGCGACGGGTTTGACTTTCGTCACCTTGGCCGGAGAACTGCTCGAACCAGACGGCACGCTGGTCGTCGGACCGCGGAGCGTCTCGACCGGACTGATCTCGCGGCGGAGCCAATTGCGCGCCCTGGGCGTGCAACTCGGTGAATTAGAGACGGCCATCGGAACTGCTCAAAACACATTCGCCGAACTCGACGAGCGGATCGCCGCCGAACAATTGGCGGTCGACAATCTGTCGGCCGAACATCAACGGACCGCCGCCGCGCTGGCCGAAAACCGCTTGGCCATCGCGGCCGCCGAGGAGCGGCGGAGCCAGTTGGACCAGCAGCGGGCCGCCTTGGACGTCGAGTTGCAAGACGCCCGGCGGCAGTACGCCGACGCCGCCGGGAGCCTGACCGAAACCCAGCAAAAACGCCGGCAGACCGACGCCGCGCTGGCCGAAATGGAGTCGTGCGTCGAGCGGATCGGCCGAGAGATCGAGGAATTGGAGGCGCGGCGGCTGGCGGCCGACCGCGAAACCACCGAGATCAAAGTGGAATTGGCCAAAAGCGAGGAGCGGCTGCGGAACCTCCACTCGCGGATGAGGCAGTTCGAGGATAGCCGGCAGGAGCGCCAGCGGGCCATCGAGGAAGCCCGACAGCAGCTTGCCGAGGGCATCGAGCGCTCCGAGGTTTCCCGCCGGGACGTCTTACGCGCCGAGGCCGAAATCGCCGATCTCTATCTGCGCAAGGAAACCTTCGCGGCCGAGACCGTCGGCCTGATCGAGAGGCGCGAAGAACTTCACCGGCGTCGGAGCGAGTTGGCGCCGGAGGTTCATAATATCCGCGGACGCATCCGCAAGCTGGAAGAGAAGATACACGCCGCCGAGCTGTCCGCCACCGAAATCCGCCACGAGCGCAGCGCCCTGGCCGGCCGGATCCGCGAGGATTACGGCATCGAGTTGGCTGAGTTGGAGCACGATTTCAGCGACGAAGAGCAACGTCGGCGAGAGGTCGTGCAGCAGGAGATCGAGGAGTTGCGGCAGAAGATCGGCAACCTCGGCAACGTCAACCTGGAAGCCCTCGACGAACTGGACCAGCTCGAATCGCGCCACAAGCTGCTGGCCGACCAGTATCACGACCTATCTTCCGCGAAGTCGTCGCTGGAAAAGATCATCGAAAAAATCAACGTCGACAGCCGGCGGCTTTTTTCCGAAACGCTCGATACGGTCAGAGGTCATTTCCAGTCGCTCTTCCGCGACCTGTTCGGCGGGGGACAGGCCGATATCGTCATGGAGGAGGACGCCGACGTCCTTGACAGCGGCATCGAGATTCTCGCCCGGCCGCCGGGCAAGGAGCCGCGAAGCATTTCGCTCCTGAGCGGCGGCGAGAAAACGCTCACCTGCGTGGCCCTTCTGCTGGCGATATTCCGCAGCCGGCCAAGCCCTTTCTGCGTGCTCGACGAGGTAGACGCCGCGCTGGACGAGGCCAACATCGACCGCTTCACCCAGGTATTGAAGGGTTTCTTGGCCTGGACGCAGTTTATCATCGTCACTCACTCTAAGAAAACGATGACCTGCGCGGACACGATCTACGGTGTGACGATGCAGGAGTCGGGCGTCACGAAGCAGGTCTCCGTCCGCTTCGAGGACGTCAGCGAAGACGGCGAAATACTCGCCGAACGCCCGGCGGACGACGGCGAACCCCAAGCCGCGTAATAGCGTGTTTTGAAATTGAAATATCCGTATTTAGCCCCGGGTGAATACACCCGGGGCAAGCGGTTTTACGCGGTCAACCCGGCCCGCCGTGTATTCACGGCGGGCTAAATGAATGATTTCAAAACACGTTCTTTGGGAGAGGGGCCGGGAGTGAGGGCTTTGCTCAGGGAATAAGGTGCCGGGAACAAGGTGTCAATACTATTTTCGGAAAGCGAACGATTCCCCAACAGGCGATGCGTTTAGGAAAATAGTTCTGACACCTTTTTCTGACACCTTTTTCTCCTTTTTCTGCTTGCCAAGGCTTTTCGAGGAAAACTATGAACAGGAGACTAAGACATGAACAAAAATGATCCACTGTTAAAGATTCGCTTTGACGGCGAGGCGGTTGGGGAAGGGAGGATACCGGTTGCGCATTTGCTGCTGTTCCTCACGAGTTTGAACAAGGCACTTCAGCGGACGGGGCGCATCCTAAGAGGCGAGTCGGAAAGCGTGCGCCGTGGGCCGCAGCCGCGCAGCATCAAGGAGGAGGTGTCGCTTGACTTGGTGTTATTGACGCACGGCAGCCCGGCGGCCGTGCTGGGATTCGAGCGCAGGCAAAAGCAAATGTCCATGCAGGGAATAGACCGGGGCATGGATATTCTGGAGAAGGCGATGGCCGGATTGTCCGCCGTTCAGGGACCGGACGAGGCTTTGCCGGCGTGTTACGATGCGGGCGTGCTGATGGCATGGCGCGATGTGGGAACGCTCTTCAGTCAGGGAGTAGAAAAAATCGAGTTTACCTTGAACCACCGCGACTCGCCGCTTGCGGCAACATTTACGCCGCAAGGATTCACCCGGATTCAGGAGCGAATCAAGGGACCACAGACCAACATTCGCACCATCGAGGGGCGACTGCTGATGGCGGACTTCAAGGAGCATGGCACGCGCTGCCGGGTACATCCATCTGCTGGGGAGCCGGTGCTCTGTCTCTTCAACGAGGAGCAGAAGGACGAGGTGCTGGAAGATATTCTCCAATACGTTCGCATCGTGGGCGAGGCGAAGGAAGACCCCATTTCCGGAAAAATCGCCAGCATCAAGATTCACGACATCGAGCGGTTGGAGGATCGGGAGGACGAGGCTACCCACCTACTGCCCCAAGGGACGCCGATCTCGCGGGACTTCTGGGAATCGCCGACGCTCGACGAACTGGCGGAATCGCAGAACGTCAAGCCTATGGGCGACGTGCGGGCCTTATTCGGCACATGGCCCGGCGAAGAAGACGATGGGTTCGAGGAGGCGATTGACGAACTACGGCATCCGAGCGCGGCGGGAGGTGGCCGATCATGAGCGACGCCAAGATCATTCTCGATACGAACATCGTTTCTTACCTAATGAAGGGCGGCCCACTTGCTGAAGCATACGCGCCACACGTCCAAGGCCGACTGCTTGCTATCGCCTTTATCACGGTGGGCGAGATGTACTTCGGCGCGGAGAACAAGAATTGGGACGAAAAGAAGCGTAAGAAACTCGAAACAACACTGCGCAACTTTGTCGTGATTCCCTATGATCATGAAATCGCCCGCTGCTATGGACGACTTGTTGCGGAACGCAAGCGCAACGGGAAACCCATTGCGCCCAATGACGCATGGATCGCCGCCTGTGCGACACGGCATGCCGTACCGTTGGTGACTCACAATGCCAAAGACTTCGAGGGTATTACATCGTTGAAGGTCGTCACGGAGAAGGTAAAAGATGGCGGCACCTGATCGGCTACCTGCTCGGTCTCTGATCGTTCGGCGTCTATCTCGACAACCGATTGAACCTCGCCTTCGGGACAATTCCGGGAACCGACAATTCTGATTCTATGAAAGAGCGGTCCTCCTGGTGGTATAAACGATGTGGCAAGTGAAGTAGGTCAGGGACGTGCCACCCAGCCAATTTCGGCGGGTGGCACTGACGAAAGGGGTTGAGGTGGTGGTGTGCCACTGGCTTTGCCAGTGCCTGATGGCGGGTGGCATTGTGGAAGTGTGCCACCCAGCCGATAGGCAAGCTTCCGAGGGCTACAGAAGTTGAGACAGGAGCGTTTTGGCGGGAACGAGCAAAGGGCCGCGCGACGATGCAAAACAGTCGGCGTCCACGTAGTCGGCGTCCACAACGACCTGAAACGCCAGCGGCGCGCCCGTTTGCTTTTGGAAATGCTCCAGATGCTTGCTGATGGACTGCCGGCGATGTTTGACCTCGACGAGAAACCACGGCTTGCCCTGGCGGACCACGACAAAATCGACTTCCCTTTGGCTCTTGTCTCGCAAATAACCCAACCGGAAGTCACCCAGACCCATGTCGTTCCAGCCCTCCACGGCCTTGAGCAGATGACAGCCGACAAAAGTTTCGGCCCGCTCGCCAGGGTCTTCGATGGCGGCCCAATCCCGTAAGAACCACTTTGGCTCTTTGCGGAGGGATCGGGAGACATTCTTGAACCACGGTTTGATCACGAAACCGAGATGTAGGCCGCACAAGGCGTCTATCCATCGACGAATCGTATCGACCGACACTCGAACCTGCTTGGCGAGGTTGCTGTAGATGAGTTGGCCGGCGGAGCGGCTTATCAGCAAGTTGACAAGTGTCTCCAACTGGCCGAGTTGCTGAATCCGCGTGAAATCACGCACATCCTCCCTCAGAAGCTGCTCTCGACGAAGGCCATGCCAACGGCGGCTGAAACGATTGTCACGCCGAATGAACGGTTCGGGATATCCTCCGTGAGACCAAAGAGCGTTGAAATCCGCCGCTTTGATCTTCTTGGGATCGCGAACGATCCGCTCCGTGTCGGGCAGGTCCTGGTAGAGTGTCTCGGCAACGGAAAAAGGATGCATTCGATAGAGGAAGTAACGCCCCATCAAACTTTCGCCACCGCGACGATAGATGTCCATGCGACTGCTTCCCGTCACGATGATTCGAGTTTGATCCGCATAAGTGTCGAAGAAGCCTTTGAGAAATTGCTTCCATCGAGTGTACTTGTGCAGTTCGTCGAACATCGACGTCGGAAGGGTCTTTTGCAAGCGGCTGAGTCCGAATCGGTCGGCCAAGGCACCCGGACCGGAGAGTATCAACTCACGATCATCGACGTTGTCCCAGTTAACATACCCGTCGGAGAGGTTTTGGCACGTTGTGGTCTTTCCAACCTGCCGCGGGCCGCTGACAAAGGCCATTTGGCGGTATTTCGCCAGATGTTCGGCCAGCAGGGCATCGTAAAAACGTTTTTTAGCTTTCATGGCCCGCCCATTATCGTGGGTATCGTAAAATAGTCAAGACCATTTTACGATACCGCGTATTTTGGTCGTTTTCAGGGAAAGGGTGTCGGAATTATTTATCGGTTCGTCCGATTGCTTGCCCTCGATTTCCGTACAGCGACGAAAAAAGAGCGGGGGTAAGCCGCTGCACTCCAAAGCTACTCCTCCGGTTTGGGACGGGTCAGCGGGCGGTTGGGTGGCACTGGCGTCTCGCCAGTGCTGGCGGCAAGAGCACTGGCGAGACGCCAGTGGCACCCTTTTTCAACAGGCCGATAAACTACGGTTCCGGCTTGGGACGGGTCAACGGGCGAAACTGCGGCGTCGCGTGGGCCGCGTCGCGGACCGCGGCGACCGCGGCGCGGTAGAACTTCACTTGGGCGCGAACCCGTCGCCCCTTGCCGACGACCTTCTCGTACGTCCCGTCGCTCAGCAACCGCCACGACTTGACGTTGTCGGCGAAGTAAGTCCGCAGCGCATCGATCAATCGCCGCCGGTGGCCCAGCTCCATCACCGGGAAGAGCAACTCCAGCCGCTGGCTCAGGTTCCGCCGCATCCAGTCGGCGCTGCTCAGATACACCTCCTCGTGGCCGCCGTTGCGGAAATAGAACATGCGGGCGTGCTCCAGAAAGCGATCGACGATCGAGCGGACCTCGACGTTCTCCGAGACGCCGGCCACGCCGGGGCGTAGACAACAGATGCCGCGGACATTCAACATCACTTTCACTCCGGCCTGGCTCGCGCGGTACAAGGCGCGGCAGATGTCCGGGTCTTGCAGCGAGTTTACCTTTGCCATTATCAGCCCCGGACGATCGGCCGATGATGCCTGGATTTCCCGCTCGATCAGGTCCAGGAACTTCTGTCGCAGCCCGATCGGCGCCACGGCGAGTTTCGTCCAGCCCACGGCCTCGGAACAGCCGGTCAGCAGGTTGAACAGCGAGGCCACGTCGGCGGCGATCTCCCGGTCGCAGGTCATCAGGCCGACGTCGGAATACTGCCGGGCGGTGCGGTCGTTGTAGTTGCCGGTGGCCAGATGGACGTAGCGCACGATGCGCTGCCCCTGGCGGCGGACGATCAGCAGTGCCTTGGCGTGGGTCTTGAAACCGGCCACTCCGTAGATCACGTGCGCTCCGGCGTCTTCGAGCCGTCGCGCCCAGTTGACGTTTTGCCATTCGTCGAAGCGGGCCTTCAGTTCCACCAGGACCGTGACCTCCTTGCCACCCGCCGCGGCCCGGACCAATGCGCGGACGACCGGCGACTCGCCGCTGGTGCGGTAGAGCATCTGCTTGATGGCCAGCACTTGCGGGTCTTCGGCGGCCTGTTGCACCAGCTTCACCACCGGATCGAAACTCTCGTATGGATGAAACAGCAGCACGTCGTGGTCCTGGATCGCCTCCCAAAGGTCTTCGGTCCCGATCAGGTCTCGGGGAACCTGGGGCGGCCAGTCGTCGATCTTCAGGTCGTCGAACCCCGGCCGCTCGACCAGTTCCATCAGCGCCGAGGCCTCTTGGGGACCGTCCACTTCATACACCTGCCCGTCGCGCAGCTTGAGCCAATCGGCCAGCCGCCGCCTCAGCTTCGGATTGGAACCGGTCGAGATGGTCAACCGCACGGGGTTCCGACGGCGGCGCGAGAGGACCACCTCCTCCATCGCGTGCAGCAGGTCGTCGATCTCCTCATCGTCTTGCAGCACTACGTCGGCGTCGCGGGTGACGCGGAAGGCGGCCGTCTCCAGCACCTCCGCGCCGGGAAATATCGTCTCGATGTTGGCCGCAATCACGTCTTCCACCCGCGCCAAATGGGTCTCCGTTTCCGCGGGGAACGTAACCCAGCGCGGCAACTGGCTGGGTACCGGCGTCACAACCAATCGCTCGTCGGATTCATTATCTTTGCGCGCCAGCAGTGCCGCCACGTGCAATTGCAGGTTGGGCAACAACGGCTCCGGCGTCAATTCCTCGATGGCCAGCGGCGTCAGTATCGGTTGTATTTCCCGCGTGAAATACGACTGCGTGAACTGGCAGTGCTCTTCGGTCCACTGGTCGCGGTTCCAAACCTTCAGGCCATGCTCCGCCAGCCGCGCGAACACGTCGCGCACTCCGGCGGCCTGCTGGTCGACCATTTGCCGTACGCGGCTTCCGACGGCTTTGAACTGTTCGGCGGGCGTCATGCCCGAGATGTCGCGCCGTCGCCCCCCTTTCGCTCGGCGCTGCATCAGCCATGCCACGCGGACCAGGAAGAACTCGTCGAGGTTCGAGTTGACGATGGCCAGGAACTTCAGCCGCTCCAGCAGCGGCAGGTCCGAGTCCAACCCTTCCTCGAGCACTCGCTGGTTGAACTCCAACCAGCTCAACTCGCGGTTGATGTACAATTCCGGCGATTTCAGCGGGTCTTTGGGCATGGTTTCATTCAGCGGCGTCAATAGTTCCGTAGGTTATGCTTCAGCATAACGAAAGCACCGGCTATCCGCCAACTGTTATGCTAAAGCATAACCTACGGCTGTAATGACGCATTGTCGGAGACGTAATTTTACGAACCCAGCCCGAGGGTACTGCGAAGAGCGGCATCCACGGGTTGCATGTCGTCGCAGTGGCCGATTGTGCGATCAATTTCGGAGTCCAGAACCGTAGCGAGATTATCGGTCATTATGACTGAATCCGAAAGCAACCCCATGCGCAGTCCTAGTGGAGACGATCGAGCCACCCTCACCCGACTTGGATGACCCGACCGAGACAGATTGCTGGTAATCATGGCGACGATGGTCTGCGTGAGACCCGTCTGAAGCCGATCCGCCTGCACCACCAACGCGGGACGCCGCTTTGCGGTGACAAGGTTGGAGTCGGGAAAAAGCACCAAGACTACGTCGCCGCGACTATAGGGCATCGTAGGCATCCATTTCGGGCCGTTGCCAATCCTCGGCGAACGTCGTCAGCCGGCGGCGCAGATCGGCGGCTTGCTCGGGATTCACGCCGCGCTCGGCAAGTTCGACCGCCGTGTCCGACGAAGAAACGAAAGTCACAATCACGCGTTCGGCCGCACCCTCCGGCGGCGGTCCGACAAGTTCAACCTTGCCGTCGCGGTAAACACCTTCGATGGACTTCAGCATATCCGGCCCTCCACTCCCCCAATTATAGCCGAAAGGAAGCAATTTGGCTACCTGAGCATCTACGCCTCTTCCAGGCGGATTTTCACCCCGAAGATGTCTTCCAACAGGCCGCCTTTGGTTTCCAAGGCGCGCTGCTCCAGCAGCAGGTCGAAGCCGCCGGGCATGGAGACGATCAACTCGTCGCCCTGCCGCTGGAAGTGGATGTCGGACTGGCGGCGGTGATGGCCGCGGACCACCGCGTCGGCCACCCGCAACAACGCCGCCAACTTGCTCACCACCACCCGAGACTCCCGCGTCAACGACGCGTACGAAGGATGCGACGCGCGCGGAACGCTGCGGCGATGGTAGCGGGCGATCTGCGACGCCAATATGATCTCGTGGCGGGGTAGCCCGAAAATTTCCGAATTGGCGATCAGATATTCGCTGTGCTTGTGATGGGCGCGGCTGCTGACGAAACTACCCACCTCGTGCAGCAACGCCGCCACGCGAAGCAGCAGCCGGTAGCGCGGGCCGAGACCGTGGTCGGCCTGAAAAACGTCGAACAACTGGACGGCCGCCTCGGCCACGCCGCGGGCATGGTTCAGGTCGACGTGATACTTCTCCGCTATCGCCGTGGCCGAGTGGATCACGCCGACGGGCAACGACTCGTCCTCCTTGCCGGTGACCTCGCGGGCCAGTTCCAACAGCAGACCGTCGCGCATCGAGACGTGCGAGACGACCATCTCGACGGCCTTGGTCCGATGCAACAAAATTTGGTAGACCAACAGCGCGGGATTGAGGGTCTCGGCCTCGGCGAAGGGCAGTCCGTAACGCTTGGACAATTCCTCGGCGGTGTGCTTTTCGCAGCGTACCACGAGTTTGTCGAAGGCGACAGCCTCGACCACCGCCAATTCACCGGCCTCGGATGCGGGGACGCCGATTTCGCGGGCGGCGAAACGGGCGTCGCCCCCCACGGCGACAAACGAATCGATCTCGACCAACGGCACGACGCTCTCCAGCACCGACAGCGTGTTGGAGATGTGTTGGCGCAGCAGATCGGCCGAGCGCCGCGGCGACTCCTCGCTGGTGGATAGCGTTTCCTGCAAGCGGATCGAACCCAGCCGGAGGCTTTGGGAGGTGGTTATCTCGCCGCTATCGAGCACCGTCAGCAAGGTGCTGCCCCCGCCCACGTCGGCGATCAAGGTCTCACGTTGGTTGATACCCAGGGAATTGCCCACCGCTTGCCGCACGGCGGAAACCGTCAAGCGGCTCTCTTCCGAGGGATCGATGATCTCGACGTTCAAGCGGGTGGCCATGAAAACGCGGTCGAGGAACGTCTCGCCGTTGGACGCCTCGCGGACCGCGCTGGTGGCCACGGCGCGGACCTTCTCGACCTTGTACAGGTCGAGCAGCCGGCGGTAATCGCGGAGCACTCCGATGGCGGCGCGCATACTCTGTCCGCCCAATCGGCCCTGGCGGAAAGTGTCTTGTCCCAGGCGGACGGCCCGCTGAAGCCGCTCCAACACCTCGATCCGGCCATCGGAAAACACCTCCGCAACGACCATCCGCAAGGCGTTGGCTCCCACGTCGATGGCGGCGACGATCTTGACCGGTTCGGTGTCGTTGGGCTGAGTTGGAAGAGGCTCCATGATGTTTATTGTTTCGATCGGGCCTCGACGGTCAAGGGAGTAGGCCGGGTCTGGACCCGGCACGATCGGCAAAATGCCGGGTTACAACCCGGCCTACGGCTATTGTCGCATTGGATTACCGATCGGTCAATTACAACCGCCGGTTATCGACGCCAACTCTTTCCAAAACCGCCGTCCGTCCAATTCGGCCCAATACTCCACCAACTCCCGAAACGCCTGCCGACGGCGGCTCCGCCGATCCTCTTGCAAATACTCGATGCCCGGCCGCAAACGCTGGAACCGGTCGGCGCGTCCGAACGTCGCCATGATCCGGCCGCGCTCCGCGGAAACGAAACCATCGAGGTGTTCCAGCCAAACGTCGCAATCGTGGACGTCGCCCAGCAGGGTTTGCACTCTCTTGATCGCCTTGATGGCCTCGTCGAGCCGCCCGGAGTACAAGGGCTGGGAGATTTCCATGGTGTATCGGAGCCGTTTCAGGGCTATCCGCATGGCGTGATGACGCTCGCGGTCGTATGGATTGGCCAGGCTGTCTTGAAGCTCAAGCAGCCGGTCCATGCGTCGGAGGATGTGTCGCCCGGCCCGCGCTATGGTCTCGGGAGTTTGCGGACCTTGTGCCGCCGTTTTTGATTTCCGCAGGATTGCCTTTGTCTTTCGCCGCATCTCCCGCAAGATACCCTTGGCTTGCAAGCGGTCCATCGCCTTGACGACCTTGGGCTGCAACCGCCGGCGATCGTGCTCCCACCGGACCATTACGGCGGCGATGCCCGGCACGCACTCCTTCGAGTCGAGTGTGGCGAGAACACCGCAAAGGTACTCGATTTGCACGTCCCGGTCTCGGGCGTCGCCCAGCGAGGCGGTCGTCCGACGGATTGCCTTCCGCCATCGCTTAACCCGCTTGGGGGCAAAGCAGTCGGCAAACATTTCCAACGCCGCGCGGAGCCGTCGCGTGGCGACTCGAGCGCGATGAACGAACTCGATGTCATCGGCCGCGCGGACACCGTCCAATTGCCCGGCGAGTTGTCTTGCCTGCCGGCGGATATATTTCGCGGCGAGTAGTCGATAACCTGAGTCCATTGCTTATTATGACTATACTAGCAAAGTGTGCGGTATTCTACGCAGCCCACCCAATTACCTCCCCTCGCCGCTGAATATCCCGTCGAATACACCATTTCTCGCCAGAGGGGGGGTGTGAGGGTGAAAAATTCTCGCCCTCATTTTGTCGATGGAATGTTAATCGTAGGGGTGCTGTTGAATCCGCGACGATTTCGCTAGGATGGGGCAGCCGACGGGCCGACTTATCTTGGGCACACGGAAGGCCGCGCGGCACAATCCCTGGAGAACAAGCATGACGAAGGAAGAAATTCTGGCGAAGGTGGCGGCAAAAAAGCTGTCGGTCGATGAGGCCGCCAAGCTGCTTGCCGAACTGGAAACGTCCAAACGCGGCACGCTCTACTGCAAGGTCAGCCTAAAGGGCGGAATGAGCCTCTATGGACTCCAGCGGATGCCGGTCACGCTCTACGTCGAGCAGTGGGAGCGGTTGCTGGCGTTCGCCGACGAAATGCAGGCGTTCCTGAAAGAGCACGACGCCGAGTTGAAGCGGAAACAGCGATAGCAACTCGTTAAATCACTATCGTTTCGGTTGCTAATTCGTTGCCGTTGCGGAAAAGCCCGCGTAGGGTGGGACAAGCGAAGCGCAGTCCCACCAACAGGAATAAACCGTGGTGGGGCTGCTACTTTCCGCAACGGAAACTAATTCTAATCGGCAATCTATTTTGCCTCGTTTTCATCTTGGTTTCTTTGACATTCGCCTCGTTTGCCGCCGCATTTTCTTAGCTCTTTGAAGTGCTTCGTGATCGCCTCGTATACGTCGCTGGGCGCTACCCCTCGACTTTCGGCGATTTGGCGCACGGTCATTGAACGATCCTTGACGTCGAATCCTTCTTGCCGAAGCACCGTGACGATTTTTTCGACCGGCAGTCCGATAGTCTTGGCGAGGCGAGTAAGACGAAAATCTTCGGCGTGGGGCGCCGGCGCCCGCGGCGACGTCCGTTCCCAATACGCCTGGATATTTGAGTTGAGTTCCATGATCGAACTGAACGGAGGGACGACGAGTGCGGCCCCGAGAACGATCAGAGCGGCAATCGACGCGGTGGCGGCAAGTTCCATTTTAAGATTCGGCGCCCAACCAGAACTCTTCTTGATGTATCCCCAGAATCGCTTCCAATTGAAATACAAATGAAACCCCGAGGCGACGAGAATCAACACGGAGATATTGACGTGTATCGATCCCCAGCAGTCCTTGTCCAGTCCGAGCATGGTCCAATTCGTCCAATGCGCAACCCTTCCTTTCGGACTCGAGAACAGGACGGCGCCCGAAACAATAAGGGCCAAGAAGCCGAAAAACAGCAGCAGCGACGTAAAGCCTTTTTTGTGAAATTTCATGTTGGTTCCTTGTTTCGTGCTCGATTGCTTGGATGATAAAACGGCGACGCCTGACGTTTGCAAAGAATTGTTCCCCGCCGAGGGCGGCTGGGCTACATCGCCTCGCCACTGGTAATCTCGCCTCCACCGCGGGTGCTTAGCGCCCGCCAAAGGCCCGGTGGAATTGTGTCGTTGACAAAGCGAATGCTGCCATCGGCGAACAGCACGTTCACGCCGCCTGGGTGATAGCTCCGAGCGGCGAAGAATCCGGTTCCTTTGGCATGCATGTCGGGGACCGGCGTGTTGGGTGGCATGTAGGCCGAAAAAGTGGTGATTGGCTCGCGTCCCCATATCCAAGCCCCGCCCCGGATGCCTCGCCAGTAGGTCGCGCCGGATACAATGCTCTCGAGGTCCGGGTTGGAAACTCCCTGCAACCCCGGGCCGTCGGAATTCAGCGTGAACTGGCTACACATGTTGGCCATTTGGCGGTCCGCTTCCCCAGGTTCCGGGCCGAAAGAATCGGAATCAGAGCCACGCAGCGATTCGGACATCATAATAGTGCAGGTGGTGCCGTCGGTCAAATCCCTGAATTGGACGGCCGAATTGCTCCAAAACATCCCGTCGCTGGGATAGCGGAGGTCGTAGTTGGTTCCCGTTCCCGAGCCGCCGCAGGACACATAGTTGGCGCCGGTTGAAAGATAATCGTCTTCGGAAAAGTTCATGACGCTGGAGAAATGGGTGTTGTCGCAGTCGCTGGGGCATAGAAAAATGGAGACCACGGTCCGCGCCGCAGTTGCCTGCTTCGGATTGACGATTGCGCTGCCGCCGCCGCCCAACAAAAGGGGCTTGTCGAAGTCGATCAGATCGTTCAACGACTCCTGCTCCACGTAAGGCAGGATTCTCGCGAGGATCGAAAAACTCACCGGCGGCTTGGCCCCAAGGCCGGGAAAGTCGCCCCGGGCACTGACGCGATTGTGCAGCGCCAGCCCGAGCTGTTTGAGATTGTTGCTGCACTGGAGGCGTCGGGCGGCCTCCCGCGCCGACTGCACGGCCGGCAGCAGCAATGCGACCAGAATGCCGATGATCGTTATCACCACCAATAGTTCCACGAGCGTAAAACCGTTTAGCCGCCGGCGAAAGGTAAAACCGTTTAGCCGCCGCGTCCACGCGGTGTCGGGCGAGCTGTCCGGTCTGTAAGTTTCGGCCGATACAGAACGGAACGTTGTTGCATACATCATTGCCATGTCCCTTTCGATTATGGAATCAATCTAAAAACAGACATCGAGGTTTTCGAGACCTGTTCCACCCTCACGCAAGAGATGAAAACAAACAAATGCAGTCCGACATATTTTCATGTTTCACTGCAAAAAACGTCCGCCGCTCCAACAACTCAGGGTTGGAAACGGCTGATGATCGGTTTGCGGCAAAATGCGAGGCAAACCGTCGGATACCCACATCGGAAAGGCATGGCTACAGCACGGCCGGGTAAGATGCGCTGTGCGCGCAGACCGCCACGCCGATGGGCAAAAAATTAAATTAGGCGAGCGGCGGCGCCCGGGCCTGGAAGGAAAATACTGTCGCGGCGGGCGCGTCGTGAAGCACTACCGCCGGCAGGTCATGCACCAGAGGCGTGACCGATATGAACTGGAAGAAGTCGGCTTTTATGGATCTTTGTCCGACGGCGGAACAAATCGCACACTGGTTCTCGTCGTAGATCGGAATGTCCGCCGATTGGGGTCGTTCCAGATGCTGCCCGTCATCGGTCGGATGGCTGGCAGCCGACGAGTTGATGCCCAACAGAAAAAACCGGTTGCCGGCCGGGGTGCCGTGACCGCAACCGGGGATGTAGTGCAGCCCCTCGCCCAGACCAGCTACCATCGCCATCGAGGCGATCAAGAACCAAGCGATCGGTTTACGAAGGGCACGAAACATGGCAGGGATGGCAGCACCGATGGAAGGGACAAAACCAATCAAGGCAGGGGCAATTATAGCAGGGGATTATGACACCTGTCAAGAGTTTGCCCAGATTATGCAGACGAGGCAAATTCTTCCGGCGGAGGGGACTGTCCCAATTTTCGCGGCGCGAGGAACGTTGCCTTGAAAAATCGCTTGACTGTCGCGGGTGCCACTGGCTCTGCCAGTGCTTGCCTCGACAACACTGGCAAAGCCAGTGGCACCCAGCGGGAAGGGGACGGATCCCATGTTTTCGGCCAACCGGTTGTCCGCGAAAGGCGTTTTTCGGCCGAAAAATGGACCAGTCCCCAGCCAACCCGTGAACGCTTACGATGGACGCACCCCCGTAGGCGGGCCGTGCCTGCCGGCAGCGATATAATGTGTCGGGCACAGCCCCGTGGAACCTGCCTTTCGTGAGCCTACCTGGGCCGTCTTGCGGAAGTGCCGTTCGGACAAGGGGTTTACCGCCTATCGTCGGGCGTCGTCTCGACAGGTTTTCCACGGTTGCCCGAGGTCGAGCGAAAAATATTTCCCCCGTTGCGATCGGTTCTTACACGGCATAATCCGAGGATTTTACCGTGCCGGACCGGCAAGAGAAAAAAATCCATCGCCGGGTCTTTCCAGCCCGTTTGACAGCGGTGCTAGCATCTGTAGAATCAGGTCTTCTCTGGAAATAACTGAGGCCGTTCGTGCCAAGGATGCACCTGTAGTGACCAAGGACGATAAGGAGATCGTGTCGGTTTTGCGAGCTTCGCTGGCCGATAAGGTCGGGCAAGATAGATTCGATTTGTGGTTCGGCGCGGCGACGCGGCTGGACTTCGACGGATGCGCGTTGAGGATCGGCGCGCCCAGCCGGTTTTTCTTGGAGTGGATCCGCACGAACTTCCGCCGTCATATCGAGGACGCGTGTCGCGAAGTGTTCGGCAAATCCCCGTCGCTGGAGTTTCATATCGACGACGCCGGCAGCGACGGCGATGTAGCCCAGTCGCCCTCGGCTGGGAACAGAAACGATGTAGCCCAGCCGCCCTCGGCTGGGAACAATTCCACGATCAAACACGGCCGAGGGCGGCCGTGCCACAGGAGCGAGCCGCGACGCCGCTTCGCCAGCTTGGATACCTTCGTCACGGGCGAAACCAATCGGCTGGCAATCACCTCGGCGCGGATGATCGTCAATCGACCCGGCCAGTTGACCCCGTTGATGTTCCACGGATCGACCAGCGTGGGCAAGACCCATCTGTTGGAGGGCATTTGGTCGGCGGCCCGAAAGTCGCACAACCGCACGTCCACGCTCTACCTTTCGGCCGAGCAGTTCACCAGCTACTTCCTCGAGGCGTTGCGCGGCAGCGGTCTGCCCAGCTTCCGCCGCAAGTACCGCGGCGTCGGCGTGCTGATACTCGACGACCTGCAATTCTTCGTCGGCAAACGTGCCACGCAGATCGAACTGCTGCACACGATCGACGGTCTCCTCCGCGATGGGCGGCAGTTGGTCTTCGCGGCCGACCGCTCGCCCGCCGAACTGGCCGAATTGGGGCCGGAGCTGACCACTCGCCTATCGAGCGGGCTGGTCTGCCGGATCGAGCCGCCCGACTACGCCACGCGATTGGGGATCGTTGCCCAGATGGCCCGGCGGATGAAGATCGAAGTTCCGCCGGAGGTCCAGCAGTACGTCGCCTCGCGGCTTACGAACCACGCCCGAGAGCTTTCCGGCGCACTTTGCCGTTTGCAGGCGACCGGCGAGGCGTTGGGCCGGCCGATTTCGTTGAAGCTGGCCGAGGAGGCGCTGGCCGATCTGATCCACGGCAGCGCCCGCATCGTACGGTTGCCCGACATCGAAAAAGCTGTTTGCGAGGTTTTTGGCATCGAGCCGTCCAGTCTGCAATCGGGCAGCAGGGGGAAGCGGGTGAGCCATCCGCGGATGCTGGCGATGTGGCTCGCTCGGAAGCACACCCGCGCCGCGTTGAGCGAGATCGGCCACTTCTTCGGCCGTCGCAGCCACAGCACGGTCGTCTCGGCGCAAAAGCGCGTGGACGGCTGGATGGCATCCGGTTCACCGTTGGATCTGGCCGAGCGTCGCTGGCCGGTCGACGACGCCATCCGTCAAGTCGAATGTCGTCTGACGGCGGGGTGATTAGTATCTGTTGCAAAAAGCCCTTGAAACGGGTGTCATGGGTAAGCGCAGCTTACCCGTGAGCCAGAAAACACGGAAACCCCACACGGGTAAGCTCCGCTTACCCATGGCACCCAATTCCAGCCTCTATGAATAATCCCGGCCCTTTCTCCTTTCCTCCTTCCCTCCTTCCCTCCCTTCCCCCCTTTCTTCCGAACTGACCACTGGCCACTGACCACTAAGCTCTGACCACTGCCCGCTGATTTTCGGGCGTGAAAAGCGGTTTTTGCACCCGCCATAGCCCCTGGCGAAAAAGTGCATAAATACCGGCGGCCAGAAAACAGCCTTTTTTAAGGCGTTTCCGGCTGGTAGAATGACCTCGTCGCGCATACCCCGCAGGAGGGGCTATTGCGAAAGTTTTGCGAATCGTCGCCGCAAGCCGATATTGTTATTCAGGTTACGGTCGTTTTTCCGGCTTGAATTAACTGGAAAAAATTCCCGATTTTGCCATTTAATTCTTACGTCAATTCGCCGAGGGTCGAAGATGCGTTCAAACCGCTTGAAACAAGAGCTATTCATTTTGCAACGTAACCGCGCTTAAAACGTAAGCCCAGTTCAACCCCAGGTTGATCAACCTGGGATCCCGGGTTAATCAACCTGGATGCGCCAGGTTGAATTGGCCCCAAAATCGTCGATCGCGCGCAAAAAGCCGCCCTAGACGCGTTCTTGAAAAGTGAGCGCATAATTATCGTTCGCTGAGGAATAACACTTCGCTTGCGCGGGGTGGCTTTTCATTGAACGGGGCTGAGGTGGAGTGCCACTGGCTTTGCCAGTGCCGTGAGCTTGCTTGACGTTCCATTATGTTACGGGTAGAAGTGAGGCAGGGCACATCGGAAAACGGCACGGCATTGATGTGCCCTCACGACAGCAGCATTTCAGCTTGCCGATGATTCATGGTTTACCTGAAGAAACCGTCGTCTGAGAAGTTCCCGGGAAGACACTGGCGGAGCCAGTGGCACACTGCAACAAAGCCACCCAGCCGGCAGTCTAAAAAATGCCTCGCTCTCCGTCATACACGACCGACGATGTTGAGCACATTAAGAAGCTCCTAATGCAGGGGTTCCGTGTGCAGGACATCGCTGACAATCTCGGATTTAGCTCGAAAGTAGTAATCAGTGCGATCAAGAATCACGAAGGGCTGACAATCACGGAGTTTCGTGCTAGGCACTGCCCAATTACGTACACGGAAAACGACATTCAAACGTTTAGGGCAATGTTATTGGAAGGGTCATCAGTGCAGGAGATCAGCGATCACACGGGTTTCAGCGACGGTCAGATAAGATACGCCATCAAACAGAACGAAGGGTTGTCGATAGTTGAGTTCCGGCAGAAGTACCGCCCACTCACGGCCCGAAATGAGGACGCCTCCCGTCTAGCCCCCAATTCGTCTACCCAAGGTCAGCGATTAAGGCTGCCAACATCCAACAGACGCATCGGTCGTCCACCCAAGACGTACGCCAAAGTCTGCCCGTTTTGCCAGAAACCCTTCGAGACTAAACTCATACGACATACATACTGTTCGCTGAGTTGCGCCTCCAAATCTCGACGGCAAAGAAAGACCCGTCAACGATACCCGACCATCCACAAACGCTGTGAACGATGCGGCATACCATTCGATACCAAGAGGCCCGAGCAGCGATATTGCGGGAACGATTGTAGAAAAGCATCGATATCGAAGGACAAATCCTTCCTGACTGAGATACCATGCGAGTTTTGTGACGAGCTTTTCCGACCAAGCCAGCAAGGGCCGCGGTTTTGTTCACGCAAGTGCGCTTACGCAGGAAGAAGGGCAGCGAGCTACGTATACGGCGACTTTAAGATTCAGGAAGGTAAATATGTCAGGTTCGAATCCTCGTACGAACTCGTATTCCTATTGTATGTAAGTGAGCATCCGGAAGAGTACCAGAACATTCGTCGGTGTAACTTTTCAATTGCCTACGAGTATAGAGACACAACTTGTGCCTACTATCCGGACTTCCTGATGGAGAATTGTGAAGGCAGTACCTTGTTGGTCGAGATCAAGTCCAGTGCTGTTGCCCGACGCAACCCCGGGAAGACGAATGCGAAGTTGCTAGAGGCACAGGACTGGTGCGAGACGCATGATGCCGAGTTCCTCTATCTCACAGATGACGACGATAGGTTCATATTCATGTGTGATTATGTGGCATCGAACAAGAGTCTTGACGTTCTGAAGCACGTAGCAGATCACAAGGCATTCCAAAAGGTAGTCAGGCACTGTATCGAATGCGGCAAAAAGATTCCACAAAAGGGCAAGGGCATCAGAGTCTACTTGGGCAGAAAGTTCTGCTCGGCAGAGTGCCGAGATCGGTCCTCATTTGGGAAGAAGCGGCGGCTTCCTAGTAGCCGTCACGTTTGTCCGCAGTGTAAAAAGGAGTTCTGGGGCCAAAAAGGTAAGGTGTTTTGCTCAAAAGAGTGCTATACGGGAAGCCAGCGCACGCTGAATAGACTTTGCTGTCCGGTATGCGGCGAATACTTTCGCCCCGCCACTTCCGATCAACGAACATGTGGGAAAGAATGCGGTATAGTGTATCGCTCGGCTCGTAGAGCGGGGCGCACGTTTCAGGAGCAAGCAAAGTTGCTATTGCACCGTCGTCAACAGAGAAAAGGGAGGGCGAGGCGGCGGGCACCCACAGCTTGGACGCTTGATCTCATGCTTGATCGATTGAGAGGTATTCATCGCTACATCGGGAACCGAGTCCCAACGTATTCGCAAATCTACAATGACAGAACATTGAGGAGGACATTTGATAGTTGCGCACTGGCGGGCGCCATATATCGATTCATTCAAAAACACAAAATCGGCTCATATAATGACTTTGTCTTTCGGTACTTGGGGTGGATCGCGCCAAGTCACTTGACCAAGGAAATGGCGATTGTACATCTGGAACGAGTAGTTGAAGAATATGGTGGCATTCCTTACCATGTCGGACGCATCAAGGACTTACTGGGGGTCCGAGGCCGGTGCCTGGAGGCTGCGTTCAAGAAGTATGTTGGCATGAGTGTGTCACAGTATTGTGATATCAAGGGAATTAGCCGGGTGTCAATGGAAAGGAGACAGCGAAAAAACATGGTGGGGCTGCGCTTCGCTTGACCCACCCTACTTAATCCACCCTACGTCGTTACCGCTAAAACTCCAACTCCAGCCGGTCCTCGCCGAGGATGGTGTTGGGGAAGATCGAGCGGGCAACGTCCAGGCCGACCGGGTCGTCGGCCGTCGAGAGGGGATTCAGATGGACCAAAACCAATCGGCCGACGCCCGCACGCCGGGCAACTTCGGCCACCGACGTCGTGTGGCTGTGGCCCACCTTGCGCGACCATTCGGCTTGATCGTCGGAAAAATAGCACTCATGCACGAGCAAATCGACGCCGCGTATTTTTTCCACGTAGGCCGCGTCCAGATCGGCCGTGGTGTCGGTCACGTAGGCCATCGAACGCCCGGGCCAGTCGAGCCGGTAGCCAATCGAGCCGCCTTGGTGTTCGAGCGGAAAATGGGTCAGCCTTCCATCCTCGGATAAAGAAAAACTCTCGGCCAACGGCCGGCACTCGAACGGCGGCCGGGTGGGAAACAACGACTCGGAAAACAGATGCTCCTCGACCGCCCGCAACTTCTCCGGCAGCCCGTGGACGGTGATCCGCCGTAGCGGATGGACCCGATTGACGCTGTGCAAGTACGTCAGGCCCACGACGTGGTCGATGTGGGCGTGGGTGATAAAGATATCGAGTTCCGCGGTGGCGAGGTATTCCGCCGCTCGATAAACGGCCGTGCCCGCGTCGAGCATCACTCCGCACTCCGGCAGCAGCAGGCACGGCGTATGCCGCCGGTCGTTTGGATGATAGCCGGTGGTGCCGAGGAGGATTAGTTTCATGGTGGTGGTCAGTGGTCAGTGGTCAGTGGATAGTGGAGAGTGGAGAGTGGGTAGTGGGTAGTGGATGATGGGTAGGATTTTTTCTCGTTCCCATGCTCTGCGTGGGAACGCACTTGTTCTACGCTCTGCTTTCCCCGGCACAACTGCCGAGTATGACACGTTTCCAGACGTATCGGACGCGGAGCGTCCGGAACTATGTGTTCCCACGCGGAGCGTGGGAACAAGGCCACTATCCACTACCCACTATCCACTACCCACTATCCTACTTACTTCCGCGGTCTGAACAATCGGTCCAGTTGCTTGTTCAATTCGTCTTCGAGCAGGTTTCCGACTGCTTTTTTGATGAACTGCCGGCTGAGTCTTTCCGTTTCTCGACGGTCGAGTTGCGGTTTGCCGAGCGTGCCTTTCAAGGGGATGCGGATGACCTGGCCGCTCAGGGCCTTCGAGGCCAGCGGATTGCCGGCCAGCCATTTCGGTGGGATGGGCATCTCGGCCATCAGGTCCAACGTCTGGTCAAAGCCGACGGAGCCTTGGGTGCGGATCGTCAGGTCTGGAAAGATCAACTCCAGATTGTTGTGATATACCCGGCCGTTTTTCATCTGGAACGCCACTGCCGATTCCTGTCGCAGCCGAGCAGGCGACTCGCGGCCCAGCAGCACGGCCAACTCTCGCACCAGCGGCCCGGGGCCGATCTGAATCGAATGGATCAGGAACCGCCCGGCCAGATCGCTTTTCTTCGGCTCGGCCAGCGGTATCCGGCAGGCGTCCAGCACGATCGAGAACGAACCCCGGGCGCTGGTCACGTCGGCCAGCACCGGGGCGATGTACTTCAACAGCGACGAGCACATTGCCGGATCGATCTGCACTTTCTCCATCAGCGGTCCGGCGGGCAGGGTCAACTCGATCGGCTCGGGCGTCAAGCGGACGCGCGGGGCCAAGCGCATCCGGCCGCGGCTGACGGCCAGATCCAGCGGCTCGATCCGCACGGCGCCGTCGGCCATTTTGGCCTTCAACTCGCCCGGCCCGATCTGAAACCCATACACGTTTGCCCAGTCCCAGCTTATTTCGGCGGCGGCCGACCCGGCGGCGAGCGAGAACGGCCCTCGATACCAGATCGGCGACTCGCCGTGTCCGGTGATTCCGACGCCCGAGCCGAGGTAGGGCCGCAACAGCCCGGCCAGCCGTTCGACGTCGTAGCGGAGCTTTCCGTCGATCTGCGCCTCGTTATGGTCGCCGACCGGTCCGAGGCGGCCCGTCGCTCCGGCGGCCAGCGCGCTGGAAGTGATCTTGAACTTTACCAGTTGCAGCACTTTCGATCGGCCGTCGTAATCGCCGGCGGCCGAAAGTTTAATGGTCGGCTCCTGGAACTGCTGGCCCGAGGAGTCGATCACCGCCAGATTGAGCAGTTCGGCTTCGGTGTTGCCGCGAATCGTTCCGGCCGAGTGCTGCAATTGGGCGGTCCCCCTGAGTTGCCCGGCAATGCGCCAGGAGGGCGGTTTGGACGGGTCGGAAAACCATTGCTTCAACCGCCCCACGAAGGTTTGATAGTGGAATGAGCCGGCCATTTCCATCGCCCCCGACTCGGGCATGGAGACGAGCAGGTTGTTTGCCCCGATGGCCACGGTCGCGCAGGCGAGGTTGGCCCGATCGATCTGCAAACGCCGCTGTTGCCGGTCCCACGATCCGGCCGCCGTCACGTCGAGCCGCGGCTCGTTGGCGTTGAACGATTTCGAGGCCACGGTCAAAGGCGCCGCCGCGAGTTTCATCTGCCGCAGTTGAATGTTGTCCTTCGACGCCGTCGCTTCGGCCTCCAGCGTGTATCCGCCGCCGATCCGCCAACCGCCGGTCGGCAGCCACGGGGCCAGCCTTGCCGGCCAGTTCCGCAACTGCCCCCGCATGTCGAGGCGGACCGGCCACGTGCCGCCGTCGGTCAGATCGGCGACCGCCCCGGTCAGTCTCGCTTTGATCTGGTCGCTGGTGGTTTTCAGCGTCAGGGCGGCGGCGTCGATGCGTGTGTTTTCGCCAAGGTCGGTTTGCCCATTGGCCGACAACGAGACCGAGACGCTCTGCTCGCGCCACGCTTGTTTTCCGGCGGTGGCCAGTTGGAAGTCGTCGATTTGCAGTTCCGCGTCGGCGTCGAACCGCTGTTGCGGCGTTCGCGTCCAATTCAGGCTGCCGGAACCTTCGCCGGAAAGTTGCAGGCCGGCGAGATCGACGAACTGGCCCAACTGCTCGGCCAGCCGCTTGAGACTGAACGTGAAAGAGGCGGCCAACTGATCCATGGTTCCGGCGGCGTGGACCTTGAGGAAATCCGATTCGCACCGCAGCGAGTCGATCACCGGTCCCTGCGGTCCGTCGTGTGCTTTGAAGATTACCAGGATCGGCTGTTGCCAGGCGATCCGTCGCCCGCCGGCGTCGGCGGCCAGCCCGGCGGCCTGCAATTGTCCATGCCAGACCATCCCCTGCGCTTCGGGCCGGCTGCTGGCGGTCAAGTGGATCTGGCCCGAGTCGATCCGCATTCCTTTACGGAGGCGGAGCGTGGCGGGCAACAATCGGGCAAGCCGGGCAAGGTCCAGCCGGACGTCGAACTCCTGCCGCTGACGGATGAGCGAACTGAACGTGATTCCGTCCGCGTCGCCGAGCGGGACCGTACCCGAAAACAGGAAGCTACCCACGTCGCAGTCGAGCGTCGTCTTCTCGATCTCCACGCGGTCGGAAGTCCACGAGACCTCGCAGACGCCGTGCAGGCGGTCGAGCGCCACCAGATCGGTTTTGAGCTTGGGCGTGGTCAGCGAGAAGGATTCCATGTTGAGGTCGGCTTGCAGTCGATTGCCGCCGGGCGACCGGTCGCCCCCCGCCGCGCGCACCGCCCTGGAGAGCCGGCCGGCCAACGTCGTTCCCGGCTCGCACCGGGCCGCCACCGCGCGGAACATCGCCAGCGGAACGTCCGCGGCCCTCAGCGTTGCCTCGCCCCCGCCGGATGCCATCCGCGCCTCGCAGTCGCGCTTCCCGGGCCGCTGGGC
>JAUWPQ010000032.1 GCA_030611515.1 Planctomycetota bacterium | reverse complement strand
GTCGGCCTTTCCCGTGGGCAGGGCCGACAAACAGGGAACACCGGTGCGACTCCGGGGCGGCCCCGCCGCTGTAACCGAGTGAGATGTAGGACAGGTTGCCCCCCGGGCCCACCACATGGGCGGTCCGATCTGATTGGCCATTGCCGCGCGGTGGGCGTGCGGCGAGAAGGCTGGACCGGCCCGACCTCGGGAGCCAGAAGACCTACCAGCGCGTTGACTGCGGCCCGTTGCGAGGGACAGAGGCCGCAATAACTGTCGGCGTCTTGCTGTTCCGGTTTTCCGATGACACGTTTAGCCCGTGGGCTTTCCCGCCGCGCATGGAGCGCTGGTTTCTCGTTGATCGAGTTGCTAGTGGTCATTACGATCATTGGCGTCTTGGTGGCGTTGTTGTTGCCGGCGGTACAGGCTGCCCGCGAGGCCGCCCGGCGCGTTTCCTGCTTCAACAACCTTCACCAGATCGGCCTGGGGCTGCACGGTTATCATGAGGTCCACGGATGTTTTCCGCCGGGCTGCGTGGAGCCGACGTTCAAGGTCAGCGGCGGCCGCCAGTATGCGTGGTCGGCGTTGCTGTTGCCGCACGTCGAGCAGCAGCCGCTTTACGAACAGATCGTTTTTTCCAAGCCTTGTTACGCGGACGAGAACGCCCCGGCGGCGGCGACGGTCGTGCCGGTGTATTTGTGCCCGAGCACGCGCCGCGACTCGCCGCTGGCGCAGGGCCGCGGCGCGACGGACTACGGCGGCCTCTACGGCGAAGCGATTCCGCCGAATCCGACCGACGGTTCGTGGACCGCCGCCAACGGCACGATGTTCTACGACCGCCCGATCAGCATTACGGAAATCCGTGACGGCACGTCGAACACGTTGATCGTTTCGGAAGACTCCGGCTGGACCGATGGTCAGTGGATCAACGGGCTGAACATTTTCGACCAGAAATACGCGATCAATTTCGTACCCGCCGATCCCAGACTTGTGGAAAACGAGATCCGCAGCGACCACCCCGGTGGGGCGAATGGGGCGTTTTGCGACGGCTCGGCCCGCTTTCTCTCGGAAAATATGGACTTGCGAGTTTTAGAGGCGATTATTACCCGTGCCGGCGGCGAGATCGTCGGCGTTTTTTAGAGACCTAACGTAGGACGGATTTCCTAATCCGTCCTATAAGCAAAAATTGCAGGAGTATTTCGGCACCTTTGATTTCCCTGATTTGCCCCGCATAGTTCGGGGCGGAAGGAGGCAGCGATTATGAGACAATGCGATATTAGTTTCAGTAGCCTGCGTCGGGCCGCTTTCGTTGCGGCGATCTGGTCGTGCATGGCAACGACCCTTTGGGCCGCCTCAAACATTATCACGCCCTCATCCGGATACCAAGCGACCGACTGTTTGACCACCGTCGATCCGACGGCGATGGACGTCTTCGATGATTGGGCCGCAGTATATGCCGACGAGCATCTGACGATCTATGATCGGAATACTTGGCAGTCGGTGTATGATCTGGGTGACGCCAACTACGGCGGCACGACAACGACGTACAATTCCTTCGTGACGTTTGATCCCAGCGGCAATTCGCTCTGGGTGGGTTACACGGTTGGCGGGAACGTGGATGATCGGATCTACCAGGTGACGAACCTGGGATCGACGCCCACTTGGAATCATATAGCGACTTTGCCGAGCAACTACGAACTGGCATTTTCCAAAGAAACGCCTTACATCTCCGGCTTGAACTCGACAGCCTGGGGAGGACCCAACGCCATCTGGCTCCTCGATGTCACGGGAAACAACCAACACGACAAGATCGCCGATGTGGGCGGGTTCGCCGCCGGCATGGCCTTCGACACAGATGGCAACCTGTATTACGGCACGAACCTCGGCGCCAACGACACACTCGTGCGGTTTACCACCGAACAAGTTGGCCAAGGAGGCTTGCAACTATCCGACGCCGAGACGTTAACCCGCCTGCCGTTTCCTGGCGCCGACGTCGAGGTGGACAGTGCGGACCACGTCTTGTTCACCGTCAACGAGATCGACGCCAATTGGAACCAGCTCGGCAGCACATTGGCGATGTGGGACGGCACCAGCGGCGACGGCGACCACTACAAGATCATCGGCACGGCAGGTGACGATCACTGGTACACGGTCGTGCGGACCACGGGCGGCGTGGCCTATCTGAACGACGGCGGGGCTTGGGGCAACCCTGTCCTCGGTCTGGCGGAGATTCGCGCCGTCTCCGTTCCTGAGCCTTCCACACTCATCCTTGCGGCAGGCAGCCTCTTGATGTTTTGGTGGTGGCGGCGGCAAATGTGATATGGGATTGAGGATGTAGGACGTAGGATGTAGGATTGGTTTGTTGGCTGGTGAAAATTCCGTGCGACAAACGCCCCGCGACTGCGGTCGCAGGGGAAGAAGTAGGGTGGGGCAAGCGCAGCCCCACCAAAAGCAGTGGAAAAAGATGGTGGGGCTGCGCTGCGCTTGACCCACCCTACACGCTACACCCTACATCCGAACTCCTACGTCCAATGTCCGATCCCGCGTGGGTCAATAGTCTGATGATGCGGGCCGTCCGGCGCGAACCGGTCGAGCGGACGCCCGTCTGGCTGATGCGGCAGGCCGGCCGCTATATGCCCGAGTACAGGGAACTGCGGCGGAATATCTCGTTCCTCGATCTGTGCAAGAACCCCGAACTGGCGGCCGAGGTCATGCTTGCGACCGTCGAGCGGATCGGCGTCGATGCGGCGATCATCTTCTCCGACCTGCTGTTGATCCTCGAGCCGATGGGTATGCGGCTGGAGTTCGCCGCCGCCGGAGGTCCGGTGCTGGACAATCCGATCCGCAACGCCGACGATGTAGACCGATTGCTGGAACTGGAAACCGTCGAGCCGTTGGAGTTCGTCATGGAGGTGGTCCGCAAGACGCGGGCGGGCCTCGATCCGGCGCTGCCGCTCGTCGGTTTCGCCGGCGCCCCGTTCACGCTTGCCGCGTATGCGATCGAGGGCGGATCGAGCCGCGACTATCGGCTTGCCAAGACGCTGATGTATACCGACATCGGTGCCTGGGACGCGCTGATGGGTCGGCTCGCCCGGGCGATCACCCTTTATCTGAACGCCCAGATCGACGCCGGCGTGCAATTGGTGCAGCTTTTCGACAGTTGGGCGGGCTGCCTGGGACCGGACGACTACCGCCGCTACGTGTTGCCGCACAGCCGCTCGGTGATCGAGGGGCTTCGACCCGGCGTGCCGGCGATCCACTTCGCCACCGGCAACCCCGCGCTGCTGCCGCTGTTGGGCGAGGCCTTCGGCAAAAAAAAACGCCCGGCCGTGGTGGGCGTCGATTGGCGCGTGCGGCTCGACGACGCATGGCGGGCGATCGGCCACGACCGGGCGATTCAGGGAAATCTCGATCCGGCGGTGTTGCTGACCGATCCGCCGGAAATCCGCCGCCGGGTGAACGAAATCCTCCGTCAAGCCGCCGGCCGAGCGGGCCACGTCTTCAATCTCGGCCACGGAGTGCTGCCGCAGACGCCGCCGGAAAACGTTGTCGCTCTGGTCGAGGCGGTGCACGAGCTTTCATAAAGCCGCGACCATCGGTCGCGCCCGTTTGGAAAATTCACGACAACCGACGACACCAGAGGCGCGGGCAACGGCCGCGGCTTTATGTGGCGGATGTCACAAAGCTCACAACTTCGTAGTTTCTCCTTGTCATTCTGACTGCACTTTCTGAAAAACGTCTATGTTACACGGCCAACTTAACCAACTGCTGAGCGAAGGCGGCGATTTTTTGTGCCGCGCGGCGGCAGGGTGTTCAGGTGCGCGTCCTTCCGCAGACGACTGACGACGACTACGCCAAGTTTCAACATCGGCTTGAGGAAGGCCCGCTTGGCGTAGGCCCCGTCGGCGACCACCCACAGTCGTTTTCCCTCGGAAGCGACGATCCCGGTGGCCCAGGCCGCCAAGTCCGCGCCCTGCTGCAACTTTGTTTGGAACTTCCAACCGAGTTGCTTGGGGATGGCGGGAATGTTCTTGCGTCGAACGTAGAGCGCAGCCAACAAGGGCAGGCCGATCGTGCCCCACAGCGGATGCCGCACGACCCACGAGAGCGTGACCCAGATGTGGCCGTAGAGATACTTGGCGTCGGCCGGTCACGGCGTGGGATTGCGATGGATTCCCGCGCCTTGGAAGGGCTGGCCCTTCGGGCTACTGAAGCGTCGTAACGAGGAGATGCGGAGGGGCCGTTACGACGCGGAGCATCGTAACGAAGAATGGGGAGCGACTAGCGGATCATGATCGCCTTGCCCAAGGGGCGAAGGAGGTGCTCGATCACGTAATTGTCGAGCGCCTCGTGGCACATTTCGCAGAGCCGGTCCAGCGTCTCGACGAAGGTCTTGTCGGGATCGAGGCTGCCGTATTGCCGGGCGGTGACGTAGACGCTGAGCTGTTCCTCGGGGTAGTCGCCCATGCGGACCTGATAGGCGTTGGTCCGGGTCTCGACGCTGACGCGGAGTTGCAGGCGGCAATCCTCGTCCACCGCGATTGTGACCGACGGCTCGTAGTTGATCACCTTCGCCCCGGCGCCTTCGATGATCGGCTCCATCGACGGGCTGACGCCCAACACTTCGGCTATGAGTTGATTGTGGTTGCCCCGATATGTAAAATCGAAACCGAACAGCAGATCGAGGGCCTCGCAGTCCAGCGGGCTTACCGAGAGCGTGTAGGGGACCAATTCGAGGATCAACTTGTGCTGGGCCATGACCCCTTCGATGTTTTCCGGGTTGACTTGGCCCGAGCAGACCCGGCGCGGCTCGATCGTACACCAGCGATAGCTCCCTTGGTCTTTGTCTTCTTCGAGGATGAAGTCGCCCCGTTCGCGGCTGTAGAAGTTGCGCATCGTCGGGTAGGTTTTTTGCACCCGCTCGAAGAAGTGCAACACCGTTTCGCGGTTGGCGGGCAGTTCCATCTCCGTGCCGAGATTTACGTTGACGTAAAAATCATCGGACAATGACGCATAACGATTCATTTTATACCTTGCACGGGAAATAGTGATTCATTTTTTCCGCTGGCAAAAAACATTCCACTTCAAGCCACGTGAAGTATAGAGAGGCCCTTTCGGTCCCAAACGTTGATCCACCGGCCGACCATAGAGGAAATAGCGGCTCGAGACACCCCCAAGTATAGCAGCCCGGGGAACATTATTGTAGGAGGCGACTCCAATCGCCGATTTCCCCGAAAGTCCACGCAATAATCGGCGACTGGAGTCGCGTCCTATAATTTGGGGGTGGTTGGGATTGCCGTAGCCGCATGTCAAAGGTATTGCCATGACCGCTAAAAGACGATCCGGAAAGTCCACCCTGCGACTGTCGATTTTTTTCGGCGATTTGGGGTGGATGGCCCTCGTCACCGCCGGAGAAACCGTCCGGCAACTCACGTTTGGACACTCTTCGCCCTCGGCGGCCAAAAGGGGAATCGAGCCGGAATTGCTGGCAGCGGCTGAATTCGTCGAGTCGGAAACGCCACTGACCCGCCGTCTGCGGGCTTACGCGTCGGGCAATCCCGACTCGTTCCGCGATGTCGCCGTCGATCTTGGCCGGCTCAGCCGCTTTCAACGGCGGGTGCTGATGCAATGCCGTCGCATCACCCTCGGCAGTATGGTAAGCTACGCGGAATTGGCGGCCAGGGCTGGATTTCCGCGGGCCGCCCGCGCCGTCGGAAACTGCATGGCGGCCAACCGCGTTCCGCTCATCATTCCTTGCCATCGGGTGGTTCGATCGGACGGCAGGCTCGGTTTTTACTCCGCACCGGGCGGCCCGGCGATGAAACGTCGGCTCCTGGCCTTGGAATCGCGGAAATTGGCCTAGAATCGAGTAGCGGTTTTGGGCACAATGCCGCCTCGATTTTTTGCCCCCCCAAGATGAGACTTGCCCTATGTACGCCGCGGAACTTAGCTCCTGCGATGTGGAACTTCGTCGCGACGGAGTGGTCCTGGTCCGGGTCCATTCGAGCAACCGTCAGGGTCGTCAGTTGCCCGACGCCGTGTTCTCGTTCTGCCAGGGCGACCCTCAATATGAGTATTGGGAGGGGCAACTTCACGGGCGGATGCCAGCCCGACAGTCGCGTTGATATCATTCTCGTCGGTCAGCCCGCGCTTGACCTTCCCGGAGAGGCGGTTATACTGACATTTATCCTGCCTATTTTTACGGTTTGTTGGATGTGCGAGGCGTTTGGCTAGCGGGCTTATCCGCCGCGAAAACGTGGCAAGTTTTTCCCTCCGCGCGGGAGGCAAGCTTGCCGGCTAAACATCCAGAATACGAGATTGCCCTCCCGGCATTCACGGTGGTCGTGCCCGTAAGCCCACCGACCGTAAGCAACCGATCGAGTCAATATGTAGCTCTGACTTACACTGAACTTTCGCAGTTTTCCCAAAGCAAGTCGGTATTGCGCCTGTGGCGGCTCCAGGCCTGCAACGAATCTTGGAATAAAGCAAGGAGAAAAACGGCGTCAACGATGCGAGTAACGAGTGTGGTATTGACTGTTGCGGTTTTGGCGTTCGCGGCGGCGGGCTTTGCCGCCGACGATCGTGAGGCGACCAACATCGCTCCCAATGCCGGTGCGGAAAAGGCCGGCGCCAAGAAGTTGCCGGAAGGCTGGTCGCAATATCGCAACACCCCGGCCGAGGTCGGCAGGAGCGAGAAGGTCTATCACGGCGGCAAGAGCAGCGCCTACCTGAAGGTTACAAACTTCAAGGGCGACGACTACGTCAACGCCGGCCTGGCTGTGGGTCTGACCAGCGGCTGGGACACAGGCAGCGATAAGGCCATCCCCGTTAAGCCCAACACGAAGTACTACTTCTCTTTCTACATCAAGGGAGGAGGCTTTACGCGCAAGATCAACGTCAAGCCGTGGGGCTTCAAGACCGACGGCGCCGGCCGGGATATGAAATTCCCGTCAGTTGCGTTGGTCCCGACGGAGAAGTGGACGCATTACGTCGGTTCGTTCACCACCAAGGACGAGACCGGGCGGGTGGTGTTGATGTTCCACGTCTACGCCAAGCGGGACCGCGGTGTAAAAATGAACGCGATATTCTTCGTCGATGACGTGTATATCGGCACGAGCGAGGCCGCCGCCAAGGCCGAGGTTCCCGTGGCACTCCAGCCGCCGCCGGGGCCGGTCTTCACTCCGGTCAAAGAATACTTCGAGCCGCCGCCGGGCACGCCCGTCGGATACAAGCCGCCCAAACCCGGAACCGTCCGAATCTGGGACACCAACAAGAAGTACATGCGGAAGAGTCCCTCAGGCCGGGCGCTGAAGGACAGGCCCAGGTGGTCGCCAGTGCCCTACGGGAAGACCGACTACAAGCCCCGCGGCGACCTGATGCTCGAAAACGAGTACTTCTACCTGTTCTGCTTCTCGAACAAGGGCGACTCCATCAGTTTCATGCCGAAGGACATGCTGGACCCAAAACGTCTCGGCATCGTCGATGCCAACGAGATATACAAGGTTCACGACACCGGCGTACGAAACTTCGGGATGGGTACGATGCGCGACCCGAAGATACTGAAATACACCGAAAAGGAAATCATCATCGAGCACGACGGATTGGGTATGAGAACGGGCAAGCCTCTTCCGATCAGGACGACTTACCGCATTCAGGGCGAAAAATGCTGGCTTGAGGTCGAATCGGTCAAGCGGGTCAACCAGCAGGGAATGCACGGAAAAAGCCGAATCTGCGCATTCGTCCGGAAAGACAACGACGAATTCATCCTGGACGGCAAGCGAGCGACCTGGCCCGGAAGGGAAAGCAACATCCACGCCCCAGCCGACACCATCGGGATAATCAATTTCAAAAGAGGCCTCAGAGGCGTCGTAGGCGCCATGACGTTTCTGACGTCCATGCCCGGCTTCGAGAAAAGCAAACTGACCTACCTGGGTTTCCACATCGACCGTTTCTGGGAAGACTGGCTGCCGCATGACTCGCCAAGTTGCGGCGCGCAGTACGTTCAAATAAACGGCAAGGCCGTCATTGCAGCGCTCAGTTACAAGGGCGTCTGGGAGCGCGAGGACATCGTCAAGCCCATCGCCGCCGGCGGAACCTATACCAGCAAATTCGCCGCTAAATATCCCGGCAAGTGGCGTGTCATCGGATTCGTGGCAACCGAGAAGAACTACAAGCCGCGAGAGAGAGTGGCGACCAGGAATATACCCGAATCCTACAAGGCGCCGATTAAAGGCAAGTATCACTACAGCACCGTGGAGATAAAGAAGGCCGGCGAGAAATTCACCTTCAAAAGCCCGGTTGCCGGCACGCTCGACTACCTGCTGATATACCTTTATGACCGGACCGAAAACACGCCGAAGGGCGTCTTTACGCCGATGGGTGTTTATCGTGAAGCCATCCTGGGCGAGAAGGCAGGAAAGACCGAAGGCGAAATATCCGTATTTAGCCCCGGGTGAATACACCCGGGGCAAGCGGTTTTTTGCAGTCAACCCGCCCCGCCGCGTATTCACGGCGGGCTAAAGGAATGATTTCAAAACACGTTCTAATTGCGAGCAGCCCGAGAAAACCAGAAGTTTCGCATTGGGAGAACTGCGAAAGTTCACTTACAAGGAGTTGACTTGATGCGACGCATGTGCAAAGCGGTGTTTGTTGCGGTTTTCTGCCTGAGTTCACTGCCGTCGGTTTGCGCTGAAGCAGCCGAAGAATTGCGCGTGGCGACGTTCCGCTGCGACATCACGCCGCCGTTGGGCCAGCCGATGTTTTCCTGCGATGCGTTGGAAACGATCGAACAGCCGCTGTTGGCCAAGGGGATCGTGCTGGAGGCCGGTGGGCGGCGGTACGTGCTCTGTGCTTTGGATTGGTGCGAGTTGTGCAACGGCGCCCACGATGAGTTCCGCGAGAGGATCGCGGCCGCCGCCGGGACCGACGCTGCCAATGTGGCCGTGCAGGCCGTCCACCAGCATACCGCCCCGTTGGTCGACAGCGACGCCCAAAAGCTACTGGCGGAAGCCGGAGTGCCGGAGTTTCACCTCGACCCAAAGGTCGTCGAGACGATAAAGAACCGTCTGGCGGAAGCCGTAAAAGGGTCGCTCAACCGCTTCGAGCCGTTCGACCGGATCGGCACCGGACAGGCCAAGGTCGATCGCGTGGCGTCCAACCGCCGACCGGTTGACGCCGACGGCAAAATTCGCGTCCGTTACAGTTCGTGCAAAGATCCCGTCACCATTGCATTACCCGAGGGAACAATCGACCCTTACTTGAAAACCATCACGCTGGCCTGCGGCGAAAAGCCGCTGGTTCGACTGCATTATTATACCACGCACCCGCAAACTTCCTACGGCGACGGCCGGGCGAGCAGCGACTTTGTCGGTGCTGTGCGCGAGCAAATCGAACGGGAGGAAGGCGTTTTTCAGATTTACTTCACCGGCTGCGCCGGCGACATTACGGCCGGCAAGTACAACGACGGGTCGAAGAAGTGCCGCGATGAATTGACCGAGCGGCTGTTGGCCGGCATGAAGGCCTCGATCGCCGCGACCAAACTAGCGCCGGCCGGTGAGGTCCGTTGGCGGACCTATCCGCTGCTGTTGACCCCGCGGACCGATCCTGGTTACAGTCCGGCCGACTGTCTCGCCTGTTTGAACGACCCCAAGGCCGGGCCCGTTACGCGGCTGTATGGCGGTGCCGTGCGGGCGGCGTTCCACCAACGGAGTAAGCGGCCGATCGAATTGAGTTCACTGGAAATCGGCGATGTCTCGATCCTGAATTTGCCGGGCGATCCGATGATCTGCTTCCAACTGTTCGCCCAAAGCCTCAAACCGAAATCGTTCGTGGCCGTGGCCGGCTACGGCGACGGCGGACCCGGATACCTTTGCCCCGAAAAGGCGTTTTCTGACAATGGCGGCTACGAGCAGACCGCCTCGAACGTGAAACCCGAGTCCGAGACCCTGCTAAAGAAGGCGATAGCGGCGTTGCTCGGAGTTGACTGAACATTGGCGCAGTTATTTTTGTACTGATTGTTTACCCGAGGAGGACCGAGGAATGAGTACCATGAGTAAAACGTCGCGACGACAATTCTTGGGCCAAGGCGCCACTGTCGCCGCTACCGGTTTGGCGTTGCCGTATCTGGTGCCGCGCAACGTGCTCGGCGGGGAAGGCAAGCCGACCCCGAACGAGCAGATCGGCGTCGGACGGATCGGTTTTGGCCGCCGCGCGCACCAACACCCCGTGACGGTCGACGGACTGGCTCGCGTCGTCGCCATCGCCGACGTCAACCGCGATCGCTGCGGCAAGGACGGTTATCAGGACTACCGCAAGTTGCTCGACCGCAAGGACGTGGACGTCGTCGACATCACCACGCCGGAGTTCTGGCACTATCTGCCGGCGATCCATGCCTGTCAGGCGGGCAAAGACGTGTATTGCGAACAGCCGTTGTCCGGTACCATCCGCGAGGGCCGGAAAATCGTCGAGGCGGCGCGCAAGTACAATCGCGTGTTCCAGGTCGGCGAACAACAGCGTTCCCATCCGATGGATCGCAAGGCCTGCGAGTTGATCCTTAACGGACGTATCGGCAAGGTGCATACGGTCTTGGGAGCAAACTACCCCAGCCCGTTTTATTGCGACTTCCCTGGTCAGCCGGTCCCTGCGGGGATTGATTGGGACATGTGGTGCGGGCCAACCAACCCGATCCCTTACAACCAGGATATCTACATTCCGCGGGCCAAGCCCGGCTGGATGTCGTTCTATCCCTACTCGGGCGGCGAGTTGGTCAACTGGGGCTGCCACGGACTAAGCATGGTCATGTGGGGCTTAGGCGTCAGCGAGACCGGGCCGGTCGAAATTTGGGTGGAGCCGGCGGGTCAAAAGCTCGATCCACCGACCTACAATGCGCCGGAATCCCGCGATCGCGGCAACAAGGCCTGTTCGCAGACGATCATCCACTACCGTTTCGCCAACGGAGTGGTCCTGAAGCTCGACGGCGGCCCGGGGTCGGGCGGAACCTTCATCGGCGACAAGGGAAAGATCAGCGTCGTCCGTCGCGGCTATGAATGTGATCCCAAGGGCTTGGATGAGGAGCCGCTGAAAGACTCCGACATCCGGCTCTACAAGAGCAACTACAAGGAGTCGGACGGAAGAGACGACGGCACCAAGGCTCACTTCCGCAACTTCTACGAGTGCGTCAAGATGCGGAAGCAGCCGATCATGGACGTGGAGTACGGGCACCGCGTGGCAACGCTATGCCACCTGGGCAACATTGCCCGCTGGCTCGGCCGCAAGCTCAAGTGGGATCCGGCAAAGGAGATCTTCCCCGGCGACGAGGAGGCCAACAAGTACCTGGACCGGCCCAAGCGCAAGCCGTACGAGTTGCCGACCCAGGTTTAATAGTGAATGAGTAATCCGGGGGGCGCTCTGCGACGAGCGCTCCCCGGTCTTTCCATCATTATGGTTTTTTCGCGGGAAATGGATACAACTATGAACCGACGATCTTTTTTGAGTGCGATGTTGGCGTGCCTCGTGGTGTTGGGTGGGGAGTTTACGACCTTCGGCGCCGAGCCGAGTTCGTCCCGAACGGACGGTCCCAGCATCGTTTTCCTCGTTAGCGAGGATCCCAATAATTACAAGGCGACCCAAACCATTCCCGCGTTCGCGGAGATGCTTCGCAACCGATACGGATGCTCCTGCACCGTCATCCAAGGCGAAGGGGAGCCGGGTGCATTTCGGTTTCCCGGCCTGGAGGCGATCCGCGACGCCGACCTTCTGGTCGTGTTCTTCCGCCGTCGCGCGCCGTCGGACGAGCAACTGGGAATGATCCGCGAGTACCTCGCGGCCGGCAAGCCCTTGGTGGGTATCCGCACCGCAAACCACGCCTTCGCCGTGAGAGGAGCAGTCGCCAAGGGACACGGGAAGTGGGACACGTTTTGCTCGGATGTGCTCGGCTGCGGCAACCACGGATATGGTCCTGGCGAGTTGGGGGCCGACGTCTGCGTCGCGGCCGGCGCCGCCGATAACCCGATCCTGGCAAACGTAAAACCCACCCGGTGGCACGGCGGCGGCTCGCTCTACCTGGTCGAGCCGATCGACAAGGCGGCCACGGTGCTCCTGACCGGATCGGTCGGCGACAAGTCGGAGCCGGTGGCCTGGACGCGAATGTACCGGAAGAGCCGCGTCTTCTATACTTCGCTCGGCTACCCGGACGACTTCCAACTCCCGCAATTCACAAACCTGTTGGTGAATGGGTTGTTTTGGGCGATGGATCGACCGACGCCGACGAAAGCGGCAAGAGTAGGCGTTCAACTGGAACTGGAATTAAATTGACTACGCGCGCAAAGTATGTTTTGTTGAATTGTACGCAATCCATTAAGGAGGTTCTTTTCCATGCGACAACAAACGAATGATTCAAAGTCGCCGTCGGGACGGCGGGAGTTTCTCAAGTCGGCCGGCGCCGTGGCAACCGGTCTGTATTTGGCGCCGTCGGCCGGCGCTCAAGAACCGGCGGCCGCAAAGACGGAAACGCTCGCCGTCAACGGCGGCAAACCCGTGATTATTAAAGCCAAACATCGTGGCGTTTTTCGCTGGCCGCAGTACGGGCAGAGCGAAAAGGAGGTTCTTCGGGCCGCGCTGGACGGCGACGGTGGTTCCTTTTACCGTTCATTACCCGAGTTGGAGGCCAAGTGGCGGGAGTACAACGAGGTTCCCTTCGCCAAGACGCACATGAACGGCAGCAGCGCGCTGTTGTCGATGTACTTCGCGCTGGACCTTCCGCCGGGTAGCGAGGTGATGGTCCCCTCGTACACCTTTTTCAGCACCATTACCAGCCTGCGGTTTTTCGGCTTGGTGCCGGTGTTCGTGGACATCGATCCCCGCACGGCCACCTTCGACGTGGAACATGCCCGGAAGGTGATGAACCCCCGGGTCCGCGCCGTGGTGCCCATGCATTCCTGGGGCCTGCCTTGCGAGATGGACCATATCTGCGACTTCGCCAAGGAGCACGACCTGAGCGTGTTGGAGGATTGCGCCCACGCCCACGGGGCCTCGATGCAAGGCAAGAAGGTCGGTACCTGGGGGCGGATGGGTATCTTCAGTTTTCAGGCCACGAAGCCCCTGCCGGGAATCGAAGGCGGCATGGGCGTCTACCAAAACCGCGAGGACTACGAGCGGGCAACCATCCTCGGCCACTACAAGGCACCCGCCAGCGGCGAGTTGGCTCCCGACAGCCCATACCGAAAGTACGTCGGCACCGGCCTGGGGATGAAACTCCGCATGCACCCCCTGGCCGCCGTGCTGATCCTCAAACAGCTCGAGAAGCTCGATAAACAGAACGAGATCATCAACTCCCAGGTGCGGAAAATCAACGACCGGATATGCCAATTGCCCGGTCTGTCCGAGCCGGTCTGCCGCAAAGACCAGGACCGAGTTTACTATTCGGGAAACACACTGTTCTTGGATAAGGCCAAGGCGGGTGTGTCGCGGGCGGCGGTGGTCAAAGCTCTTCGGGCCGAAGGCGTATCGCTTTCGGTTTGGGAATATCCGGAAAACCACAAATACGCCATCTACTCCGAGCCGCAATGGTGGCATCACCCGATCGACCTACCCAAGGTTCTGCCCGGCTGCGAAGAAGTAAACTCGCGTGCGATCAACGTGTCCCTCTTCCGCCAAGAGGCCCCGGAACTGGTCGAACAGTACATCAAAGCATTCGAGAAGGTCTGGGCGCATCGGAAGGAGTTGACGTAATCATTTAGAACGTGTTTTGAGATGTGGCACAGCCGCCCTCGGCTGTGTGATTAACGCCGCGTGCGAATGTGGCACACGGCACTTTTTCTGGAGACGACAAATATGATAGCGGGAAAATTGGGCGTCGTTGGCCGACACTTGGGGTTGTTGTCGGTTCTAGGCGTTGTTCTGTCAGGAACGGCAAGTGCGGCGGACCAGGCGGACAATGTCCCGAAGTTGACTGCCGAAAGCTACGACTCGGGGTTCAAGTGGGCGCACGACACCTACAACGGCATGGGGACGGGCAGCGACGGAAAGATTTATTACGTGCTCTGCACCACGAAATACGACGTGGCCGGGCAAATGTACTGTTTCGATCCCGCCACCAAACGGATCAAGCACCTCGGCGACCTGACCGAAGCCTGCGGCGAGAAAGGGATCAACGCGATCGCCCAGGGAAAGATACACAACAATTTCGTGGAATATCGGGGGAAACTCTATTTCAGCACCCACCTCGGCTATTATGCCATCATCGACGATATGGAGAAGCCCGGCCCGCCGCCGCCGGGTTGGAAACCATATCAAGGCGGGCACTTCCTCAGCTATGACTTGAAGACCGGCGAGTTCGAGAATTTGGGGATCGCACTCCCGGGCGAAGCGATCATCGCCATGAACATGGACGATCGCCGCGGCCGGCTCTACGCCCTTACGTGGCCTACCGGCAATTTCGTCACTTACGATCTGGCAACCAAGGAGATGAAAGATCTGGGGCCGACCTGCTTGGACGGCGAAGGAGGCCGCGGCCAACGCTATCGCACCATCTGCCGCTCTCCGGCCGTCGATCCTACCGACGGCTCGGTCTACTTCACCAACGGCGACGGCGACATCCTACGCTACGACTACGATCAAGAAAAGATTGAAACCGTCAAGAGCGACAACATGAGGAAGGATTACTTCGGGTTGTACGATCCGACCTCGCCGGGCCACATGGGCTACAACTGGCGGCAGGTGGTTTGGCGCCCGGCCGACAAATGTTTTTACGGAGTCCACGGCAACTCCGGCTACCTCTTCCGCTTCGATCCCCGCGCCGGACGGGTGACCGTGCTGGAGCGGCTTACCTCGTTGCCCTCGAAGCGGAGCGGCATGTTCGATCAGTTCAGCTACGGATACCTTGGCTTCACGCTCGGTTCCGATGGTCGTACGCTATACTATCTGACCGGCGCTCCGATCTACGTGGACGGCCGGCGGCTGGCCGGCAAGGACAGCACCGGCAAGGGCGAAGCCAAGGGCCTGGAAAACTTGCACCTGATCACGTATGACATTCCCACCGCCAAGTACATCGACCACGGCGCGATCTTCCTCGACAATGGACAGCGGCCGCTGTACGTCAACTCGATCGCCGTGGACAAAGTGGGGAGCGTCTACACGCTCTGCCGGATCAAACGAGACGGTCGCGTAATTACCGATCTGATCCGCATCCCCGCCGAATCCATAAAACTTGAACGCTGAGAAAACGCCCACGATGAAAAATGAAGTTGTTTTCCTGGTTCCCACGCTCTGCGTGGGAACCAGGGTTTTCATTGGTTTGGTTGTTTCGCTGCTGCTGGTAATCTGCCCCACAACCTTCGCGCGGGGAGCGGATTTCGCCGCGAAACCGACCCACCTCGAAAACCCCTTGGCGCTGAGGATGGCGAACTACGGCAAGTTCGAGGCGGCCGGCTGGACGCACCTGCCCTTGCTGGGAATGCACTACGTGTTCCAGAACGTTCCCGCGCCCGATGAAATCGCCGCGCTCAAGAAGCGGATGGCCGGCCATCACCTCCGGCCGCTGGTCTTTCGCGGCAAGACGGACCTGGGGCGGGAATCCAGCGTCGACGAGTTGACCGCGCAGTTGGCCGTCTGCGAGAAGATGGGCGTAAAGTTCATGTTCCTTTCACCAAAACACACCGGTGTGAGCAAGGAGGTTGCCTATCGGAGGTTGCGGCAGGCGGGCGAAGCGGCCCGAAAGCACGGGGTCATAATCGCCCTGGAGACCCATCCCGACCTGGGCGTAAACGCCGACGCACATCTGGAGACCATGCGCCGGATCGACCATCCCAACGTGCGGGTGAACTTCGACACCGGCAACATCACCTTCTACAATCGGGGGACCGACGCCGTCTCCGAGTTGAAAAAGATCATCGACTACGTCGCCACGGTGGAGTTGAAGGACCACAACGGCGAGTACATGGATTGGAACTTTCCCGCGTTGGGCCGAGGCGTGGTCGATTTTCCCGCCGTTCTGAAAGTGCTGGAAAAGCACAATTACCGCGGCCCGATCACCATCGAGGTCGAGGGCGTCAAGGGCGTCAAAATGGACGGCCCCCAAACGAAACGGTACATCGCCGAATCGGTATCCTACATCCAGTCGCTGGGCGATTTCCGATAGCGTAGGTGAATATCTCACCCCCCCCATCGTTGTGTAGTCTCTGATTGGTTGGCGGCGTAGAATTACTACGTGAGAGCATATCCATCACAACGGCGATTCGCGTTGAAGCCTCTGGCATGGGTGGCGATCGTCATACCTGCGCTATCGATGAGCTTGGCAAGCAGTCTCACCTGCGATAGCAGTCCCGCCTCCCTGAATACCATTTGCGTGGCGTCGCCACCGGCGCCAACATCCAACCCCTGCCGCTGTTGCTGCGGGGATCAAACTCCCACGATGGATTCCTGCCGTTCCGCGGTTGTGTGCCGATGTCTGCAATCCAACACCAATAATTCCCCGCCGGCGGTTCCCACTTCGACCAACACACAGTCGGTCAAGGAGCTTGGCAATCATGGCATGGTTATGGCGGTGCTTGCGGATGCGGCGGCGTCACATTCTTTCTCTTCCGGCTTGCGGGAGCACGACCGGCCGCATGCCGCGACTCCATTGGCGCTTTGCACTGAGCTTTGCCGCTTTCTCCTTTGATTGCCGCGTTTCCGGCAGTGATGCTGTGCGCGTAGCCGCCGCATCAGAAAGGCAAAATGTTGGGTGTGCCACCCTTCGTACAGCACTGGCGAGACGCCAGTGGCACCCAAGACATGGTAAAATATCGTATATTCCAAGGAGGTTAATAATGTTCACTATGCAATGGCCTAAAACCTTTCTCGCCCGGCACTGGGGAAAACTGCTTGTCTTTCAGGCGGCGGTGTTCCTGGGCCTGGGATTTATGTTGAGTTCCATGATGAGCGAAGGCGACGGAACGCCACCGGCACCCGACACCGGTGGCGCCGTCGCGGAGGCCCCTGCAAGCACGACCGTTTGGACTTGCTCGATGCACCCGCAGATTCGGCGGCCGGCGCCGGGCGATTGCCCGCTCTGCGGCATGGACCTGATCCCCGTCGAATCATCCGTGGCCGGTCCCTCGCCCACGCTTACGGTCAGTCCGGAGGCTCGGGCGCTGATGAACGTTGAAACTGTCCCCGTGCAGCGAAAGGCCGTTGCGACGGAAGTGGAGATGGTCGGCAAGGTGGCCTACGACGAAACGCGGCTGGGGCACATCACCGCTTGGGTGGACGGCCGGCTCGACCGCATGTTCGTCGATTACACCGGCATCGAGGTGAAAAAGGGGGACCACATGGTGTATCTCTACAGCGAAGAGCTATATTCGGCGCAGGCCGAGTTGATCGGCGCAGTCAGACACGCCCGCGGTCCGAGCGGAACGGCCGGCCGGCGTTTGTCGATCGGCGGTGTGGACATGGCCAAGGCGGCCCGCCATAAACTCCGCATGTTGGGGCTGACAGCGAGCCAAATCCGGCAAATCGAGGAGAAAGAACGCCCGTCCACGCACATGACCATCTATGCCCCGTTCGGCGGTGTGGTAATTAAAAAACTTCGTCAGCAAGGTGAACGGGTCAGCCGCGGCGACCGCCTCTACACCGTCGCCGACCTGAGCCAGGTATGGGTAAACCTGGACGCCTACGAGTCGGACCTCCCCTGGGTCCGCTACGGGCAGGAAGTCACCTTCACCGCCGAGGCGTTTCCGGGCCAGCGGTTCACCGGACGCATCGGATTCATTCACCCAGTGCTCGACGACATGACGCGCACGGTCAAGGTCCGCGTCGTTGTTCCCAACCCGGATGGGAAGCTCAAGCCGGGGATGTTCGTCCGCGGCAAGGTCCATGCCCGGCTCGGCGCGGGCGGCCGGCTGATCGACCCGGACCTGAGCGGCAAATGGATCAGTCCCATGCACCCGTGGATCGTCAAGGACTCGCCGGGCAAGTGCGACGTTTGCGGAATGCCGCTTGTTAAGGCGGAAACGCTCGGTTACGTGTCGGCGGACGGCGATTACGAACCGCTGGTGATACCGGCTTCGGCCCCTTTGATTACCGGCAAACGGGCAGTAGTCTACGTCGAGTTGCCGGAGGCCGACCGGCCGACGTTCGAGGGACGCGAAATCGTCCTGGGACCGAGGGCCGGCGACTACTACATCGTCCTCGACGGACTGGCCGAGGGAGAACTGGTCGTTTACCGGGGCAACTTCAAGATCGACAGCGAAATCCAGATTCAAGCCAAGCCGAGCATGATGTCGCCCAAAGCCGACCCGGCCGAGAGAGCGGCCGGCGGCGACGAACATCGGCGCGACGGAGCGCATCAGCATGAATGACCTGCAATACACGCCAACCGACCCAGCGGAGCGGAAATCGGTTTTAGACCGGATAATCCGCTTCTGCCTGACAAACAAGCTGGTCGTGGCGTTGGCGGTTACAGCCGTCATTCTCTGGGGGCTGATGGTGGCGCCGTTCGACTGGGACTTGGGGACTCTGCCTCGCGACCCCGTGCCCACCGACGCCATCCCCGATATCGGCGAGAACCAGCAGATCGTGTTTTCCCAGTGGCCGGGCCGGTCGCCGCAAGACATCGAGGACCAGATTTCGTATCCGCTGACGACCGCCTTGCTCGGCGTGCCGGGCGTGAAGTCGATCCGCAGCTACTCGTTTTTCGGTTTTTCCACGATTTACGTCATTTTCAAGGAGGACGTCGAGTTTTACTGGTCGCGCTCCCGCGTGCTGGAAAAGCTCAACAGTCTTCCCTCGGGCACACTGCCGGAAGGCGTCCGCCCGGCGCTGGGTCCCGACGCGACCCCGCTCGGGCAAATCTTCTGGTATACGCTCGAAGGACGCGACCCGGACGGCAAGCCGATCGGCGGATGGGACCTGGGCGAGTTGCGGTCCGTGCAGGACTGGCACGTCCGCTACGCGCTGATGTCGGCCGACGGCATCAGCGAAGTGGCTTCGGTCGGCGGGTTCGTGCAAGAGTACCAGATCGACGTCGATCCGGACGCCATGCGCGCCGCCCGAGTGAGCCTCGACGACGTGTTCATGGCCGTCCGCAAGTCGAACATCGACGTGGGTGCGCGGACCATTGAAGTCAACAAGGTCGAGTACTTCATTCGCGGCCTCGGCTTTGTCAAAAGCGTCGAGGACCTGGAAAATGCGGTTGTCGCGGTCAACGACAACGTTCCGATTTACGTCAAGGACGTTGCCCGGGTCTCGCTAGGCCCGGCCATGCGGCGCGGGGCGCTGGACAAGCAGGGGGCCGAGGCCGTCGGCGGAGTGGTCGTGGTCCGATACGGATTCAACCCCTTGGAGGCCATCAAAAACATCAACCGGAAGATCGCCGAGATCGCGCCGGGGATGCCGACAAAGGTGGTCATCGACTTCAAGAAAACTACTCGCCGGCAGGTGGAAGCGTTCGCCAAGGACCACGGGGTCAAAGCCTACGACGGAGCGGAGTTGAACCAGAAGGCCTGGTTGTCCTGGATGCGGTCCACGCCGCGCGAACAGTGGCCCGACTGGCTCTCCACCAGCCAATTGACCATCGTCCCATTCTACGACCGCACGGGCCTGATTCACGAGACCCTGGGTACGTTGCACGCCGCGCTAACCGAGGAAATCCTGGTCACGATCATCGTCATTCTGGTAATGGTGATGCACTTGCGCAGTTCGTTGTTGATCAGTTCGCTGTTGCCGTTGGCGGTGTTGATGTGCTTTATCGCCATGAAAGTCTTCGGCGTCGACGCCAACATCGTTGCCCTCTCGGGCATCGCCATCGCCATCGGTACGATGGTCGACATGGGGATCATCCTCTGCGAGAACATCCTCAAGCACTTGGACGATGCCGAGACGAAGGAAAATCGCCTGGAAGTGATATACCGGGCGACCCGCGAGGTCGCCGGCGCGGTGCTGACCGCCGTCTCGACCACCGTCATCAGTTTCCTGCCGGTGTTTACGATGATCGGCGCCGAGGGGAAACTGTTCAGGCCGCTGGCCTTCACCAAGACATTCGCCCTGACCGCATCGGTTATCGTCGCGTTGGCGATCATTCCGCCGGCGGCCCATCTGCTGCTGGCAAGCCGCCTGAGGCCGGAAAAGCTGAGACGCTTATTCATGGCGGGTCTGATACTGGCGGGAATCGCGGTTGCCGTGTGGGTTGCATGGTGGGCCGGAACGATCATCGCCGTGCTGGGCGGATACGGTCTGCTCCGGCAGCACATCCCGCCGCGATACCAACGCTGGGGATCGTGGATCGCCAACGCGGCCGCCGTGCTGTTGGTGGGTCTGATACTGACCAACCATTGGCTGCCGCTGGGGCCGGACAAGGGCCAGGCGCGAAACCTCATTTTTGTCGCCGTTATGATCGGCGGCCTGCTGACGTTCTTCCAGCTCTTTCAACGCTATCTGTACGCACCGATCCTGCGATGGTCTCTGGACAATAAACTCCTCTTTTTGACGATACCGACCTTAATCCTCTTGGCGGGCGCTTCGGTCTGGCTGGGGTTCGATCGCGTGTTCGCTTTCGTGCCTTGGACGGCCGGGCAGGTCGGTGTCGATCCCGCGTCGATGCGAGATTCCCGGCCTTGGACTTTGGCGTCGCGGACCTTTCCCGGCTTGGGCAAGGAGTTCATGCCTCCGCTGGACGAAGGCTCGTTTCTCTACATGCCCACCACGATGCCCCACGCCTCGATCGGCGAGGCGCTCGACGTTCTACAGCTTCAGGACCGGCGGTTGATGGCCATACCCGAGGTCGAGATGGTGGTAGGCAAAATCGGCCGTGTCGATAGTCCTCTGGACCCCGCCCCGGTCTCGATGATCGAAACCGTCATCAATTACAAGTCCGAATACATTACCGACGAGAGCGGCAACCGCATCAAGTTCCGCTACGACGAAGACAACGACGAGTTTGCCCGCGACGACGACGGAAACCTGGTCCCCGATCCTTCCGGCCGCCCGTACCGACAATGGCGGGAGCGGATCAAGACGCCGGACGATATATGGCGGGAAATCGTCCGCGCGGCCAAGGTCCCCGGCACAACCTCGGCGCCCAAGCTCCAGCCGATTGCCGCCCGGCTGGTCATGCTGCAAAGCGGGATGCGCGCCCCGATGGGCGTGAAGGTGAAAGGCCCCGACCTGGATTCCATCGAACGCGTGGCACTGGAGATCGAGCGGTTTCTGAAAGAAGTCCCTTCGGTCGAGGCGTCGGCCGTGATCGCCGACCGCATAGTGGGCAAGCCCTATCTGGAAATCGACTTCGACCGCCGCAAGATCGCCCGCCACGGACTTAGCATCCGCGAAGTGCAAGACGTGATCGAGGTGGCCATCGGCGGCCGGCAAGTCACCACCACGGTCGAGGGCCGCGAGCGCTATCCCGTGCGGGTCCGCTACATGCGCGAACTACGCGACAACATCGAGAGCATGGAGAAAATCCTGGTCCCGACCCGCAGCGGCGCTCAGGTGCCCTTGACCCAAGTGGCCGAGATCAACTACGTCCGCGGCCCGCAGGTCATCAAGAGCGAAGACACGTTTCTGGTCGGCTACGTGCTGTTCGACATGAAGCCGGGCGGGGCGGAAGTCGACGTCGTCGAGGACTGTCAACGGTATCTCAAAGAGAAAATCGACACGGGAGAGCTTGTTCTGCCGTCGGGCGTCAGCTACAGCTTCGCCGGCAACTACGAGAATCAAATCCGCTCGCAGAAAACCCTGATGATCGTTCTGCCGTTGGCGCTGCTGCTGATCTTCCTGATCTTGTACTTTCAATTTCGATCGGCGATTACCACTTCGCTGGTTTTCGGCGGGATTTTCGTGGCCTGGGCCGGCGGATTCGTCTTGATCTGGTTCTATGGGCAACCGTGGTTTCTGGACTTCGAGGTCTTCGGCACGAACATGCGCACGCTGTTTCAGGTCCACCCGATCAATCTCAGCGTGGCGGTTTGGGTCGGATTCCTGGCGCTGTTCGGCATCGCTTCGGACGACGGCGTGGTGATTGCCACGTATCTCAACCAGAGTTTTCGGAAGCACAAGATAAATTCGGCGGCCGCGGCCCGTCGCGCCACGCTCGAGGCCGGACTGCGCCGAGTCCGTCCCTGCTTGATGACCACCGCCACTACACTGCTAGCGTTGGTGCCCGTGCTCACGTCGACCGGCAGGGGATCGGACATTATGAGGCCGATGGCCATTCCCTGCTTCGGCGGGATGTTGATCGCGGTCTTGACGATGTTCATCGTGCCGGTGCTATACTGTTCCGTACAGGAGTGGAAGCTCAAGCTGGGCTATGAAGACCCGCGTTTCACTCGGCATGATTGATCGTCGGGAGGGCGTGAAATTATCGAGTTGCCAACCTGAGAGCCTGTGAATTTTTCAGATAGACAAAACGGCAATAGCAAGCTACAACGGCGGCATGTTGGATTCATCTTCAGGCAACTTGTCTTCGAGCCATCGGCAGGGAACTTTGTTCGCCTTGCCAGTGAGGGATGCAATGCCAGATAACACGGAGGTAGGGGCCGACGCGGGTACGCCCCGGGTGAAACGGCCGCAACGGAACCAGATCGAGTTTCGGGCCTGCTGCTGGAACGACTTGTTGCCCGAGGGTCACCAAGCGCGGATCGTCTGGGATTATGTGGAAAGCCTTGATCTGTCCCCGTTGTACGAGCGGATCAAGGCAGTTGAGCGGTGGGCGGGGCAATCGGCGATCGACCCGCGGATTCTGTTCGCCCTGTGGTTGTACGCCACACTGCGGGGAATCGGCAGCGCGCGCGAACTGGATCGGCGCTGTGATCTGCAGCGGGGAGAAGTGCCGTTTCAGTGGGTTTGCGGCGGGGTTTCGGTCAACTACCACACCTTGGCCGACTTCCGCACGGCGCACGTGGAACTTCTCGACCAAACACTGACCACGAGCGTGGCGGTGCTGATGCAGGAAGGCTTGGTCACGCTGGACCGCGTGGCCCAGGACGGCATGAAGGTGCGCGCCAGCGCCGGGGCGGCTTCGTTCCGCCGCCGGCCCACGCTCGAAGAGCATCTGGTTCAGGCCCAAGAGCAGATCAGCATGCTGAGGGCCGAACTCGACGCCGACCCTGGCGCCGCCAATCGGCGCCAGCAGGCGGCACGGGAGCGAGCGGCGTGGGAGCGGGCCGAACGTTTGCAGAGGGCCTTGGATCAGTTGCCGGAAATCGAAGCCAAGAAGAAGTCGAGCGAAAAAGAGAAGGCCCGCGTCAGCACGACCGATCCGGAAGCCCGCGTGATGAAGATGGCCGACGGCGGTTTTCGGCCGGCGTACAATGTGCAATTGGGGACCGACACGGCCGCGCAGGTCATCACCGGCGTCGACGTGAGCAACTCTGGCGGCGACTATGGTAAGATGCCGCCGATGGTCGAGCAGCACGAGGAGCGTTACGGTGAAACGCCCGAGGCGATGCTGGTCGATGGCGGCTTTGCCAAGAAAGACGACATTACCCGAGTAAGCCCGCCCGAGGGAAAAACGACGGTTTACGCTCCGGTGCGGAAAGCGAAGAAGGACGAAGTCGATCCCCACACGCCCCGCTATGCCGACAGTGCGGCGGTGGCCGAGTGGCGGACGCGGATGGCGACCGATCGAGCGAAGGAGATTTACAAGGAACGTGCCGCCACGGCCGAGTGCGTCAACGCCATCGCCCGCAATCGTGGACTTCAACAGTTCCGCGTGCGAGGCAGCCCCAAGGTGAGGGCCGTGATTCTGTGGTATGTGTTGGCGCATAACCTGATGCGAGCGGTCGCCTTGCGCGCCGAACAAGCAATCGAGATGAAGTAAGCGGTTCATCGAGGGAAGCTGCAGAAACTAGGGTGTTTTCACGGCACGACAAGCCCCCGTCAACACCCCGACCGCGCTGACCGGGTCGTGGAAGCATCGAAAACCCGCCACGCGTCCGAGGCGTGGCACGTATATCCAAGATCCTTCAGTACAAATTGCTTCACGGCCTCTGAG
>JAUWPQ010000018.1 GCA_030611515.1 Planctomycetota bacterium | reverse complement strand
GATCGGCTGGCCGTCGCGGAGCGCGTCGAGCGTTTGCCGGTTGAGTTGGATGATGTATTCCGAACCGCCGTCCGGCAACCGCTTCCAGCCGTAATCGACTCCCAGTGTTGCGACGGCGATGGAGATCAGCAGCATGTTCATAGAACCCTCCGGAGGGCTATGTTATTCGGGGTGGACATTGTTTAGCAGCCGCCGGTACGGCGGCTTGCGGCGGAATACAGGCCGCCGTACCGTCGGCCGCTAAACATCTGACAGTTACATTCAATTATCCTCGCCGGCGGCGCGTTTCGCAAGGACGCCGTCTTGCCGTTCGAGGCGGGGGGGTGTATGCTGGAATGCGGCATGAACCTAGCTCTTTGGAAAAAGGCCATCTCCGACGTCTGGCTGACGCTGGCCGTTTCCAGCGCGCTATTGATGCTGTTTTGCTGGCTGTTTGTGTGGCTGATGAGTCTGTTCGACTTGGGGGCCTGGAGCACGCTGCTGAACTTGTTGCCGAACTTCGTGCAGCCGATGCTCGGCGTTCCGCTGGCCAAGCTGGCCACGCCCGCCGGACAACTGAGCATCCTCTACACCCACGTGGTGACGATCCTGGTTTGCGTTGGTTGGGCGCTGGGGCGCGGGTCGGATTCGATCAGCGGCGAGATCGGCCGTGGGACGATGGACTTGTTGCTTTCGTTGCCCGTGTGGCGGGTCTCGGTGATGATCGTGCCGGCCGTGACGGCAACCGTCGGGGCGGCCGTGCTGGCGGCTTCCGTCTGGGTGGGAATGGGGCTGGGGCTGCTGAGCATCGAGTTCCAAAATCCCCCCTCGCCGCGGCAATTTTTGCCCGGTGCGTGGAACTTGTTCGCCATGACGTTCTGCTTCACCGGCATTACCACCTTCATTTCCTCATGGAACCGAGATCGCTGGCGGACGATCTCCCTAGCCGGCGGTTTTTTTATCCTTTCGTTGATCCTGAATCTCGTCGGGCGGATGTGGGCCGGCGGCGCGTGGCTCGGCTGTTTTTCGTTCCTCAGCCTCTTCGAGCCGCAGGAGTTGATCCTCCTGCCGGCGCCGGGCGGGTGGTCGGGGATGACCCATGACTTACTGCTGATCGCCATCGGGTTGGTCTGTTACGCGATCGCGGCGGTGATTTTTTGGCGGCGCGACATTCCCGCGCCCTTGTAGATGTGGCACAGCCGCCCTCGGCTGTGAATGTATTGGAATGTAGAGCGTGTTTGATTAGTCTCCCCTCTCCCTTTGGGAGAGGGGACCATGAGCATGAATGAAGATCGACCCCATCGCCGGAAACGTTGGCTGCCGACCGCGATCAAACTGTCGATTGCCGCGTTGGTCGTCTGGTTTATCCACGGCACGATCATCGACGCCTGTGACGAACTCGGTGAGCAAAGCTTCCAAGTCGATTTCCTTTGGCTGGCGGCGTCCGGCGGGTTGTATCTGCTCGGCACACTGCCGTTCGCCCTGTTCTGGCATCGCACCCTGCGAACGCTTGGGCAACGAGTGGGATTCGGCAAGACGGTCCGAGCGTACTACATCGGACACCTGGGGAAATACGTCCCCGGCAAGGCAATGGTTGTCATTCTCCGCGCGGGTCTGCTTCGCGGTCCCGGAGTAGACGCTTCACTGGCCGTGGCGAGCGTCTTTTACGAAACGCTCACGATGATGTCCACCGGCGCGCTGCTGGCGGCGTCCATCGTGGCCTTCTGGTTCAGCGGACAGCCGCTGTTGTTTTGGACGGCGTTGGGGATCATGGCCGTCGCCGGGCTGCCCACGCTGCCGCCGATTTTCAAACGCCTCGCTCGATTGGCGGGCGTCGGCAAAATGAACCCCGCCACGGTGGAGAAATTGGATAACCTCGGCTATGGAACCGTAATCCTCGGCTGGGCGCTGAATGCCATTGGATGGGCTATACTTGGATTGAGTTTTTGGGCCGTGCTGCGGGCAATGGGTTTGGGAGAAAACAATCCCTTCGGGCAGTTCCACCTCTACACCGCCGCCGTCTCGCTGGCTACCGTGGCGGGGTTCATCTCGATGATGCCGGGCGGGGCCGTGGTCAGAGAGGCGGTGCTGACCGAATTTATGATACCATACTTAGGAGGGGGGGCGGCGCTGATCGGCGCAATCCTGCTCCGATTGGTGTGGCTGGTGGCGGAGATGGTTATTTCGGGTATCCTGTATCTTGGCGGGAGGCGTTGGGGCGGCAATTGTACTGCCGACCCGAATCGCAATCCATAGGGGGCGGCAGTGCAACTGCCACCCCAACAGTGCAGTGCAACTGCCACCCCAACAGTGTTTTCCCGGCGTGGACGCCGGGGCTAAACGATTTTCCACTACCCACTATCCACTACCCACTATCCCACCCATGTTGTCCGTCGTCATTCCCGTATTCAACGAAGCCGAATCTTTGGAGACTCTCTGGCGCGAGCTGTCAGAGGTGGCCGCGTCCGAGGGGTATGACCTGGACGTGGTGTTCATCGACGATGGTTCGACCGACGGCTCGTGGGATACGATCGGCCGTTTGGCCGAGGCCGACCGGCGGGTGAGCGGGATACGCTTCCGCCGCAATTTCGGCAAGGCGGCCGCATTGAGCGCCGGTTTCGAGCAGGCCCGCGGCGATCTGGTGATGACCCTCGACGCCGATCTTCAAGACGACCCGCGCGAGATTCCCCGCTTTCTGGCCGAAATGGAAAAAGATCTCGACGTGGTCAGCGGATGGAAAAAGGTCCGGCACGATCCCTGGCACAAGGTTCTGCCGTCGCGGGTGTTCAATTGGATGGTCAGCCGTTTGACGGGCGTGTGGCTGCACGACCACAACTGCGGCATGAAGTGCTACCGCCGCGAAATATTCGAGGAAGTGCGGCTCTACGGCGAGTTGCATCGGTTCGTGCCGGTGCTGGCCGCCGCCCGAGGATTCCGCACCGGCGAGATCGTCATCAACCACCGGCCACGCAAGTTCGGCCGCTCGAAATACGGAGCGAGCCGGATTATCAAGGGCTTTATGGACCTTTTGACCGTCAAATTCCTTACCGGTTTTGGCCAGCGTCCCCAGCACCTGTTGGGTACGATCGGCCTGAGTTCATTCACGCTCGGCGCGTTGTGGTTGGCCTATTTAACGGCCCTCTGGATCATTTCCCGCGTGGAGATGTTCGGCATGGATCCGGTCCATCTTCAACAACGTCCCGCCGTGCTCTATTCAATCGGTTTGATGTTGCTGGGAAGCCAATTGATGTCGGTTGGTTTTCTGGCCGAATTGTTTATCGCTTACCAAGCCCCGGACCGCCGGGGCTATTCGATCCGCGAACGCACCCCGCCTATACAATGAACGATTCCCACGACGATTGCCGCGCAAAGCTCCGCTGGAGCGTTTATTTTCTGTTGATCTGCATCTCCGTCGGCGCGATGCTGGGCCGCATTCTGGCGGTCGATTCGGTCGACAAGGTTGCTCTGCAAAAAGACCGGCTCGCAAGAATTCAAGGCACCTTGGATAAAAAGAGAACCGGCCTGGAGAAAAGAGGCGTTTCCGAAGAGAAGATTATAGAAGAACTCGAACGAACTGAGGCCAAGTTGCGGCGCAGCGCCGTTTTGCGGCGGCCTTTCCTCAGCGCCAACGACCGTAGCCGGTGGTGTACGGTCCGAGCGCTGGTCGAAGAGGACATGCGCACCCCGGGCGTGCCATACGCCATCGACAAGGTGATCCAGGAGCCGAACTGGGACACCATCGACATGGTTAAGCACGACGGCCACCTCTATTCGAGCAAGCCGCCCCTGCTGCCGACGCTGATGGCGGCCGTCTACTGGCCGATTCACCACTTTACCGGAGCGGACCTGGGCACGCACCCCTATGAAATCGGCCGCTTCATGCTGGTTTTGTTCAACGTCGTTCCGCTGGTAATTTACTTCCTGCTGTTGGCCCGATTGGTCGAGCGTTTCGGGACGACCGATTGGGGGCGGCTGTTCGTGATGGCGGCCTGCTGTTTCGGCACTTTCTTGACGACTTTCGTCGTGGTGATCAACAACCACCTGCCGGCGACGGTCTGTGCGTTGGCGGCCCTTTACGCCACTGCCAGAATATGGTTCGACGATGAACGTCGGCTGCGTTATTTCGTCGTTGCCGGATTGTTCGCCGCGTTGGCGGCGGCCAACGAGTTGCCCGCCGCGTCGCTGCTGGCGGCGTTGGGCGTGGCGTTGTTGCTGAAGGCGCCGCGGCCGACGCTGCTGGCGTTTGTCCCGGCCGTGCTGTTGGTGGCGGCGGGGTTTTTCGGCACGAATTGGATCGCCCACGACACGCTCAAACCGCCCTACGCACATCGTAGCGGCGAAGGGAAAGACAATTGGTATGAATACACCTACCAACGGAACGGCAGAACCATCGAAAGCTATTGGATGAGCCATGGGAAAAACACCAGAGGCGTCGATCGGGGCGAGCCGTCGTCGGCAGTCTACGCCCTGAACGTGTTGGTGGGGCACCACGGTATCTTCAGTCTGACGCCCGTCTGGTTGCTGAGTGTCGCCGGCATGGGCGTGTGGATGTTGCGCAGGGGCGATCCGCGGTTGCGGTGGGGCGCGGCCGGCGTGGCCGCGATCTCGCTGGCCTGCCTGGCGTTCTATCTGGGCCAACCGGTAATCAACCGGAACTACGGCGGTATGACCTGCGGGTTGCGGTGGATGTTTTGGCTCGCGCCGCTGTGGTTGCTTGTGATGCTGCCCGCGGTCGATTTTCTTGCCTCTCGTCGATGGACCCGCGGCCTGTCGCTGGCGTTGCTGGCCTTTTCGGTACTCTCGGTCAGCTACCCGACGTGGAACCCCTGGACGCATCCCTGGTTGATGGATTTTTCGCAGTACGTTGGTTGGGGACAGTAATGACCGCGCCAGTCGTCGAAGCCAATCTGAACGACCCGGTGGTGCAGCACATGCGCGCGGAGGTTGCCCGGCTGCACGTCGGCCATACGGTGGGAGAAACTCTGGCCGAGCTGCGCCGGCGGCCGCCGCCGGCGCGGATTGTCTATTTCTACGTGGTCGACGATGAGAACCGGCTGAAGGGCGTGATTCCCGCGCGATCGCTGTTGCTCAGTCCGCCCGAGGCCCGTATCGCCGAAATCATGCTGCCAAACGTGGTTGCGGTACCGGTCGGCGCGACGGTGCTCGATGCCTGCGAGTTTTTCGTGCTGCACCGGTTCCTGGCCTTTCCCGTGGTCGATTCCGAGAAACGGCTGGTCGGTGCGATCGACGTGGAACTTTATACCGACGAGCTGCTCGAGTTGAGCGGTGGAATTAACGACGATCTGTTTCAATTGGTGGGCGTGCATCTGGCCCGGGCGCGCCAGCCGGGCACGGTGGCCGCCTTCCGCACGCGGTTTCCCTGGCTGGTCTGCAACATCGCGGGCGGAATCGCCGCGGCGATGCTCAGCGGAATCTTCCGCGAACAACTCGAACGGGTCGTGGCCCTGGTGCTGTTCATCCCCGTCGTTTTGGCGCTGGCCGAAAGCGTCAGCATCCAATCGGTCAGTCTGGCGTTGCAGTTGCTTCACGGCCGGTCGCCGTCGTGGGCATCGATCGTTCAGAAGTTGCGGCGCGAGCTTCTCATCGGGTTGATGCTTGGCGCGGCCGGCGGTTTGGTCGTGGGGATGGCGGCCCTCGCCTGGCTCGGCCAGCCACGCTTGGCGCTAAGCGTGTTGGGCGGAATCGCCGCCGGCGTGACCGCCGCCGCCGTGCTCGGCGCCGCCACCCCAAACTTGCTCCGCCGCTTCAAGCTCGATCCGCAAGTCGCCGCCGGGCCGATCGTTTTGGCCGCCACCGACCTGATAACTTTGCTCTGCTATTTCAACGTCGCACGATGGCTATTACCCTGATTACGTCCGGGCAAACAATATGACAATCGGGGGCTTGCGGTCAGCTTACATGGCACTGCCGCAGGGCTTCGTAGGCCGCCACGGCGACACTGACCGATAGATTCAAGCTGCGGGCTTCGGCCTTCATGGGGATACGGAGGCAGCGGTCCGCGTGCTTCTCGATAAGTTCGCCGGGCAGCCCTGCCGATTCGCCGCCGAAGACCAACCCGTCGCCGGGTAGGAAAACGGCTTCCGTGTACTCCCGCGCGGCATGTTTGGTGAAGAACCAAAGCCGACTGTCGGCCAATCGATCCTCGAGCGCGGCCCAATCGTCCATCACCTCGTAATCCAGGTGTTGCCAATAGTCCAGCCCGGCGCGGCGCCGGCGGCGGTCATCCAGCCGGAACCCCAAGGGGCGCACCAACCATAACTTTGCCCCCAACGCCACGCAGGTCCGGCCCACGTTCCCGGTGTTCTCGGGTATCTCCGGCTGATGGAGAACTATGTGAATGAGCGGGGAAAACATCGAACTAAAGTGTTGTGAATGAAAATGAGATGATCGATATTGTCCCGAAGAATCCCGCGGGCTGCAACCCGTGGGCGTGGTGTGTGGAAAAGTAAAATAATCCCGTTTTTCCCGGCGAATTAAGACTACTGCGTTTCGCCCGCTCCCACGTCTACGGCGTTTCCTTTTCTTTCGCCGATTCTTTCGCCGGTTCTTTCGTCGGTTCTTTCGTCGGTTCTTTCGTCGGTTCTTTCGTCGGTTCTTTCGTCGGATCCCACTTGCGGAGGCGCACGTTGCCGACGATCACCTTCAGAATGGGATATAAATGAGTATTGCAACCGATGTTCAGATTGCTCGAAGGGCGGAAATTCCGATCACGGTGATCGAAGCATAATTCGTCGTTCATATAGAGCACGGCGCGGCCGTCGGCGAGCTGGACCCGGAAGCGGCTGGTCTTATACAGCCCCGTCGCCTTCTCCTTTGTTTTCCCCATTATTTTCACGCCGGTCTTGCGACTATCCATATTCACGTAGAACTTGTGAAGAATGACGCCCTGGTTTCGTTGCGGGACGAACAATCCGAGAATTATTTTCCCTGGAAGAATTGCGGAAAGCTTTATCTCAAACTCGATTTCCAGCGGTACCGGAGGGACAGCGGCGAGGCGCAGCATGACTCTGCTGTACGGTTTATGGGCAATGCCAACTACAGAGCGATCGTTTTTCACCGACCATACCCCTGATACGTCCGCCCAGTTGAGTTTGTTGGCGTTGAACTTCTTCTCGACCCATTTGCCGGAGTTAAACGCTATGTAGTCGTCCACCACGTCGATCCAACTCTGGCAATATGCCTTCGACTGCCGATCGTCGTCGGCTTCGAGGGCTTTCTTGAAAGAGTCTCGCGCTTCCTGGAGGACCGCATTGGATAGCGGTTGCGATCCATTGCCGAACAATTTTCGGGCTTTCACGATATCCGAGGAGCCTTTTCCGCTCATCGCGTAGGTTGTCGCCAGTGCATTCTCAAGACCTCCGCTCCAGCTCGCAAAGGTTTTGCGGTCAAGGCGATTGCCCAGTTCGTCGAGCAGCCGCCGGGCGTCGGCGTATTCTCCAGCGAGTCCGGCAACGGCGGCATGGATGCTCATCACGTTGGGTTTGGTCAGATGCAATCGCTTCCCTACGGCGCGGGAAGGCTCGCGAGCCATGCCTTCCAGCACTCGCTTGACCTTGGCGTAGACGCCGGGGCGTTTCCACACCTCGCCGTTGCCTCCCTGTTCTTCATCAATGTTGCGAAGTTCCTTCGGCAAAAAGAAGGGGACATTTGTTTCGTAGCGCTCGGTGTCCGCGCATTCGCAGCCGAATCGGTACATCGCTGAATGGCTGCCGCCCCAGCGCGGGCGCAAGCTCCACCGCAGATAATCGTAGGCCGGGAGGTAGTCCATCTGCGCGGCCACCGCTCGGTCGAACCACTCTCTGGGCGACAGGTCGCTTCCGCCCGCTGTAGCCACCGCAATCATGTCGCCGGCGGCCTCGGGAAACTCGGGCCGCAACTTCCACGCCTTCTCGTAGTGTTCCGCGGCCTTTTTCAGGTTTTCATGGAACGGTCGCCAGCCTTCCGGCTTCACACTGGAGGCGTAACCGCCGCCGCGATGGTGCCAAGCCAGCGCGTAGTAGTAGCGCCCCGCGATCATGCCGAGGATCCAAGGATCGGCTTTCGGCAGCTTTTTACAGGCATTGTTGAGCGCCTCGGAATCCTGCCACTTGTGGATGTTACAGAACGGCGACAACTCCCGTAACACGATTCGCTGTCCTTCAGGGCCGATCGTCGCATCGCTCAGCCGCGCCGCCGCCAGCTTCATGGCCTCCTTGCGCAATTCACTCCATCGCGGCACATGGCTAAAATTTTCCCCGACTCTGCCGTATGCAAACATCGCCATCCGACGACATTCGGGCGGGTAGTCCGATTTCCGCAGGGCGTCGACGGCCCGCTGTAAGGTCGAAAAGGCTTTATCGTACCTTTGTGGCTTAGAGATGATTTTCGCATAGTAGGATTTGACCAACGGGTCTTTGCATCCTTGCTCGATCAGTTTTTTGCCCATCGCCGCCGTCTTGGCAGGGCCAGGTCCTCGTCCGCGGGGCAATTCGCCAAGCTGCACGACCCGCAAGAACTCCTCCGCCTGCGGGCGAAGGGATTCCGGATCCTTGGTGTGCTTGCGATATGCGTCGATGTCTCGTTGCCAAAGTTTTAGAGCCTCATCACACTCATCCTCGCAACTGGGGGTTTTCTTGTCCTTGGGGATGGGTTTCTGACCGTTTGCATCCCCCGCGTTTCCAAACAGAAAAATACACGTCAACAGATACAGACCACTGGAGTTGCGTCGCTTCACGGTAATGACTCCTTATACGATGAAAGTGCCGCTGACTGGGGAAAATTATACGCGTTTTGCCGTTACATGCCCAGACTCTCGCCTCGCAGACCCATTTGGTAGAGGGTCTCGATCTCAGCGTCCGACAGCGCCCGGGGATAAACCGCCAACTCGTCAACAAGGCCGGTGCCCCGGCCCTCCTTTCTGTCAGCCCACGACCCGTTGCCTGCTCCGATCGATGAAAACCCTGAATTGTTGGAATACGCCATCTGCAGATTACGCGTGTAAAACTGATCGTTGACCCTGATGGTTAGCTCACCCTTGTCCAACCGATCGCCTTTGATCAGCCTCACGGCAACAAACACCCATTGATTTGCTGGAACCAATCCTTCGGGTGTGTTTGAATTCATCCAGTTGCCAATCCGCTCGTGGTGCCACGAACGGACCATAATAGCGCCACTTCTCTGCGCCTCGACGGCAAAAATGCTGCCGTTTGCGGCCTCACCGTAGACCCAAAGGTGTTCCTTGTCCTTTCGCTTGAACCAGGCGGTTACGGTGTACTCCGGCTGTCGATTGACAATGTGCCCCGGGATGCGCACTTCCGAGCCGTCCACAATGGATATGGCGCCGCCGACCTTGCCGTCCGGCGTGTATTGGGCGGTAATGTCTTTCCCGTTGCAACGGTCGGTCAGGCTTCGTATCCTGAAAATTATCCCGGAGACATCCACCAGGGTATTCTTGTCGAAGGTCATCAGCAGCGAGGCGCCCGGTGGGACTTTTGGATTCGGCTTCGGAGGCTGCTCGGCGGCTGGCGCCGGTTTCGACGCAACGCTCGGCGTCGCCACGGGAGGCGCCGGGGCGGGAACATACTTCCGCCCCGGTATGAGCAGCATTAACAACGCCACTCCCAACAGGCCCGCCCCGCCGATTGACGCCGGCAGCAACCAACGCCGGACCTTCGGCCGCGGCAAGCCCACCTCCATCCGCTGTTGGGCTACGGCCGCTTGAAGACGAGCCTTCATCACCTCCTGCTGGCTGCACAGCCGGGCCAGCGTGGCGTCGGCCTTGCCCAATTGCCGCTCCAGGTCCGACGCCGCCTGCTGCTGCAATTCGTGCTGCGACCGCAACGCCGTCACCTGCTCTTCGCACTCGCACTGCTTCGCCAGCGCCGCTTGCTTCCGCTGCTCGTCGGCGGCCGATTCCGCCGCGGCTGCCGCCGCCGACGCCGCCGACTGGTTCGACTCGATCTGTTGCGACAAGTCCGCCTCGATCGCACGCGCCTCTTCCAACAACTTCGCCAGCCGATTGCGACGCCGTCGGTAGTGGGCCACCGCCACGTCCACCTGCTGCGTCGTACCCTGCATCTGCTGGACGTATTCCGGCGCGTGGCGGCGGAACATCGTCGCCGCCCAGTCCCGGACGACTTGAACGCGACCCGGATCGAGCAACCGCGCCAAACCCTCCGGCAGTTTCAACTCGCCGCCAGGCGACGATTCTTCCTCGAAGCCGGATGCCCATGCCGATTCGTCCGACGCCAACGGTTGGCCTTGGCGATATGCTCGGACGTCGGCCAGCACCGCCCCGCAATCCGGATACCGATGGTCCGGCTCCTTGGCCATCATCCGCTCGACAATTTGCGCCACCGGCGGCGGCAAGCCCGGCACGGCCTCCTCCAGCGGAAACGGCTCCTCGTATGCGTGCTGAAAAATCATCGCCGTGGGACTGTCGGCCGTGAACGGCATCCGCCCCGAAAGAAGTTGATAAAACAGCACCCCCAGCGCGTAAATGTCCACCCGCGCGTCAACCTTCCGCCCCCGGGCCTGCTCCGGCGCGATGTAGTCCACGGTGCCCATGATTACGCCGGTGGCGGTCATTTGCGCGCTCTGGCCGATCCGTCGTACCAGGCCGAAATCGACCAGCATTGCCCGACCGCTGCCGCGTTCCAGCAGGATGTTGCCCGGCTTGATGTCGCGGTGGATCAGCCCTCGCTCGTGGGCGGCCTGCAATCCGGCCAGACACTGCCCGATCAACTCCAACGCCTCGTCGACGGGGAACTGCCCCCGCCGGCCGAGCCGTTCGGCCAGCGATTCCCCCTCGATGCACTGCATGGCGAAGAAGTGATGCCCGGCGTCCTCGCCGATGAAGTAGATTGGCACCACGTTGGGATGCGCCACGCCGGCCGCCGCCGTGGCCTCGGCGTGAAAGCGCCGCACGAAATCGGCGTCGCGGGCCAGTTGGGAGGGAAGTACCTTGACGGCCACCGACCGTTCCAGCGACTCGTCGTAGCCCCGATAGACGTCGCCCATCCCGCCGGCGCCGATCCGCTCGACGATCCGGTAATGGCCCAATCGCGTGAAGGGAAGCGGTTCGACAATTTCCGGTGGCTGCTGTTGCGTACCCTGCGGCGGCGTGTCGTCGGCGGCGTCGGGCACAATCGCGCTGCCGCGGGCCGGCGTCTCGAGCATCGAGGTCGGCGCCTCCAGCGATTCGGTCCGACGCAACGCTTCGTCCAAGCCCTCGATCAGTCGCTCGCAATTCTCCCACCGTTCCGGAGATTCAAACCCCAAACTCCCCGACAACAACGGTTGCACGACCGCCGGAACCCGCGCCTTGATCGTCGCGTCGTAGATGTACGACAAGACCGGCTCACCGGTCGCCAACCGGCACAGCAGCGCACCCAACTGATAGACGTCGACCCGTCGCGGGTCGAGCGCGTAGCCCGCCTTCTGGAGCGCGGCGGCGGCGCGGTCGATCTCCGCAGGCAACTCGACGACGGCTGGTTCGGTCAATTCCGGGGGACAGAACTCCGGGTCGCAGTCGTCCTCGCCGCCGAACCGCCGCGGCGCGCCGGGAGGTGACAGATGCGGCCGGAGTTGTTCATCGACGCCGATCGCGTCGATGCCGATTGCCCGGTGGATGCGTCCGTTCTGGTGCAACGTCTGCACCTGTCGGGCTAATTTTTGGACGAACGCCAAGCGCTCCTTCAGCGGCCAGTCGCGCCGCTCGGCGAGCAATTCCGAGAGGCCCCGCAGCCTTTCCGACCTGATGAACGTGTCAACCATCGCGCCCGAGACCCCTCTCGTCGAGTATACATGGCCTGGATATTCCCGTCAATCTTCTACTTTTTCAGTTTCCGCTTCAGTTCCGCCAATTCATCGGAGACATCGAGCCCTTCGTCGGGAGTTTCGACGTCCTCGGCGGCGCCGTTGGCGCCCAGGCTTCGCAACTCGGCCATTGCCGCGGCTTCGGCCTCGGCTTGCTCCACCTTGTCCTTCATGCGATCGAACTTGGCGAAGGCGTTCTGATCGACCTCTGGGGCCAGGCCGGCCGCCTGGGTTTCCATTTTCTTTCGGAAGTCAGCCGCCCGTTTCCGTGCCGAAAGGGTGGCCAAATTCCGCTTTCCTTCCGCCAGCTTGGCTTTCATCGCGGCCAGTTGGCGGCGGAGATTGGCGCTGGCTTCCTGGGCGGCCCCCAATTGATCGTCCAGCGCGGTGACCAGTTGCTCGTGTTCTTTCTTGCGGCCGATGGCCTTTCGGGCAAGATCGTCGTTGCCATCCTCGACGGCCTTCTCGGCGCGGGCTTGCCATTGTTGTTGCTGAGCCCGGTTGCGCTCGAGTTCGCGCGAGAGGGTGGTTTCGTTGGCCATCGCCTTGGCGGTCTGGTTGGTCACTTCGGCGATCGTCTCCTCCATCTCGCGGACCGCTTGCTTGAGCATCTTTTCAGGATCCTCGAACCCTTCGGTCAGTTCATTGAGGTTGGCCGAGATGATGTCGGAAATTCGCTTGAAAACTCCCATTTGTATTCTCCTTTACCTTGTTTATGGTTTGCCTATTCACATAGCGGACACCGAGGAGCGACCGGTGATTCGTGCCGGCAGCATAAGCACCACGGCCACGCCGCAGAGTATGCCCAGCAGGTGCGCCCCCGGCGTCCAACTCCAAGCCCACCCGGCATACCATGCTCGCCAGAGGAAAGAACACAGTTCCATTAGCGGGATGAGCACCAAGCACCACAAGGCGGGCACCGTGACGATACCCCAACTCAGAAACCAGTTCAGTCCGTATTTAGGCCGCTTGAACACTCCCAACAGAAGCGTCAGCGGAAACACGGCCAGGTAGGCGGTTTCGATCAATGCCGACGGCATCAGGATCAGGGCAATGGTCAGCACCGCGAAGACGGCTCCCGAGGAACCGACCAAGCCGGCGGGCAGGAAGATTCTTGCAAACAAACCTATCGCGATCAGGCAACCCAGGTAGACCAGCAGGTAACGACCGTTGCCCAGCCGCCGGTTAACCGGATTGCCAAACACCCAAAGCACCCACATGTTCAACAGCAAGTGCCAAAAACCGCAGTGGCAGAAACCGTACATAAGGATACTCAGTAGGCCCGTGCCCGGCCCCACCGACCAGTTCCATCCGAACAGATAGACCAACAGGCTGATGACGATCAACGCCGCGTTGGCTACGGGGAGGTTGGTCTTGGTTCCGGAGTACTTCAATTCCAACGGAATGGGAAAGAACATGGCACGACTCCTCGGATTATATAGGCCAACGGCGGCCACGGCTATCGACCGTCCTCACGGAGGGCCTGCGGGTTCTCTGAGGGGAAAACTGGATTCCCCATAGAACTTAATGAACTGAGCGGCCGGTTTTCGCAGCCTGTAGCCGAATAATCGACGTAAGTCGAGTGGCTGCCTTGATTAGCCCGGCCTCTTTTTTGTGTTTTTTCGCCTGAACCGGGTCGAAAAGGTCGTAAGCCTGACGCACTGCCTCCTCGAGTCCGCCATGTTCGGCCAGATATTGACCCAACCGCTGCCACTCGGCGACGTACTCTTGCTCGGCCTCCTCGGCCGGACAGTAACTCTGGACTTGGCGGCGGACCAACTGTTCCAGCTTCTCCGCGAGTTGCTTCTTGGCGTGACGGAAATAGTGGTCGACGGCGGCGGGGGAGATTTTCAGGGTTTTGGCCGCCTCCGCAATGCTCAGGCCCTGGCAGAGCCGGCCATACAACACCCTCAGGTAGTCCACCCGGCCTTTTCGACAGTAGTCGGCGGCCAATGACTCGACGGCCCGTTGAACGACGTCTTCCACCCAGGCGGCGTAGAACACGCCAACCTGTTCGTCCGGCACCTGATTCAACCTGTCAAAATGCTCCGCCAGATCGCGCAGCCGTTGCTCCCTGCTTGCGCGGACTCGATTTCGGTGCGAGAGGATGTTCCGCACCACGCAACACAGCAGGGTCCGCAACTTGGCCGACCGATTCGCCACCCAGCGTACCAGCAGCCGTTGCTCCCACAGCACCTCGAACGTTTCCGAGGCCACGTCTTCGGCGTCGTCCAGGTTCCGGGCGCCTCGGCGCAACGAGAAACGGCAGATCGGCCCCCAATAGTCCTTCAGAAAGTTCCGCCAATCTTCCTCGGCACCGACGGAGGTCAGCCTCTGGATGAGAGTCAGACGCGTCTGCGGAAAGCCCATGAAGAAACTCCCGCTAGGAGTCGGCCTCGGCCTGCGTCGGGTTGTCCTCGGCCACCGACGGCACGACCCAAACCTTTACTTCGGCGTTGACTTCCTGGCCGAGGTGAATCGAGATGGTGTACAGACCAAGCTCCTTGAGTGGACCTTCCAGCCGGACCTGGTCCGCGGCGATGTGGAATTTGTTGCGTTTCAGGGCGTTTGCCACCTCGGTCGCGCCGACCGATCCGTAGAGGTGCCCTTCGTCATTGGCGTTGGCTTCGATGGTGATACTCTGCCGTGCCAAGTCCGCCGCCAGTGATTTCAGTCCGGCCACTCGGGCCTTCTCGATCGCCTCGAGTTCCGCCCGATGCTTCTCGACCATCCGTTTGTGATGGTCGGTGGCGATGGTTGCCAGCCCTTGCGGGATCAGGTAGTTCATAGCGTAGCCGCGTTTGACTTCGACCACGTCGCCCTGTTTTCCCAGGTACTCGACCGGCTGGATCAGCAGCAACTCGATGCCGCCGTGCGGCCCTTTGGGCAACCGCTTGGCTCGATGAGGAACGGTTGGCTTCTTTTTTGACTTCGCCTTGACCATCGGCATGTTTGCCTTCTTGTATTCAATAAATGATATGTTCGTAGTCTAAAACGGAATCTCGTCGCCCGGCGATTTTTCTGACGACGATTGATCGGACGACGGCGCGTCACCGAAGTCGTCGGGCGGGGCCGCCTGGCTGTATTGCGAGTCCTGTCTGGCCGCCGGTCGCTGGCCGCCGCCATCCGAGCCGCCTTGCCCCCGACCGCCGCCGTCCGAGCCGCCCTGTCCCCGACCGCCGATCAACTGCATCCGCTCGGCCACAACCTTCAGTTTCGATCGCTTCTGACCGTCTTGCGTCTCCCAGCTATCCAGTTTCAACCGGCCCTCGATGAAAATCGGCGATCCTTTGCTTAAATACTCGCCGGCCACCTCGGCCGTCCGGCCCCAAAGCGTCACGTCGACGAACGTTACCTCCTCGATCCATTCGCCGCTGGCGTTTTTGCGTTTATCATTGACGGCGACGCCGATATCCGAAACGGCCATGCCGCTCTGGAGGTAGCGGATCTCTGGATCGCGGGTTAGGTTGCCCATCAGTATTACACGGTTGTGACTGGCCATGACGATTGCTCCTTACGTTTCGCCCGATTTGATTTTGGAGTCGTCGGCGTCTTCGGCCGTGGCCACGGCAACCTCAACGGGCTTGTCCTCGGTCTCAGCGGGCTTGTCCTCGGTCTTGTCCTCGGCCTTGCCGTGCGATACCGTGGACACCGACTGTGCATGGGCGACCAGGGTGTCGACGATCCGCGGATCGACCTTCAGGAACAATGTCCGCAGGACGTCGTCGGCGATCCAGCACTGCCGCTGCAAATCGGTCAACTGGCCGCCGTCCAGACGGAAGTACGTTAGCCAGTAGGCGCCTTTCCGCTGCCCCTTGATGGGGAATGCCAGACGGCGCTCTTCCCAAAGGCGGCTGACGAGTATTTCGCCGCCGAGCTTCTCGATCATCGCGGGGATCTGGCCGGAGATCGCTTCGGGATCCCGTCCAAAACGGTTCGCGTCCAGAATGAACATGCCTTCATAGACGTTCGCGGCCAATGTAAAACTCCTCGGAAGTAACAGGTAGCACAGCCGCCCTCGGCTGTGTGGATGCGAGGCACATCCGAGGGTGGATGTGCCACACATTCAGTTGTAATGGCTCATGCAATAATTCGCGTCCTCGCGGGCCCAGGCGACCACGGCGTCGACCGCCAGCCCCGCCGCTTGTTCGATGACGGGAACCTCCTCGGACGTGAACTTACTCAATACGTAATCGGCCCAATCCCAATTGTCCGGCGCGGCGCCGATGCCGACCCGAAGCCGCGCGAACTCCTCTGTGCCCAATTTTCCGATAATGTCTTGCAACCCCTTTTGGCCGCCCGACGAACCCTTTGTCCGAAACCGCAGCTTGCCGACCGGCAGGTTCAAGTCATCGCAAATCACCAACAAATCTTGGGGGGGTAATTTGTAAAAACTCATTGCCTCCCGAACGCTGGTTCCACTGAGGTTCATGAAGGTCGTGGGACTCAAAAGCAGGGCCTTATGGGCACCCAGTTCGGCCTCAACGACCTCGCCTTGAAACCGCGCCTTGGGAGCGGCAATGCCGCACTTTCGGGCCAACTCGGCCAGGACGGCGTAGCCGACGTTGTGTCGCGTCCGCTGATAACGGCGACCCGGATTGCCAAGCCCAACCACGAGTTTCATCGGCTATACCCCCCGCTAATCCGAGCTTCCCCCGTGTCGGCTTCATGGTCTCGTTATTCCTTCGCCCCGTCTTCCTCCTTTTCCTTCTCGCCAATAATTTCAGGCTCGCCGGGGACCGCCTCGGCGGCTTCCTCTTCAAGCTGCTCCTGCGGAACAACACATTCGACGGCCACCATCTCCAGGTCGGAGGCGAGCAGTTTGGCCCCCTGAGGCAACTCCAAATCGCCCAAGGAAACCGAATCGTTCAGCTTCAGATGGTTGATGTTCACGGCCAGCTTCTCGGGAATGGCGGAAGCCGGGCAGGCGATCTCGACCTCGTGGACCAATTGCAAGACCACGCCTCCTTCCCGCACGCCGGGCGATTCTCCGCGCAGCTCGATCGGCAAGCGGATCTCCACGATCTCGTGCTCTGAAATCCGCGTGAAATCCACGTGGATGATATTCGTTCCCCAGGTGTCCCACTGAAGATCGCGGATGAACGCCGATTCATCGACCGCGCCGGTCAGGCTGACCAACCGGCTCCCGTGATGGATGGCCGCCGCCAGCGTGTCTGTCTCCACGCTCAACGACACGCACTCCAGGCCATGCCCGTAGAGGATTGCCGGGATTTTGCCCGCGCGGCGCAACCGCAGGTTGTTGCGTTTCCCTCTGGTATGACGTGGTTCAACGGCCAACTGTAGCGCCATCATGCGTCCTCTGGTACTGTGCGCAAAACAACTCCCTTCGCCAACGGGCGAATCGCTCATTTTCGCGTAAACGCGAAGGATTGCAACCCCACGCGCCGCATTTTTTCCACTGCAATTCCGCCCCTGCCTCGCAAACTCGCCGCAAAGGCCGCAAACAGACCCTTAACCACAAGCCCCAAGAGAGGGGAGAGGTGTCGGGGGGGCAGGGATTCGGGGTTTGGGGAACCGTTTAGCCGCCGCGTCCACGCGGCGTTGCCGATGGCGTCGTTTAACCCGGAGCCATCGGCGACGGGGATGTCGCCCGTCTCCCGCCGTCGCCGTCGGCTCCGGGCTAAACGACTCTGAGTGGCTAAATATCCTGCACCAGCTACTACCGCGGCGCGAGAATCAGGAACAAGTTGCTGTACTGATCGGTCCATAGGGGGACTTGCAGATCGTCGTCCGGCAGGTACGGCGGCCGGGAGGGATGCGCGCTTAGAAAATCGTCGCTTCGCGTCACCACGATCCATTTGCTCACGTCGACCATCCGGCTTTCGTCAGACTTGGAACAAAGCCGCGTGGACTTCATTCCGCAGTCCTCGGCCAGTCGCCGCACGACCGGCCCCAGACGCAAGTAGTTGTTCGAGACGTGAACCGCGATAATGCCGTCCGGCTTCAGGTGCCGGCGGTAAACGGCGAACGCCTCGCGGGTAAGCAGGTGGGTGGGAATGGCGTCGCCGCTGAAGGCGTCCAGCACCAGCACGTCGTACTCTTGCGGCGGTTCCTTTTCCAACGAAAGCCGGGCATCGCCCAACACCACGTCCCACTTGCCGCGGCAGTCGCGCAAGTAGGTGAAGCGCTGCAAGGCCATGCGGACCACTTCGGGGTTGATCTCGTAGAAGCGGAATACGTCGTCCGGCCGGGCGTAGGCGGCCAGGGTGCCGATCCCCAATCCGATCAACCCGATCCGCACGGGCCCCGACTTCTGGCAGAAGCGGATGGCCTCGCCCGCGCCGCTTTGTTCGCCGTAATACCCGGTGGGCCAACGCCGCTTTTCCGGATCGGCCGACTGCCGGCCGTGCTGAATTCGTCCATGCCGCAATTGGAACTCGTTCTTTTCTGAATTGTAAATTACCGAAACGACGCCGAAGAAGTTTCGCGCCTGATCCAGTGGTCTGGCCAAGCCGCCGCCCCAGACGGCGATATAAAGCAGTCCGACGGCGATCACGAACCCGAACCCGGCGTAGGCGATTACGCGAATCATGCGGCCGGACTCCTAGCGCCGTGCGACGGTACGGAGTCTTCCGACACTTTGCCACTCGTTCGCAATTGCCACACGCAGGCGAGCAATGCCACGCAAAAGGCCGCGTAAAGAACGAACGCCCCCGACCACATCGCCGACTGGATCGACAGATCGAACATCGGCTCGAAGAAGAAGGGATAGCTCAACAGCGCAGCCAGCGATCCGGCGTTGGACAACGCATAGAGGCGGTAGGGCGACCGCCCGGGACATGCGCCGCTGAACCACGCCTGAACCAATGGGCTGGTCGCCGAGAGGACGAAATAGGGAAGCCCCACCGTCGCCCGACAACAACAGCAGTATCTGCGAGGTGGGATTCACGGCGGCGCCCGGCTTCCAATCGGCGCCCGGTATGACCGGCAGCATGGCCAACGCCACGGCGACCAAGGCCAGATGGACGGCGACCTGATGTCGCGGCGCCAACCAACGCTGCAAGAGGTGTGCGTACAGATAGCCGCAGAACAGCAGCGTCTGGAAGAACAACATACAGGTCGTCCAGACGGCCGGCGCCCCGCCGAACCAGGGCAAGATCGCCTTGCTCACCACCGGCTGCACCTGAAACAGCAAAAACGCGCTCAGGAGAATCGTAACGCCGAAGGTGACGATCCACCATCGGGCCGTTTTATCCGCACAAGAAATATAAGAATCAGAGGCTTTTTTCACGTTGCCTTTCCAGAGCCAGTAAGAACGCTGAGAATAGGGCTACCAACTCTGCGTTTGGACAACATGGTCAATTCTCTTGCAAAGTGCGTTAAAAGCCGCCAATCCTTGTAATTGCGAGAAGTCGTCGATGCATTCTGCAACGCGATACACTGCGCTCGCAGTACGAAATTGCCGCAGCCTTCGACCGCTTAGCCCGCTTGCCGTCTTAAGTGTGTTACGAAGCAACGCCTTTGGATTGGGAATCCTTTCCGGGTTTCTGACCGGTAGTGAAAGCGGCATACATCCGTTTGGATTTCCAGCGGCCTGTCGTACGGCCCGTTCGTCGAACAACAGCCAAGCCTCAGACATTCTAATCGGAACGACTGGAACGACGGGTGTTAAGGTTCCGGAGGCATTGACCGCGTCGGTAATTTCCCGAAGGCGTGGCTCAGGGTTGGGGTTTTCCGCATCCCGATGAACAAACAATAGATCACACGGATAGAGTTCCAGTGAAACACGGATTTTTTCCGCAAGGTTCCGCGGTTTTTCCCGCAACGAGCGAAGGTCCGCCCATTGAAGCTGAATAGCTGCCAGCGGACCGAGTCGCCTTCTTAGCATCCACCGTAAATGATGAATTAGAACTCGGTCCGAAGAACCATCAGTGATAAGGGTGAAATGCAGGTTGTTCATTCAGCATTTTTGAAACCGAGAAGCATTTGCAGGTCTTTACGGTCTTTCACGCGACGGTGCATTGCGGTTTTTTTTGTTTTGCTTTCAGCCAAATCTTCCATGCTTGATTCCGAGAAAGCGAACGGATTGAGATACGAACGGAGAGCGCCACGGGAGACGGTCCGAATGTCTGACCGGGCCTTGGAACGCCAGGTATCGCTCAGCCACGAGAAATTCACTGCCCGGCAACGTTCACCGTCAGTAATAACCTCTCGCGGTTCGGCCATCAGAAGATCATCGTCGTCAATCAATCCAACTACGGCGGGAGAATGGGTGTTGACAATAACTTGCCGCAGAGGATTTCCTTCACCAATGGGCTCTTGAGTGTCGACGCATAGATCCTTTAACAAGTCCAACATCGATGAGACTCGTTCGGGATGGATGCCGTTTTCCGGCTCCTCAAAACATAGAAGCCCCCTCGCGCCGGGATCGCGTTCGAGCACGGCCAGCGCCAAAAATCGCAACGTTCCATCTGAAAGCGCTCGAGCGGCATGTAAGTTGTGGTCTCGATCCACAACTTGAAGCGTAAAAAGTTCTCGTTGTAGATCCTCGTCGATCTGAACGTTATAAACATCCTCTACGAGTGAAGACAAACGGTTTGCGACACTCGCAAATACGGAAGACGAGCCATGCTGCCCATTGCCGTTGCCAGCCTCTTTTCTTGCCAAGTGATGCAAAGTAGATGCCAAATTGGAGCCATCCACTCCCACATGTGTCGGCGCGTTGAACGAATCCGAGTTGCGCAGCGATGACGGTTCCAATTGCAGCAAACGCCAAGATTTCATCTCCCGACGGGCAAGCAGTGCCGTGGGGCTTTCGACGGCATTGACGCTCGACAAAACGGTTCGCGGCAGATTGCCGGCAGGGTAGTCCCGGGGTCTTCCACTCCGGCCATCCTGGTGTACTTTAACCAGTCGATTTGTACCTCTTACCTCTGTGGAGAGAAATGGCTTACCACGGTGTGTTCCGCCTTGCATAACCGAGTTTCGCCACTCGACGCTATGTGGGAAATGTAGATGCTTCTTCGCGTCCCCTTTATTGATGTAAGCAAGTTCCTCTTTGATGACTTCGAGTCGCTCGGCCGAGGGGAGCGAATCGTCACGGCAGTACCGCAGAATAAGGCTATATCTCAAGAATGTGATCGCCGCTGTCGCCACCTGCCCAAGGTCATCCTTTCCAGTGGCCGGAACAAGCATCTCCGCTTCAAACGACATCTCATCAACATGGCCCGTTCCGCGCTTTAAAAACAAGCTGCGCACGTCGGTGGCGTGGTGACGTTCGTCGCGCACGGATTTGGCCGCCTCCATCAAGGGTCGGTCCGCGAGCATGCTTAAAAACGTGATCGCGTCGAAAAGATTCGACTTTCCTACCCCATTCACGCCCGCAATGCAGGTAAACGGTCCCAATAAAACGTCCACGTTCGCCAGGTTTTTAAAGCCTTTTACTTTTAGGCGAATTAACATGGCATCACCACCCCTACAATATACGTGTGGCCGTAGTGCAAGAGGCTAAAGACAGCCCCCCCTACGCAATGAATAATCGCGAACGGAGGATTGACAGTGCCAATTCTATCAGAACGTGGGCATGTCACGCAATAACCGGCCCAAATGGCCGTTCTCACGCGACCATGCGCAATTCGCTGGCTTCCAGCACCTCGCCGGTGATGCCGGCGACGAACTCCTCGAAAATGCGCAGGTCCAACGCCGAGGCGGATTCGTGCTCGGGATGAAACTGGGTGCCGAAGGCGAACCAGTCGGTAACGCTCTCGATGGCCTCGATCACTCCGTCGGGGCATCGGGCGGTGACGTTGAAGCCCGGCGCAACGTCGTCGATCGCCTGATGATGCATACTGTTCACGCGGATTTCGCCTTCGCCGTATACCCGCTCCATGATCGACCCCATCTCGATTTGCAGGGCGTGGCGATGGTTGGGGTCCGTGGCGTCGAGGTGCGGGACCGCCTTTGGCATGTCCTCGGCGATGTGCAGTGACAGGGTGCCGCCTTGCGAGAGGTTCAGCAGTTGCATTCCGCAGCCGACGCCCATCACCGGAATTCGTCGTTCAGCGGCCAGTTCCATCAGCCCGCGGTCGAATTCCTCGCGGCGATGGTCCATAATCCGCATCGAGGGGTGGAGCATGAAGCTGTCGCGCCGGCAGTCGAGGTCGGCCCCGCCGATAAATAGCATGCCGTCCAGCATGTCCAGCACCCGAGGCAGATCGGCCCGATCGATCATCGGCGGAAGAAGCATCGGCACGGCGCCGGCGGCGACCAGCGAATTGCAGTAGCCGGCATGAATATAACAGTACGCGGAAGAACCCTTTCGTGCGGACCGATAGTCCACATTGACGCCGATCAACGGTTTCACAGCCATCTTGCACTCCTTCTTGGACACATCCTGTGTCGGTTGAGTAGAAGCGGAGGACTCGACCGCGGCATCTTTCCCGGCAAGGGGGGAACTCGGCCGGCTTGGCGGGAAGGAGAACGCGAACCGTATCGCGCGCTCCGTCGCGCAGGGACCAAGACTTGTAGTCGGGGCGATGCTGAGGTCTCGTGGCTCCTTTGAACTTCGACGTGTCACCGTCGATGGAAGTGCAAGTCGACGGTGAATGTATGGGACGCCGGGATAAGCTACAAGGGTTTTTCCGTATTTTGTGGGGCGCAACCCCTTGTGACACAACTCCTTGTATTGCTAGCACTGCCAGCAATGTGGTTTTCCACATGCGGCGGCCGGTTATTCATCGTTTAACCCAGAGCCATCGGCGACGGGGATTGTAGTGGGAGGCTGCCCGTCGCCGATGGCTCCGGGTTAAACGATGACGTCGAAAAGGATAGATACTCGATGCCTTTCGCACTCGATGATCGGCCCGTACAATGAGCCGTCACCGTATAGCCGTAGCCACGCGAGCCGATCAATGCGATACGAAAACGTCTGTTTGGAAACCATTTCGCACTCCCTGCCCGAGCAGATCGCAACCTCGGCCGAGATCGAGTCGCGTCTCGCGCCGCTGTACGCTCGGCTTCGATTGCCCGAGGGACGGCTGGAACTGATGACCGGGATCGCCGAGCGTCGTTTCTGGCCGCTTGGCGATCCACCCAGCCGGATGAGCGTCGAGACGGCCGAGAAGGCAATCTGCATCTCGGGCATCGACCGGCAACAGATCGGCGCGCTGTTGCATGGCTCGGTTTGCCGCGACTTTCTCGAGCCGGCCACCGCCTGCGGCGTGCATCACCGTCTGGGCCTGCCCGACCGCTGCGCCGTCTACGACGTTTCCAACGCCTGCCTCGGGCTGCTCAACGGCGTGGTGCAGGTGGCCAACATGATCGAACTGGGCCAGATACGCGCCGGCGTGGTGGTGGGCACCGAAAACGGACGCGATCTGGTCGAGGCGACGATCGCTCACCTGAACACCGACGAGACGCTCTCCCGCCAAGACGTCAAGGCCGCGTTCGCCTCGCTGACGATCGGCTCGGGCAGCGCCGCGATTTTGCTTTGCGACCGCAAGCTGAGCCGCACGGGCAATCGACTCCTCGGCGGCACAATGCGCACGAGCAGCGAACACTGCCGCCTTTGCCAGGGCGACCACACGGTGGGTGCCATTGCTGGCTTGTCCAGCAGTGCCGGAAACACGGTTGGACAAGCCAACCGTGGCACCCCATCGCCGCTGCTAATGTGGACCGACTCCGAGAAGTTGATGCGCGAAGGGGTGGCCGTGGCCCGCGAAACGTTCGATGAATTTCTCGCCGAGATGGGCTGGACAACCGCCGACATTCAAAAAACATTCTGCCACCAGGTCGGCCGTGCCCATCGCCGCTTGTTGTTCGAGACCCTCGGCCTGGACGAACTGATCGACTATTCCACGGTTGAATATCTGGGCAACACCGGCGCGGTGGCCTTGCCGATGACTGCTGCGATCGGCATTGAAAACGGCCATCTCCGCCAAAACGACCGCGTGGCACTGCTGGGGATCGGCTCGGGCATCAACGTAATCATGCTGGGAGTCGAGTGGCAACGGAGCCTTGTCGATTGACGACTTCCGGCTACTGCCCGTACTCGGCGAAAACCTTATCCGTGACGGTTGTCCGTCGCGCTCCCAAGGGGAGCAAGTCGTCCATCAGTCCCTCGTCGGCGTGATTGTAGCCAAGTACGTGACCGAGTTCGTGCATCACGGTCGTCAACAGGTCGGCCCGCCCGTCGGCGGTGGTGTTCTGCCGTGCAACCAGTGAGCCAAGGTCGTCGAGGATGAACTCCTCGTCGTCGCCGGGCGTCGGATCGACAAACCAGCCGTGACCGGCGGCATCGCGGTCGATCAGAATCTTCCCGTCCGTCGTCGCGCCGAGCAGGTTGCCCGGCAAGTTGGCGACTTGGATGGAAACGCCGCTTAAGGCCGTCGAGACCCGGCTGCCGAGCACCGCTTCCAGGCGATGCGCCGCTTCCGTTGCGATCGACGCCAGTTCGGCGTCGGTCACCGCATCGGCCAAACCTGTCGGCGCGGTCGAGACATCGAGCGTCAGCGCGGAGTAAACATGGAATGTGCCGTTGAGCGTGGATGTCTGACCGGTCGCGTCGGTCGCCTGAATCGTATAGGAGTGCGTACCCGCGGCCAATCGGAACAACAATCCGGCGTATGCGTTTCCATAAGGGCCGTAGATCGTGGCGACGGACATTCCGTCAACCGACAGCGACTTCGACGCGATGCCGTCCGCGTCGGTCAACGTCCAGGTGAGCACCAGCGTCTCTTCGGTGTTCAGCAATCCGTCCCTGGAGGAGATGGCCGTTTCGGCCACAACGACGTTGCCGATCTGCGGAGGGTCGGCCGCCGCGGCAATCACATTGAACGTGCCGTTATGGATGGATGCAATACCGTTGGTGTCGGTGACTTCGATCGTGTAGGCGTGGGTTCCGGCGGCCAGCGGCCCGAAAACGCCGGCGTAGTTGACGCCGTATGGGCCGTAGATCGTAGAAACGGCCTGGCCGTCTACGGTCAACGATTTCGAGGCTATTCCGTCGTCGCTGGTCGCGGACCAGGTAATCACCAGTTGGTCGCTAGAGTCCAACGTGCCGTCGCGGTTGCCGCCGGCTCCCGCCTCGGCGACCACAACGAGGGAGATCACCGGAGCAGCGGCGGTCGTCGCCGCCACGTCGAACGTGCCATAGTACTCGGAACGGACCCCGTTAAAGTCGGTCGCTTCGATCATGAACGCGTGTTGTCCCGCGGCCAGGGAACCGAAGACGCCGGCATAGTTGTCGCCGTATGGGCCGTAGATCGTCGAAACGGCTTGGCCGTCCACGGTCAACGATTTTGAGGCGATTCCGTTGAATCTGGTCGCGGACCAGGTGATGAGCAGGTTGTCGCTCGATTCCAGCGTGCCGTTTTTGGCGGTTCCCGCCTCGGCGACCACAACGTTGGAGATCATCGGTCCGCCGATGATCGCCTCGATCACCTCGAACGTGCCGGAGCAGATCGCCTGGAGGCCGTAGTCGTTCCTCGAATGGATCGTATAGGAATGTGTGCCGACCTCGATGGGACCGAACTTGGCGACGAACTTACTCCCGTTAAGGGAGAGAGAGTTGACGGCGACCTGTTGAGCGTCGATCCACAGCGTCTGTTTCGGTATCTGCGGGGTAACGCCGATGACGGCTATATAGCCCAATTCATCCCTGACCGTCCAAGAGATGGAGAGTATCTCGTTCGACTCCAACAATCTGTTTTGGAACGATCCGTAATCGGGAACCGCTTCGGCGACGACGACGTTGGAGATCGTATGGGCCGAGGGTTTGACGATGAAAGTCGTGCTTTGCCCGGCGGCCGGGGTCAGGTTGCCCGCCAGGTCCGAGGCCGTTCCGGCGGTGATCGAGACGCTCAGCGTCCCATTACCGGAACAGTCGCTGATAGTGACGATCCGCGTATTGCCCGTGCCATCGTCCACGGTCACGGTTCCATCGGCCGTGCCCGTGGCGTGCAGGGTGACATCGGCGGCGGCAAGCGTGCTGGCGTCGAAGTTCGGATCATCGTAGGTCACGGTAAAGGTGATCGGATCCAATACCGTTCTGGTATCCGACGGCTCGCCGATCGAAATAGTCGGCGCGGTTGTATCGACGACCATCGCAGCCACGTTGCTTACGCCTTCGTTGTCCGCCGCATCGGAGGCCCTCGCCTGGAGGCGGTAAGTACCATCGGCCAACTCGGGCGAGACGTTAAAGGTTGCCGTTCCCTCGACGAGCGTCGCCGTCGTATAACCCGATTCATCGTCGTCGTCGAAATCGCCGTCGTTGTTCAGGTCAACGTCCAACAGAACCGTTGAGTCGTCGGGCAGCGAGACCTCTCCGTCCATCGCGGAGACCGTGACCTCCGGCGTGTGGGAGTTTACCAACGCCGGGGCTGTCAGAGCGACATCGGGGGCCGTAACGTCGGCAACCGTAACCACAAACTCCTTCTCCGCGTACTGACCGGTATGGTCGGTGGAACGGACGCGGATGGTGTAGGAAGATTTCTCGGCGGCGTCGAATACGGCGTTGGTTTGGAGCTGATCGCCGACGATGACGAACGAATCGTTGTCGCCGTCTCCGTCGCCCTCGACCAGCGAGTACGTATAGGTCGCTCCAGATTGCTCACCGAGGGAGGACAGAATGCCAACCAAAGTGCCGGCGGCCTGACCGTCGCCCACGCTGTTTTCGGTGAGCGACAGGTCGGTCGGTCCGGCGAAGGCCAGGAACTTGCATACGAAGAAATCGGCGTTGCCGATGTTTTCGAGGTTGAATTCATCCGTTCCGGGGTCGAAATCGACCGTGTTGGAAAAAATTCCGCAGACGTATACGGTGCCGTCGGCGGAGACGGCGATGTCCAGCCCCGCCACATCGTCCGACGAGCCGGCCAGGTAGGCCCGGACCGCCACATCGTCCGGCGAGCCGGCCAGATAGGCCCGGACAAGCTTGCCCGCGGGATTCAAGACCGATACGAATGCGCTTCCGTCTCCGCCGTCGAGCGTAAATGAAGCCGAGTCGGAGCCGAAAACGGCGTCGCCGACGAGGGTTCCCGTAGCGTAGATGTTGTCGTCGGAACCGATGGCGATTCCCACTCCTTCGCTTCCCATAGAACCGAAGCTTTCGGACCAGACCAAGTTGCCCGAGGAATCCAGTTTGACGACAAGGATGCCGGAGACGTCGCCCAGGTCGATGGAACTCGCTTCTGTGGTTATGCCGAATAGTGAAAACGCGGATCCCTGCACAACGGGTTCCATTTCGAGATCGTTGGAAACGGTGAAAAGATTAAGCCCCGACGAAAACAAAAATGGGTAGTCGGACGAGATGGAACCACTGATGATACAACCACCATTGGGGCCGCCCCAAAGAGGATGGGATTGAATGGGAAAAAATACAACTGGAAATGGGAAATTTATCCATGCCAATTCCGCCGAGGAACTTCCCGTGACGTAAACGTTCCCGTCGGACGCAACGGCGACGTCGTTCATTACGTCGATATCATTTCCATCCAAGCCGGTGGCCCAAACGAAATTGCCGTCCGCGTCCAATTTCAAGACGAAGGAGTCTTGACGGTTGTCATCGCCCTCTCCGACCGTAATGTTATGGACGTCCTCGCCGGGATCGAAGTCCACCGTGCCGGAGAAATAGCCGGTGACGTAAACGCATCCGTCGTCGGCCACGGCAATGCCTGCCCCCTCGTCGGAATCGTCGTCGCCGACGGTTTTGACCCAGACGGAGTTGCCGTCTGAATCGAGTTTGGAGACGAAAACATCCGTGTTGGGTTCCCCGAGCAAAATGTCCGCTTCTTCGGCGTCCATGGAATAACCGGTTGTATAGACGCTTCCGTCCGGTCCCAGCGCGATGGAGCGGGCCAATTCGGCGCCTTCGCCGCCCATGCGGACTGCCCAAACAAGGTTGCCGTCGGCGTCCAGTTTCAGCGTGAAGGCATCGTTCATGCCGGCGCTGGTCAAGGCGAAAGTTTCGTCGCTGGGGTCGAAATCGGCCGTGTCGTAGAAATACCCCGTGACGAGAAGGCTTCCGTCGTCGGCCAAGGCGATGTCTAACCCCTTGTCGGTTCCCTCACCTCCCATGCTTTTGGCCCAAACGAGCGCTCCGTCGGCCGAATACTTGGCCACGAAAACGTCTCCCTCGCCGGCGCTGGTGAGGTTGAAAACGCCCGAACCGGAGTCGAAATCGACCGTGCCGCTGAAATAACCTGTTACGTACACATTGCCCGAATCGTCCACGACCACGGCCTCGGCGGAAGAATTCTCATCCGTCACTCCAGCGTTCAGAGCCCAGCCGAACTCCGGCGAATCGCCGATCAGCCCGGCGTCGATTGTCGTGTCGGTCTGGCCGGCGGCGACCGCGAACAGATCGGTTGCGCCCGTTGCATCGACGTCGCTGTCCAGCGCGTCGTCGCCGCCGGCGTCTTGAGCGGTGAACTCGTAGCCGACCGGCGTGCGGAAGACCGCGTAAAAGTTCGGGCTGTCCGGCAAGTCGTCGAACGAGTAGAGACCGTCGGCGTCGGTGATCGCCACGCCGAGGGAAACATCGTCACCGTTGCCGATTACCGCGTCGGTCGAGGAAAAGACTTCGGCGACCGCCCCGGCCACGCCCGGCTCGTCGAGGTCGCGGATGCCGTCCAGGTTCAGATCGTTCCAGACCATGCCGCCGACGCCAACCGACAACAGCGTGCGGTCTTCCAGCGGTTCGAGATGTAGACGGCGGGAGCGGGAAT
>JAUWPQ010000201.1 GCA_030611515.1 Planctomycetota bacterium | reverse complement strand
ACGACGACGAGAACCATGAAATCCGCTCCGCACGCGGCTACGCCACGGAGAGCGAGCTAGGATCGGGCGATTGGGACGTGTTCGAGTTGATCAACCCGGTCAATGTCGTCAAGCAGGACGCCGCCGGACGGACACTGGAGAGCATCTCGGCCGTCTGGCCGGGCACGCTGGACCAGTTCCTTGCGGCCGAACCGGACGACTTCCCGCAAACCATCCATGCCGCCTGGACGACAAACACGTACGACGACTCCGGCCAGTTGACCTCTACAAAGAAGTATCACAACGTGCCCGATTCGGGCGATGGTGTTTCGGAGGCCAACTATGACGAGACCACGTTCGATTACGACGCGAGCGGCCGGTTGAACATGGAGAAATCGCCGGGCGGAACCATCGCCCGCCACACCTTCGACTGCCGCGGCAATCGGATCGGCGACTACGTCGGAACCAACGACACCGGCGCCACCGAGACGGACCCGACCAACAGCGGCGCGGGCGGGAACAACATGAAGCTGGTCACCGAGTACGAGTACGAGGGGGCCGGCGGCGATTGCGCGTGCAGCGGCGGACTGGAAGGCGGGCTGCTCTCCACTCTTACCCAGTACGTGAATCACGATGAGCCGCCCGTCACCCGCGAGACCGAGTACGGCTACGACTGGCGCAACCGACTGGACACCACCACATCCTCCAGCGACGTGTCGACCACGTTCTTCCTGAAAAACACCCACGACAACCTCGACCGGGCGACGCAAGTCGATCGCTATCATACGTCCGTCGTCGCGGGCAATCTCGTAGGCCGCGACAAAACCTATTACGACGAACTCAGCCGGGTCTACAAGACCGAGCGGTACGCCGTCGATCCGGACGACGGCACGGTCGGCAACGCGCTGACCGGTCTGACCTGGTACGACGCGGCGGGCAACGTCGTCAAACGGATCGCGGCCGGTGGCGGCGATGCGTTCACCAAGACCGTCCACGACGGGCTGAACCGTCCGATCAAGACCTTCGTCGGTCTCGACACCGACGAGACCAGCTACGCCGATGCCCTGGACGTCGACGGCGACACTATCTTCGAGCAGTCGGAAACCACCTACAATCCGGTGAACCAAGCGACGTGGACCGTCACTCGCGGCCGGATGCACGACGCCACCGGGACGGGCGAACTTTCCTCGCCCGACGGATTCGAGCCTCGCGCCCGCGCGGCCTACTCCGGCACGTGGTACGATCCGCTGGGGCGGCAGATTGCCGCGGCCAATTTCGGCGCCTCGCCGCCCGACGAGGGCCGGCCCGAGGAGCCGCCCGCCCCGAGTGACGACGTGCTCGTCTCGACCGTCGAATACGACTCGGCCGGCATGGCCTGTCGGACCGTCGACGCAAAAGGCCGTGAGGATCGGAGCGAGTTCGACGCCGCCGGCCGGGTCGCATGGACGATCCAAAACTTCTGCGACGGTTCGACCACCGGCGAGTTCACCTACGCCCCGGACGGCGGCGTCGCCACTCAGACGATAAAAAATTCTACCACCGGCGATCAGGTCACACAATATATATATGGTGCGACTTTGGCCGACAGCGACGTCGCCGATACCCGCCTGTTGAGGGGGGTGATTTACCCAGATTCCGACGATACTACCTCCCTGGGGGACGGCTTGGACACTATTTACGACCGGGTCGAGTTTACGTATAATCTTCAAGGTGAGTTGAAGACGAAGAAAGATCAGAACGGCACGATTCATACTTTCGCCTACGATTTGCTTGGGCGTCAGACCGTCGATGCGGCGACGACGGTTGGCGGCGGCATTGACGAGTCGGTGCGGCGGATCGAACGTGAATATGAGGTTCGGGGCATGGTCAATAGCGTAATCAGTTACGACGATCCTGAAGCGGGCTACGCTGTCAACGAAGTCGCCTTGTCTTACGACTACTTCGGCACGCTTTCCGCCGACAGGCAGGAACACCTGGGCGTGGGCGGCGGCGATTCCTTGAAGGTGCAGTACGCCCGTAACGGCTGCGATGCCGAAAACAACCAGAACCGCCTGAAAACGATCACCTATCCCAACGGCAGAATTCTCCACCATGAGTATTCGACCGGTGATGATAATAACCTCAACCGCGTAAGTTATCTTTCGGAAACCAATTCCGGCGGAACTCAATACGCGGCGTATGCGTATCTCGGAGCGAATCAGATTGTAAAGGTCGATTACACGCAACCGGACCTGCGATTCAATCTGGCGTTTGGATCGAACTACGATCCGTATGACGGATTGGACCAATTCGGCCGCGTGGTCGATTTGCTTTGGTACGATTACGGGGCATCCGAGGATGCCGTGCGGATCAAACACGGTTACGACCGGGCGGGCAACCGGCTGTGGCGGCGCGACATGGTAGCGGCCGCGCAATCGACGCCTGTGTACATAGATGAGTTGTACACTTACGACGGGATGTACCAGTTGACTTCGCTTGTTCGCGGCCAGTTGAACTCGACGGAAGACGACCTGGAAACCGACACCAAAACCTTCGCTGAGCAATGGACTTTAGATCCGCTTGGCAACTGGACGAACTTCAAGCAAGACACGGACGCGGACAGCGACTGGGAACTCGACCAGAATCGCACTCACAACAAGGCGAACGAAATAGTGACCATTGCCGGTGATTCGGACGAGATTGCCCATGACGCGGCAGGCAATATGATTCGCGCTCCGAAGCCGGACAACTGGAATGACCACTATCATTTTGTCTATGACGCCTGGAATCGGCTGGTCGAGGTGCAGACTTCCGACGAGCAATATCCGTTGGCGATTTTTGAATATGACGGCTTGAATCGCCGGATCGTGAAGTGGACTTACGACGAGTCGCATTACATGACCGACTGCCGCCACTATTACTATAGCGACAAGTGGCAAGTATTGGAGGAGCGCGTTGACCAATACACCGGCGAAGGCTCTTATAGCGGTTCCGGCATACCATCGTACATCGGCTATAGCGGCTCCGCTTACTACAGCGGCAGCGGCATCAGCGGCAGTGGCGTTCCACAGTATTTCCGCGTCGATCGTCAATACGTCTGGGGCCTGCGCTACGTGGACGACCTGGTCCTCCGCGACCGCGACGCCGACTCTGACTCCGGCACCGGCCTCGAAGAGCGTCTCTACGCGCTGCAAGACCCCAACTGGAACGTAGTAGCAATCGCCAACACCTCCGGCACGATATTGAAGCGTTTCTGCTACAGTGCCTACGGCGCGCCGAAGTATTTTACCTCGGACTTCAGCGATTCCACCGCCGGCTACGACTGGGAAACGTTATTCTGCGGCTACCGCTACGATTACCACGTCGATTCCGACGTGAAGTGGCACATCGCCGGCCACCGCATTCTCCTCTCCCATCTCGGCAGATGGAACCGAAGAGACCCAATCGGGTATTTGGCTGGTGATGCAGATCTGTATCGGTATGTGGAAAACAGGCCGACAATAGCAACAGACCCATCCGGTGAGGCGGTGGAGCCGATTTCCCTTACGGTTATGATTCTCCTTGCCGGGACTGCCATTTATTATGGAACCGGTTGCAAGGTGGGCGCTAAAGATCCACTACATTTTATTAAGGACTGTTATAGGGAATGCGAAAGGTGCAATCGCCATTGGTGGACGCGGGATTTCTACAAGGAATGGGGGAAATGGGAATGGTCTGCCGAGTTTGTTTGTGTTCAAAATTTCCTTAACAGAGGAGTATGGCAGCTAGCACCAGAACCGAAGGTGCGTATGGTAACAAGTTGCACGGCGGAAAGTTGCGATGAAGGCTGGAAAAGTAATGGCGTCTTTTATCGTTTCTTTTGATACTTTTTGTTTCACGCTCGGATGTTTGGAAATCCCACGATCCACGCAAACCCCTATTTTTCAGGCTCCCCGGGGTGTGAACGGTTACTCCGGTGCCTGTAAGGCGACGGCTTTAACGCATCCGGGATGAGCAACGGACTGAAGTCCTTCGCTCATCCCGGATAGTATATGCAACCTGACTCGAAGGGCCGATGTGTCGGACCTTCCAGCCGAACAACCACAGTCAAGTACAGGAGCTACCCGCCACAATAGTGTCTAACATATCCTGAAGACGAGGACTTTATTCCCTCCCATTGGGAGACGGCAAACCGCCGTACGATACGAAATTTCACGAGCTGTTGAGTTTCCCAGGGAGAAAAAACAAGCAAGCTGAGCGTTTTTCTCAAAAAGTGCAGAATAGGGAGAGAAGATATGGGAATAGATTTTGATTACAGGCCATCTATTTTCCTCGTTTGTGGTTTACTGCTCGTTTCTTTTGGCGCAGCACCGCTTAACGGCTATGTTGGTTTCCTGGTATCACCATCCCAATTCAAGCCTGATCCATTCATTGGCAGTATTTCACATTTATTAATCGGTCTGATTCCGCTACTGTTGGGACTTGTGTTAATTGTACTTGGATGTAATCGACCTTTGCTAATCCTTCTCTTTGGGATTGCCGGACTCGTGCTTGTTACACTCTCGAGTTTGGCCGTACTCATTCAAGCCAAAGGTTATGTTGGCTTTTTTGGTTGGCTGACAATTGTTACATCGTCGCTGATCGTTGCTGTAGCTGTTCGTGCAATTCTAAATGCCTATGGGCAATTTCGGGGGGATAAGGATTCGGGGTGAAAGGGGGGGGAAAGGATGAAGTGGTGTGCCAGTCCAGCGAGACTTGATAACCGACAAGAAGGAGACCTGTTCCCCGCAGGGAGAGTTCCGCCGAGTTCCCCGAGTTCCGGAGTTCCGGGGAGGAGTTCCGGGGAAGGAGTTCCGAAGGAGTTCCGAGTTCCGGAGTTCCGGAGTTCCGGGGAGTTCCGGGGACGCCATGGGGAGTTCCGGGGACGCCATACATAACTCTCACTGACCGATCTGGAGTCTAACACCACCACTTGGACGTTCGACAGTTGGTGCCCCCTTTTTCTTCACCACGGCCAATTACAAGTTGAAACGGGAAGTTGAAACGGGGACGCAGCTAGTTTTTTGTGTGACGGCATGTATCAGTGAAGTAGGTCAGGTACCCCGTACCTGACGCGATCGACTATCGACAAAGTGACGTTGCCCGATCCCAACACGTTTAATGTCGGTGGCAACGTGTTGCGTATCGAACACGGCTACGAGGTTCGCGGCATGGTCGAACAAGTGACCAGTTACGACTCGGCAACCGGCGGTTACTCCGTCAACGACGTCAAGTTTCCGTACGACGACTTTGGCCGGCTGGACACCGACAAACAGGAGCAGTTGGGCGAGGTCAGCGCCTCTACTTTGCAGGTCCAATACGCTCGCGCCAACGGCGCCGACAACCACGCCCGGCTCAACACCGTCACATATCCGAACGGACGGGTGCTGCATCACGAATACAGCAGCAGCGGCAACGACAGCGACCTGGGCCGCGTCAGCTACTTGTCCGAAACCGACGCAAACGGCACTCACTACGCCGACTACACGTATCTCGGCCTCGGCCAAATCGTAAAAGTCGATTACCCGCAGCCCGACCTGCGTTACAACCTGGCCCACGGCGCGGGCAATGACCCCTACGACGGCATAGACCGTTTTGGAAGAACCGTCGATCTACTCTGGTACGACTATGGTTCTTCCGCCGACGCGGTTCGCATCAAGCACGGCTACGATCGGGCGGGCAACCGGCTGTGGCGGCAGGACGTGGTTTCGGCCGCGCAGGCCACGCCTGTCTATCTCGATGAACTATACGCGTACGACGGCATGTACCAATTGACCTTGCTGCGGCGCGGACAACTAAACTCCACCGAGGACGACCTGGAAACCGACTCCAAAACCTTCGCCGAGCAGTGGTCGTTCGATCCGCTTGGCGAACTGCATTGCCCAGGGTACGAAGCTCCGGTCGCGGTCGTACTGGTCGAATCGCCGCCACATGGCCAGCACGGCCTGCTGCAACACGTCCTCCGTGTCGTCGAGGTTGTGCAGCATCGAATAGAGGTAGCCGAAGAGCCTGCTTTGACAGGGCGAGATCAAGGCCAGGAATTCATCGCTCAGGGCAGACTCGTTCACGAGAGGACTCCTCCTACCTTCTATTGTCCTTAGTCCGCGGAATTACATCCAAAAAAAACCGCGGGGGAAGGAAGAGGAGTCGTAAAGCCATACGCGGCAATGGGTTGCGCGATCCAGCCTCGCCTTGCAGCGAAAGGCGCGGCCCGGTTAAGAGGAGGAACTTGCCAATCGCCCGCCGACTGCTTGCCGGTAACCCGCGATTGTCATGCTCGTGTCGCCGTGGATATCGACAATCGCATGGGCGTTGTTGGTTTTGCCCGAACCTTCGACCATGGCTTTCAACGTGTAGTAGTGAACACCTTTGACTCGGTTGTACTGTCCACGGTGTTGATGATCTTGAAACACCGTCGGCACGCGGCGCACTTTGGCGGCGTTTCGCACGTAGCGACTCCCTTTGTCGCGGTCCAGCAGTTGGTGGATGCAGAGGACAACCGGGAGTTTAGGACTGGCAAATCAATATGTGGCACAGCCGCCCTCGGCTGTAACCGAGAACTCACGGTTAATCACACAGCCGAGGGCGGCTGTGCCACATTTCAAAACACGTTTTAAGAGGAAAAAGGGAGAATTGGAGAAAAGGGGAAGTGCTCGGATGTGGAACAAAATAGCTCACACACAACTTTTTGCTCCTTTTTTCATTCCCCCCTTTCCCCTTTTTCGTCTCACAAACCACGCCGCGCGGCCTCGACTGCTAGGCGGCCCTTGCGGCAGGCATCGTAGGGATTTTGGGTGTTCCAGGCGTCGATCATAAACCAACCCTCGAAGCCACCGCGCCAAAGCGTTTCGAGCGACTTGCGGATGTCGATGTGCCCATCGCCACAAGGCAGGTGCTTCGAGGTGCCGCGGAAGAGCGTACCGTCGCTGTCGGTGAAATGGGTATACCCGATACGGTGTACGCCGATTCGCTCCACCAGTTCGTGCGGTTTTCCTCGGCTGCCGTTCATCAAGTCGCAATGGCTCGGGTCGTAGATCGCTTTCACCTGGGGATGATCGACGCCGTCGAGGATTTGGATCATGTGTTCGATCTTGTTGAAGGCGAAGGGCGGCTCGATCTCGATTCCGAACATTAGCTCCTCGTCGCTGACGATCTTTCCCACTTCCCGCAGCGACCAGACCAGCGAATCGATGGCCTGGTCCACGGTCTGTCCGGCCACGTTTCCCGCTGGCCAGTAGCCGATGCACTCGCAGCCCGCCTTGTGGGCGAAGCGGGCCAAGTCGGCGAATCGCTTCACCCAGCCCTCGCGCACGCTCCGATCTTTTTGGAAAGCCTCCTGTCCGGACGTCTGGATGGAAAAGATTTTCAGATTGTACCGCGCGAAGAAACCCCGCAGGCTGGCGATTCGGGCCTCGTCGGTCGGATTCACGTACATTCCCTTCTGGGGCCAGTTGGGTACCAGTTCGATGCCTTCAAAACCTTCACGCTGGGCAAACTCCAAAACCTCCCAGATGGGAAACGTTTTCTTGAACGTGCTTTCGGAGGATGCAAAACCGTTCAGCCCGAAGGCCGTTCGCCATCGGCGCTGGTTGCCGCAGGTCCGGCGCGAGGACTCTTGGGTCGGCTCCTCGGCAACAGCCGCTCCCGTGGTCGTTATCGCCACGGCAGACGCTGCGGCGGCGAACTCTTTGATGAAATTTCGGCGGTTGGACATGGTAGGTTTTTCCCGGTTGCTTAAGGTAAAGGCAGAAGTCGAACTAGATGTGGATTTGGTATGGGGGCCGTTGGGGCCGGCCGAGCCAGCGGTTGGCCTCGTCGTCGCCGACGATGGTTTCTTTCGCCGGATCCCAGGTCAATTTGCGGCCCAGGCGAATGGAGATGTTGGCCAGATGGAGGGCCGTGGCTACGCGGTGCCCCGTCCAAACGCTGGAGATCGGCGTCTTGCGGCTCTTGACGCACGCGAAAAAATTGCCCATCTGGTTGTCGCTCTTCTCCACCCGGACCGCGTTGTCGGGGAGCGGATGTTCATCGAGTTCCTCGACCGGCTTGCCGGTGATCCGGCCGCGATTGACGAACAGGCGTCCCCGGTCTCCCTCGAAAAGCACGCCGCGCTCCT
>JAUWPQ010000217.1 GCA_030611515.1 Planctomycetota bacterium | reverse complement strand
GATTTTCAGTATTTCCTTGAGCTTGCCGGAGCAGAACTCGGAGATGAACACGGCCGCGCCCAGCCCCAGCGGGACGGCAATCGCCATCGCCAGGGCCGTGACCGACACCGTGCCCACCAGCAAGGCGAGGATGCCGTATTCGGGGCGAACCTCGGACGAGGGTTGCCAGCGGGTGCTGGTGAAAAACTCGATCAGATTCACCCCGCCGAACAGCGCCGGCATGGCCTCCCAGAAGACGAAGAAGAAAATGGCGAACACGAAAAAGATCGCGCTCCAACCGCAGAGGCGGATAATCCACTCGATAAGCGGCTCGGCGCGATCCAATGCAACGCGCCATGCGACCCCAGGCCGGCGTGTATTGGATGTCTTGACGGCGGTCCGAGCGTTACTCATTGGTTTCCATCGGCACGTAGCCCAATTGAAGCACTACCTCTTGACCCTCCGGGGAGAGAATCCAGTCGATATACTCCTTGACCGGTCCAGTCGGTTCACCGATCGTGTAAATTCGCAAGGGGCGGGTGATGGGATACGCTCCGCTACGGGCGTTCTCCACGGTCGGCGCCACGCCCGGCTCGCCGCGGCGCCTCGATACCTTTAATATCTTCACCTCGTCGGTGGCGTAGCCCATGCCGCTGTAGCCGATGGCCGCGGGCGTGCGTGAGACAAGACTCACCGCGTCCTTCGAGCCGTTGGCGCCGACCGAACCGAGTTTCAGATCCTTCCCCTTGCCCAATACGGCCTTGCGGAAATAGAAGTAAGTGCCCGATCCGCTTTGACGATTTATGCGGATGATCTTGTCGGTTCCCAGCGTTCCAACGTGTACTCCCAGTTCGGACCATTTCGTCAGCTTGCCTTCCTCTCCGTAGAGGTCGGCCAGTTCTTCCATCGAAATCGATTCCAGGGGATTCCGCTTGTGGACGTAGATTGCCAAAGCATCGTAGCCGACGATGAACTCCTTGGGCTTGTCGCCGCGTTTCTCCCGCACAACTTCCATTTCGTCGGGTTTCATCTTGCGACTGGTGTTGGCCATGTCGCAATTGCCGTCGGTGAGGCTGGCGATGCCCACGCCCGAGCCGCCGCCAAGAACCTGAACGCTAACATCCTCGTGCTTTTGATTGTATTGTTCCGCCCAGGCCTGGGCGATGTTTACCATCGTGTCCGAGCCTTCGTTGCTGATGGCGACACTGTTTTCCCGGGATCGGTCGCAACCACACGCCAGCACCGCAAGCAAGAGGCAGAACAGAATGAAATTAAACCTTAACGACATTGCCTCGTTCCCACGGTCTCCGTGGGAACGCATTACCCGCGTCGCTCCGCGTCGCCGCCATTGACGCAGAGCGTCGGAAAACGGGGGTTCCCACGCGGAGCATAGGAACCAGAAGAAATTAAACCTTAACGACATTGCGGATTATTCCGGCCGGCGAACTCGTTTGTGCATGCCCAAATAGTTAGCAGACCGTTAGTGAATCGTCAAGCGACCCTACTTTGGCAGGGCAACGTCCCCTGGTTCCCAACGCCAGACCAATCGGCTAAACTGAGAGGGTGTTTGTGGAAATCCGATTGGCCAGATTGTCTTAACGCTCCGTTGATTTAACGCCCCGCGACTGCGGTCGCGGGGGTATGGATTGTGGCGATTCGCGCCCCTCCGCGACCCCGGTCGCGGGGCGTTGGTATTCGGCCGCATCGGATTGCCGACAGTAATACTTCCATTACCACGACTTATCCCCCAGACTCGACTAACCGCCCATGAAACACAGCATGAAAAACGTGCTCGCTTTGGTGCTCGGCGGCGGACAAGGGACGCGGCTCTATCCATTGACGAAATACCGCTCCAAGCCGGCCGTGCCGGTGGCGGGTAAATACCGGTTGATCGACATCCCCTTGTCGAATTGCATCAACAGCGGGCTGAACCGCTGCTACGTGCTCACCCAGTTCAACTCGGTCAGCCTGCATCGTCACATCCGCTCGACCTACAACTTCGATCCGTTCGGCGGTGGTTTCGTCGAGGTGCTGGCCGCGCAGCAGACGCTGGAGAACGCCGACTGGTATCAGGGCACCGCCGACGCCGTGCGGCGGAACTTGCGCTACATCGAGCAGCCGGGTGTCGAGTACGTGCTGATCCTCTCCGGCGACCAATTGTACCAGATGAACTTTCAGGAGATGCTCGAATCGCACGTCAAGACCGCGGCCGACGTGACCATCGCCGCCGTCCCGGTACACGGCCGCGAAGCCGACGCGCTGGGTATCATGCGGCTGGACGACACCGGGCGAGTGGTCGGGTTTTTGGAAAAACCAAAGACCGAACAAGAACTGGATATGGTCCGCACCGCGCCGGCGTGGATCGACGCCCACGGCATCGCCAGCCGCGGCCGCGACTGCCTGGCGAACATGGGCATATACCTGTTCAACCGCGAAACACTCCTCGACGTGCTGCGGAAAACCGATTACCGCGACTTCGGCAAGGAGGTCTTTCCGGCGTCGGTTCGGGCGCGCCACGTGCAAGTCCACCTTTCCGACGGCTACTGGGAAGACATCGGGACGATCAAGTCGTTCTATGAGGCAAACCTCGCGTTGACCAAACCGGACGCGCCGTTCGATTTGGCGTCGGTCGAGGCGCCGATCTACTCACACGCCCGGTTTTTGCCGCCCACCCGGTTCGACGGCGCGACGATCCGCGGCAGTCTGGTGGCCGACGGCTCGATGATCGAGCCGGGGGCGACGATCGAGAACAGCATCATCGGCGTCCGCTGCCGCATCGGACGCAACGTGACGATCCGCGACTCGATCGTGATGGGCAACGACGTCTATGAAACGCCCGAGCAGTTCGCCGCCCACGGCGCCGAGGGGCAGCCGCCCCTGGGTATCGGCGAGGGATCGCACATCGAAGGCGCGATCGTCGATAAGAACTGCCGCATCGGCCGCAACGTCCGCGTCGCCAATCCGCAAGGCCTCGAAAACACCGAGGAGACCCCACATGGCATGATCCGCGACGGCGTCGTCGTGATGCCCAAGGATACGGTCCTGCCGGACGGATGGAGGATGCTTGACAACCGACCTTATTCAAAGGAAGATTAAGGTTGTTGGCTGGCCCCACGGCGGTGATGGTCGTACTGGAGAAGACAAAATGGTTACCGTTCATCCGCAATACGTTGTCGATGAGAAACAGCATCGCCAAGCGGTACTTCTGCCAGTGGCAGAATGGCAAAAAGTCGTCGAGGAGCTTGAGGAACTCGACGACATTCGGGCTTACGACAAGGCAAAGGAAGCCCCAGGGGAATCGGTCTCTTTTGAGCAGGCGGTGCGCGAGATCCAAAAAGGACAAGATGCGTGACCCGCGCCCTGCCGGCAGCAAGAAATTGTCCGGCCGTTCCGCTTAGCGCATCCGTGTTGGCGTATACCGAGTGATCTATGAAATCGCCGACGATCGTCTGCTCGTCCTGGTCGTGGCGATCGGCCATCGCAAGGAAGTGTACCGATAGCGTGGATATGGCCAATTCCCCCTCTTGCAATCCTCCTCGGGTCTGGTATCTTGTCGGCACCTACCGGATAAGTTCCCGCAGGATGCCCAGTTTGTCGCAGGATGCGCTGCACTGTTGTTCGGACCAGACAAACACTGAATCGCGGAACACCTACAATTGCTCGGATTTAAGAAATCGGCTTAGCAGCCCTCGGCGGCGGCCGGTTTACGAGTCCGGGCACGTACTTCCCGCCTGTGTTACCCCACCATAGAGGAGAATCGGATGTTATTTGTAAAGATGTTGCTCTGCGCCTCGACCTTCTTGCTGGTCGCCCCTGAGACGACCAACAAGAAACCGGAACTTCCGCCATCGGAACCGCGGGCGAAAATGGTCGACGGCGTGGAACTGGCGGCCATCGAGGCAAACATTGTTATGTATACCAATCAGGAGCGGGTCCGCCACGGCTTGCCGCCGCTCGAGGTGGACAAGGAACTGATGAAATCCGCCCGCGATCATGCTGAATGGATGACCCGCAATCAGGCGATGGTCCACACCTCGCGCCCCGTGGCCGAGAACATCGCCATGGGCCAGCCGCACAGCAGCGACGCGGTCGGGGCCTGGATGAACTCGTCCGGGCATCGGGCGAACATCCTCAATTCACGCCATCGCCGGATCGGCGTGGCCGCCTTCCGCACCGCAAGAGGCACGATCTACTGGTGTCAGCAGTTCCGGCGTTAGCCATAATCAGCGGAGACAAACGCCTTGTTCCCACGCTCCGCGTGGGAACACACTGCCTGGGACGCTCCGCGTCCGTGCGGCCCGAATACTTGTGGTGTGCTCAAGAGTTGCGCCGAGCACGCAGAGCGTCCAACACGTGCGTTCCCACGCAGAGCGTGGGAACGAGGTAGTTTGTCATAAAGGCATTGCACGGATCGGATTTGGCCGCCATGATGTGTGTGATGTCAGACGCCACACACAACGTCGCCGGCCGGCTCTCCGCGATGGCCCGACTGTGCCCCGACGCGGTGGCCGTGGCCGAGCCGTCGGGCCGCGATGCCCAAGGCCGGCGACGCTATCGGCAAGTCACTTTCCAACAGCTCGATCTGGACAGCCGGCGGATCGCCCAAGGACTGCGGACGATGGGCGTCGTGCCCGGCACTCGGCTGGCCTTGTTGGTCCGCCCCGGCATCGACTTCGTCTCGCTGGTATTCGCGCTGTTCAAGTCCGGTGCGGTGGCCATCCTGATCGATCCCGGCATGGGACGGCGGAACCTTATCGGCTGTCTGGCCGAGGCCGAGCCGGAGGGGTTCGTTGCCATTCCGGCTGCTCATGCCGTCCGCAAGCTGTTTGGGCGGCGGTTTTCCAAGGCGCGGCTGAACGTGACGGTCGGGCGAAGGTGGTTTTGGGGCGGAACCACGCTCGCCGCACTGCGGAAATCGCCCACGGACGGAAACCAACTGCCGCCGGTGGGCGGCGACGACCCGGCTGCGATCATCTTCACCACCGGCAGCACCGGTCCACCCAAGGGCGTACTCTTCTCGCACGCCAACTTCGATTCCCAGGTCGGCCAGATTCAAGAGTTATACGACATCCGGCCGGGCGAGATCGATGTCCCCTGCTTCCCGCTCTTCGGCCTGTTCAACTGCGCGATGGGCGTCACGGCGGTGATCCCGGAGATGGACCCGTCGCACCCGGCGCGGGTCGATCCGGCCAACATCATCGAGGCGGTCCGCGATTGGAACGCGACGCAAGCGTTCGGCTCGCCGGCGGTTTGGGACCGTGTGGGCCGGTACTGCGAGGCGCAGGGCGAAAAAATGCCCACGCTCCGCCGCGTCCTTTCGGCCGGCGCGCCGATACCCGCCGAAGTCCTCCGCCGCATGATGAACTGCATCCACTCGGAAGGCAACGTGTACACGCCTTACGGCGCTACCGAGTCGTTGCCGGTCGCCTCGATCTCGGCCGTCGAGGTTTTAGGGATTCATCGAGTATCGAACGACAAGTTGTGTGCCACTGCTGGCTTGCCCAGCAGTGCAAGCAACACGGGTGGACAAGCCACCCGTGGCACCCTTGAATCCCCTGTTGGAACCAATGTCGGCACCGCCGAACAAACCCGCCTCGGCGCGGGCGTGTGCGTCGGCCGCCGATTCCCCCGCGTCCGCTGGAAGGTGATCCGCGTCGTCGATGGGCCGATCCGCGCGCTCGACGAGATCGAGAAGTTGCCCCCCGGCGAGATCGGCGAGTTGATCGTCCAAGGTCCGATGGTCACGCGGCGGTACGTTACCAGAACGGAATCGAACGCCACGGCGAAGATCGTCGATGGGGCGGACGTCTGGCATCGGATGGGCGACAGCGGCTATCTGGACGAGCGGGGGCGGTTCTGGTTTTGCGGCCGGGTAGCGCACCGCGTATTGACCGCCGATGGCCCGATGTATCCGGTCCGCTACGAGGCGATTTTCAATCAACACCCGAAAATCCGCCGCAGCGCGTTGGTCGGCGTCGGTCCGGCGGGCCGGCAGCGACCGGTGATCGTCCTGGAACCGTACGCCGAACACGCGCCGAAGGGAAAAAAGGAACGAGAGGTGTTGTTGGAGGAAATCCGCCGGCTCGGCGCGGCCAGCCCGTTGACCGACCGGATCGCCGACTTTCTGCTGCACCCCGCATTCCCGGTGGACATCCGCCACAACGCAAAAATCTTCCGCGAGAAGTTGGCCGTTTGGGCGGAAAAGCGGTTGGGAGTGGTATACTGATAGTATGGTGAATTGGACTTCATCATGAGGCATTGCTGGCGTAGCTTCGACCCGTAGGGTCGTTTGACAATAGCCCAGCGATTTATCGCTGGGGAGGAAGATGTATTCAACCCTGTTCGTCCCGTAGGGACGGTTGAACCGCGACGTTAATTTTCGACCGTCCCTACGGGACTTGCCGCCCACAACAGCGACATATCCCCTCCCAGCAGTGAACTGCTGGGCTACTGTCGAACGCCCCTACGGGGCAAAATTGTCTGACGGTGGCATAAGTACGCGAAATTCCGAATAACTACAAATATGACTGCCGAGTGGTACTGTGAAATCGCGGGGCGCGAAGTCGGTCCGCTGTCGCCGCAACAACTCAAGGCGATGGCCGAGAAGGGGCAGATTTTGCCCGACGACGGCGTGCGCCGCGGCGCGCAAGGCGAGTGGGTTCCCGCCCGGCAGATCAACGGATTGATTCCAACGTCCGATTTGCCTCCGCCGGTCGTCGGTCCTCCGGTTCCGGAAGTCGAGCAACCGCGGAACGGTCCGCAACCTCCGCCCGCGCCGCCGCCGGTTGTACGGCCAAAGGCGGCGGAGGTTCTCGACGTAGGCTCGATCCGCATCGTCACCGATCCGCCCAAGATCAAGCACGACCCCGTACTGCCGCACGTGAAACGTCAGCGGGACCAACAGGCCAAGATGGTCGGCGTCTTGCTGGGAAGCATCCTCATCCTGGCCGCGGTTGCCATCTACATGTCGATCGGCGGAGACGGCGGGAAACACGGCCTCGGCAAACTGGCCGATCGAGCGGTCCCAACGGCTCCAAAAGACCCGCGAAAACGAGGCCCAAAAAAGCCGGTTTATCAAAGTCCCGAAACGCTGGAGAAACTGGAAGGCATCATTTCGTTCGACGAACCCGCCGAAAAGAAACGGAAGAGCATCGCCGAGATTCTCGGCATCGAGGCCGAAAAGTCGAACGACCGGCCGGAAGAGGAAGACGCCGAAGACCTGATCGAAAATCGGGCCGATGCGCCGACCGGAGAACCGGACGTTAAGCCAAAGAAAAAGAAAAATCCCTTGCTCGATCATAAATGGATCGACGCTTCCACCTCGGCGGCCGTCGTCCGATTCATCTCCGTGCGGATCGTTTCGGCCGAGGTCGTCCCATCGCTCGACGGAGCGGCCGGTTCTTCGCCGCGAATGATAATCACGGTGGAACTGCGAAACGGGGGCGGGCGGGACGTCGATTTCCAGGGCTGG
>JAUWPQ010000157.1 GCA_030611515.1 Planctomycetota bacterium | reverse complement strand
GCAAGTAGAGTGGTGGACAGACACCATCGCCGCCGTGTGCGTGTGCCACTGGCTCTGCCAGTGCAGCGTACCACCGACTCGACCGAGCAGAGTAGGTCAGATACCCCGTACCTGACCTACGGCTATTTTTGCGCTAACTTTCCAAATACGCATCTCGGGTGGAGTTTTGCGCGCGAGCGGTGATTTAGGGGTCAATTCAACCCCGCGCATCCAGGTTGATCAACCTGGCGCTTCAGGTTGATCAACCTGGGGTTTAACTGGGCTTACGTCTAAAGCGCAGTTGCGTTGCAAAATGAATAGCCCTGGTTTTAAGCGATTTGAACGCATCATCGGCCCTCGGCGAATCGACGTAATAATTAAATGGCGAAATCGGGAATTTTTTCCAGTTAATTCAGACCGGAAAATCGACCGTAACCTGAATAACAACATGGGCTTGTGGCAACAGATCGCGAAACTTTTCGCCAGCCCCTGCTGATGGGGTATGGGTAACGAGGTCATTCTACCAGCCGAAAACGCCTAAAAAAAGGCTGTTTTCTGGCCATCGGTATTTTCGCGCTTTTTCGCTAGGGGCTATGGCGGGTGCAAAAATCGCTTTTTCTGGTCCTGGGAGGGGCAAAACCGGCGTGAAATCCGTCTGTCGGGGGACGTTTTCCGAGGAGTTTTCGCAACGGACGCGGGAGCGGCCGGGCAGTGTGTTCCCATGCAGAGTATGGGGATAAGGTGCAGCGGCCGGGTAGCGTGTCCACGCGCAGAACATGGGAACAATCGTGCCGAACAGGATCGTTCTTGACCTTTTTCACCCTTCCATTTAAGAATCAACCCTCGTGAGATCATCGAGCTTGCCGGCGTGGAATTGGGCGATGTTAGCCAGACAAGCACGAGCCATGCGGCAGTTGGCTTCCACCGTGTTGGAGCCGACGTGCGGCGTGAGCACAACGCAGTCGAGCGTCCGCAAGTCCTTCTCGGGCGCGACCGGTCGGTACGGCTCGGTCTCGAAAACGTCGAGTGCCGCCCCGCCGAGATGCCCACCATCGAGCGCGTCGTACAGCGCGGCCTCATCGACCACCGATCCGCGTGAAGTGTTGATCAACGCGGCACCGGGTTTCATCATCCCCAGCCGACGCGCGTCGATCAGGTGTTTTGTTTGAGCGGTTGCCGAGACGTGCAAGGTGACGAAGTCGGCCTGACGGAGGACCGTCTCAAGTTGGTCGGTGTAGAGCGACAGCCCGCCGGCGGCGAGTATCTCGTCCAGCGGCCGTTGCTCGCGTTTTTCCAGATCGGCGGCCGTCAGGCAATCGGCCACGGCGACTCGCATTCCGAAGCCGAAATGGGCCATTGCGGCCACGCGGCGGCCGATGGCCCCGAAGCCGACTACGCCCAGGGTCTTGCCGTGGACTTCCATGCCCGATTGGGAAGCGAATTCGCCGGCGCGGAACAGCGATTCGAGCCGGCAGACGCGCCTCGCCAAGGCGCCGATCAGCCAAATCGTGTGCTCGGCGACGCTGATGTCCAGGACGCCGGGCGTATTGGTCACGACGATTCCGTGTTGCCTGGCCCGCGGTTTATCGATGCCGTCGTGGCCGACTCCGAACCGGGCGATGATTGCCCCTTGCCCGGCCGCCGCGGCGCCGAGAGCTTCGTAGAGCGGGCCGTCGTATCGCTCGACGCCGACAATCACCGCCCGCGCCGCCCGCCGGACAACCGCCTCGGCAAGCTGTTGCTCCCCGCCTGAAACCGCTTCGGTTTGCAAATCATCGACGGCCTGGAAAACAGCCTCCGCCTTCTGGTATTCTTTCTCGGTAACAAGGATGATTTCCGCCATTATTTGCTCCTTTTCCGCAACATTGTCCGGCAACCATGCATGATGAACAGTGTGTCGATTCCGCAAGCGATGAACCGGAATCCCTCCGCGATGCGTTGCGATAGTTCGTCGCCTTCGACCGGGACGACGTGAACTCCGGGTGCTACGCCATGTTTGACGCAAGCGTCGAGAATGGTCTTTTGGGCGTCGCGCACTTCGGTGTGATCCAGTTGCCCGGCCAGCCCCATCGACGCGGAGAGGTCGTAGGGGCCAATCAGCGCCGCGTCGATCCCCGGCACGGACAGGATCTCATCGCAACGGCTTACGGCATCGACGTGTTCGAGCATCACAACGACCAGCACGTCGTCGTTGTGCCGGGCGAAGTAATCGGAGAAATCGCGTCCGAAGTCGGCTGCGCGGCTCAAGGCCGCCCCGCGGGTTCCGCTCGGCGGAAAGCGGCTCATGGAGACGGCCCGTGCCGCCTGCTCGGCCGAATTGATCGAGGGTACGATCAGGCCGTTGGCCCCGGCGTCGAGCACCAGCTTCGCCTGCACGGGATCGCAAGAGTGCAGCCGGGCCAACAGATCGCAGCCGGTCCCCTTTAACGCCAGCGCAATTTGGTAGAAGGTGTTGATGTCGGTTGCCGTGTGTTCCAGATCGACGCCGATCCAGTCGAATCCCTCGCCGGCCATGATTTCGGCGACCGCCGGGTGGCCGATCATGATCCAACCGCCCAGTGCCGGCTCGCCGCCATGCAATTTCGTCTTGGTTTTTCCCATGTTTTTCCTTTATTGGATTGGGTACTCGCCGAACTCGCGGCAAGCCTCGATCATGGCCGTCAAATTCTCCGGCCGGCAGGAGGAATGGATGCTGTTTGACGAACTGAGAATAAAGCCGCCGCCGTGGGCGGCGTCGGCGATTGCCTGCCGCACCGTCCGGCGAACCTCGTCCGGCGTACCGAACGGCAACAAATGGCCGCAGTCGATGTTTCCGACCAGGCAGATGCGGTCGCCCATCAACTCCTTGACCTTTTTCAACTCCATTCCGGCCATCGGCTCGATGGGGTTAAGCCCGTCGGCTCCGGTCGAAACGATCATTTCCAGAAGGGAGTACAAGTCGCCGTCGGAGTGTTTAATACACAGCGCTCCCTCTTCGTGAATCATGTCCACCATCCGCTTCAGCCGCGGTAGAATGAAATGTTTGAAGACGGCGGGGCTCATCATCGGCCCGAGGTTGCTGGCGTAGTCGTCGCCGAGGACGATGACTTCCGCCCCGGCCCGGATTGCCCGGCGGACGACCGCCATGTTGCTGTCCAGCACTTTGTCCATGACGATTTCGACCATTTCCGGCTCCGCCAGAAAGTTCATGAGAATTTGGTCGATTCCCATTAGATAGGCCGACCACATGAACGCGGCGCGGTGGTGAAAGATGATCGCCCGACGGCCGCGATAGCGCTCGACCAACCCGGGTAGTTTACCCAGCCGGTGTGGGGCGTCGGGGTCCGGCGGCGTGAAAGAGCGGGCGTCGGCCAAAGTGTTGATCGGTCCGCGGATCGGATGCGCGACGGCTTCAGTGCCCGGCTTATAGGCGACGCCCCACTCGTCGGTGTACGAGCCATCCGGATGGTCGCCGACTTTGGCGAAGAAGGCCCCGCAGCCTACGCAGTCCATGTCCAGCCGGTCCATGCAATCGGCCACGTCGCGGCAGTCGGGCACGGCCGCTCGCGCCACTTTCTCGTCAATCACGAATTCCACGACCGGCACACGGTCCGGCTGGCCGAGACACAAAGCGGTTTTTACTCGTTCGACGGAATTCATGGAAGCAGTCCTCGGCGATTCAGTATTTGCGGCCCTCGTCCAGTACGACGAGATAATTGTTCACGGGAATGTAATCGGTGACCCAGTTGCCCAGCCCCAGGCAGTAGCCTCCGCCGGGCTGACAGACGTCGAGCGTCTGGCGGACGCGGCGGCGGATGGAAGCCTCGTCGCGTCGGGCCACGAAATCCACGTCAAGGCCACCCAGCAGCGACACCCGATCACCCCAGAGACGCTTGGCCTCGGTCACCGGCACGACTGTGTCCTCGAATGAATGTTTGGCGTCTATCCGTATTTCGTCGATCAAATGATCCATCAGCGGATCGATCTTGCCGCAGCAATGGAAAAAGTACATCTTGTCGTGCTCGTGGGCGGCGGCGGCCATCCGCTGGTGCCAGCAGAGGAAGGTATCGACGATGTATTGTGGGGCCATCATTGTGGAGGTCTTGTAGGCGTAGTCGTCGGCGCCATAGACGGCGAACATACAGCGGAAATCGCACAGGGTCTCGGTCAGCGCCAGGTGGAACTCGCCCACGCGGCGCACCACCTCGGCCACCAGCGCCGGATCCTCGTGCATCTTCAGGCAAAACGTCTCGAATCCCAGCAACTCTCGCACGACTTCCCAGACCTTCACCGCGTGAAAGACGCCCATGTCGCCCGGCAAGCACCGCTCGTAATACTCCAGTTGACCGTAATCGACAGCGGCTGGATCTGGCCAGTGGTACTCCTCCAAGTCGCGCCAGCTTTGGATCGGCCCGGCGTGTTCCTCGGCCCAACTCGTATCCTTGGAGCCCGCCACGGGGAACTCGCCGCCGGGCAGCCACACACGAAACAACTCGAACCCCAGCCGCCGCTGTACGGCGATCTCCCGCCGCCACGCCCGCGTGGGGTCGCCGGCCGGTCCGCTCAATCCGTCGTCCAGTCCGAACCGTAGGGCAAGCTGGTCCTTGACGGCGTCGGCGATCCCGTGCTCGAAATAGTAGACCCGACTGGGCGTTCCCTGCCGCAGCAGATTCCGCCGCAGGCCGCCTATGTCGAGTTCGATCGAGCTAAGATCAATGTCGCTCATGCTCTAAACGGCCTTTACTCAAAGATCGGCTTGCGCGGATCGACGAAGGCCCAACATATTGCCCCCGCGAAAAACAAACCGCATATCAGATACAGCGGCGCGGCCCAATCGTTGCAGTATTTCATTAAGAACACGACGGCCAATGGACTGATAATGCTTCCGATCTGTCCAGAGGTGTTCATCGCGGCGCTGACCACTCCCGAATGGCTCCCACCTACATCCAGGCAAGTTCCCCAGGCCGCCCCCAGCGCGAACATGCTGGCTGCCACGCCCAGCGAAAGCGCCATGACCGAGATCAACGATTCATCGGAAACGGCGGCGATGCACATGGCTATTCCAGCAAGGACGTAGGCTGCCGCGCCCACCCCGCAACGGCCGATCCGCAGTCCGAAGCGAGACGAAACCCAATCCGTCGTCAAACCGCCCAACATGTCGCTCGCAACGCTCAATATAAAAGGCAAACCGACAAACACCGCCAGCGTCCAGCCCGAATAACCGAACCGCTCATTCAGATAGATCGGCAGCCAGGTCAAACAGAAGTAAAAGGCAAAACTGTTGGGAAAGTACATCAGGCACAAGGCCCACATATTGCGGTGCGTGGCCAATGTTCGCCAATAGTCCCATCCGGCGCTGTGTCCGGCGTCGGGGATGCGGTCCTTCTCGATGTACTCTAGTTCGGCGGCGTTCACCGACCGATGCTGCGAGGGATCGTCGCGGAACCAACGATGCCATACCGTGGCCCAAACGAACCCGGTCATGCCGAAGAGTACGAAAATCGCCCGCCAGTTCAACCATTGGCTCAAGAAGATCACCAACAGCGGCGTCAAACCGCCGGCCAAATGGGCGCCGGAGAAAAAGATGCCTTGCACGGTCCCCCGCTCGCGGCGCGGCGCCCAGCGGGAAAAGACCCGTGCGACCGACGGCCACGCCCCCGCCTCGCCCGCGCCGAAGAGGAACCGCGTCACCATCAGGAATAACCAGTTGAACGAGGCAGCCGTGGCAATGGTGAAAATCGACCACCACACCACGATCCGTGTCAACACGTTCCGCGCGCCGACCCGATCGGCCCACCACGCCGTGGGAATCTCGAAAAACGCGTAGGCTACCGCGAATATGGTGAAAACATACCCCATTTGCTCCTTCGTCAGCGACAAATCACGCATGATGTCCGGGGCCAGCACGGAAATGCACATGCGGTCCATATAGGTCACCATCGCCAACAAGACCGCCATCGACACCACGCGGAAACGAACCCGCGTGGCGCGCTGGACGCCGACGTCGCTGCTTGAATTATTCATCTGACGAGTTTTCCTGAGAAACGAATTCCAAAGCGGTGGCGTCACCCTCGCCGCCGTACCGCACGTGCTTCCGCATCGCTTTTTCGGCAATGTCCGGATCGCGCCCGAGGATCGCCTCGACCAACTGTTCGTGCCAACGGTCGGGCACGGGTCGGCAATGGGTGGCCTTGACCCAATTCAATCGCATCGCGCGACGGAACCATACCCGCTCCAACTCTTGCACGAGGCGTTTGAACCCGCTGCCACGGGCAATCGAAAGATGAAACTGGAGATGCGCCCGCATCCCCAATTTCGAGCGCGGGTCGCCCTGGCTCATTAAACGGTCTACCTGACGCGCTTCGGACATCAGTTCGGCCAGTTGGGCCTTCGTGGCGTTCTCCGCGCACAGCCGCGCGGATTGGCACTCTATCGCCTCGCGGAGTACGGTGTCCTCCCGCGTCTCCTCGACGGTCAATTTGCGCACGCGCGAACCGCACAGCGGACGGCTCTCGACCAAACCGTCGATTTCCAACCGCAAGAGGGCCTCGGCGACCGGAATCGGACTGACGCCGAGTCGTTTGCTCAACGCGCGTCGGACCAATCGCGTTCCCGGAGGCATTTCTCCGGTGAGTATCTCGTCGTGCAACGCGGCGTAAACCCGCCTGGAAAGGGTCTCGTTTCCGGCAATCGGATCGTTGTCTCGAACGTCTGAGGTGTTGAAACGAAAGTTTGACATATCAAAACTCCTCGCTACTCATGCGATTCCAACGATATTCCGAATATCCACCGCAGGTGCATTTCGGTTCGTCATCGATGCCCATTCCATTGTCGTGAAGTTACGTTGTCCCACCGTCTCAACCAATCCGGCAGGTGTGGCAGTCATTGTAATACCCCCTGTTATTTCGGTCAAGTTGGTAGTCAACGCTTCCGGCAGTTCAGTTCCCGCAGGTGTCTCACACGGCCCCGCCAGGATGTTAAAAAGGGAGGGGCGGCAATGCGACAAGCCACCTGAAAGAGCTGTTTTCCATATACGGCAAACCCGTTGCGACCGCTTACGCCATCCCGCTATGATATGTCAAATAATTGGGACCGATGAGGTTCCCTTTTGTGTCCCACGACCGTTGCACCTTTTTTCAACGGACTATTATGCGGTTTTCCATCGGCGGGTTGCCAGGATGTTCGCTGATTGATTTCAATACGTCGTTTCGCTACATCTTGCGGCAAATTGCCCGAATTGACCGGAACACCATATCGGGTGGGTATCGCGTCGATTCGGTTGCATGGCTGGCGTTCGTAAGCATGTTTCGGATTCAACGGGAAAAAAACGATTGAAAGGGGGGAGCAAGTAAGTATTTGTCTGAAAAACACTTATGGAATTGGTTGCCGGCGGCCAGTCAATATATCCCTCTCCGCCGCGGGGGGGGTATTGCTCCGCTTGCCTCGTCGGCGGATTATCGGCACCGGGTTTGCAGTATGGGCTATTCTATCCTAGTGGGGAGTAGTTTCTGATTGGCAAAACGTTCTCCAATCGAGTAGAATAGCTGTAGTCGAGTCTTTCGCTTAGTTGAAATGGGAAATCTCTGCGTGTCCGGGAGATGTTGCGGAACACAGCCTCCTCATGGGCCCGCGTTACATTCGATTTGCCGGAGCAGTCAAACCATGTCCAAAAAAATTCTCGTTAGATTGGTCGTCTTACCGCTGGCAATGGCAGCCTTTTTCGTGCTGGCCGATAAACCCGCGACCGCGGCGGCGCCTAATTCAATCGCCGTCGTAGTGGAAACTTTCTCGGTACCCGACGGCGGCGACTACTTCGCGCTTAGCATGAAGCCGGAGGGAGTGGCGCCGGCGGCAGGCCCGCGCGACATCGTCGTCTTGTTCAACACTTCCGCCAGCCAAACGGGAGAATTCCGCGCTAAGGCGTTTGGGGCGTTGAAGGGATTCTTGGCGGGACTCGGCGCCGGCGACCGCGTCCGCTTGATGGCCGTCGATCTGAACGCCGTCCCGCTGACCGAGACATTCGTCGCGCCCGGCGGCCGAGAGATGGCCGACGCCCTCTCCGCGCTTGACGCACGAGTCCCGCTGGGGGCCACCGACATGCAGAAGGCGGTCGACGCGGTTGTGGACAGCTTTACCGGCGATTCAAAGAATGCGCGGGCGGCGGTTTACATCGGCGACGGCCGCAGCGCCGCCAACCTGTTGGGGGTGGACGAGTTTGCGAAGTTGGCCACGAGGTTGGCCGATGCCCGTATACCATTTAATAGTTTTGCCGTCGGTTTGCGTCCCGACCCTCGATTGCTCGGCGCGCTGGCGGTCCAAAGCGGCGGCGCTCTGATCCCCGACGCCGAATCAGTGCCCGGCGAAGCGGCGGGGCGGAAGCTGGCCGCGGCGGCCGACGCGGCCGTGCTATGGCCGACTTCAGTCACCTGGCCGGCCGGCATGGGTGAAGTATTCCCCAAGCGGTTGCCGCCGTTGCGGAGCGACCGGGAGACGATCGTGATCGGGACACTCAAGGGCCAGGAGCCGCTGAAGGTTGAAGTGACGGCCGACGGCGCGGCGGGGCAGGAAAAGTTTGCCTTCGACGTGCCGCGCATCCCCTCCGACGACAATAACCATTATTTGGTAACATTGGTCGAAATGGCGAGGATCGACGGCGGCGTATCTTTGCCGCTGGTCGGTTCGGCAAGTCTAGCCGATGCTCGTCAGGCGGTCGGCGCGGGAGTGCGAGGATTGACGCGTTTGGCCCGCGAGGCGCTGGCGGCGGACAACCTCGACGGCGCCGAGCGGCTGGTTTCCGAGGCCCTTCGGCGCGATCCAAATTACGCCAATGCACTGGCGATCCGCAGCGCGTTGGCCAAGCGGCGCCAGGGCGGCGCCGCGGAGGCTGTTCCCGCGCCGATGGCGCCCAAGGCAGCGCCGGCCGGAGGCCCGGGTGACCTGAACTTGGTTGGCCCCGAGCCACAGGAGCCGCCTGCGGGTGTGTTGGCCGAAACATTCCAGCACGATCGCCGGATAATCGCCCAGGTGATCAAAACCGAAGTGCGTAACACGCTGAATCAGGCCCGCTCGATAATGGGCACCGACCCCGACGCGGCCATCGAGCAATTGAAACTCCGCTTGCAAGAGGTTCGGCAAACCGCGGCGTTGGCTCCCGACGCCCGCGACCAATTTATCGACGTGCTTCAAGCGGCGTTGCGCGAAGCGGCGCGGCGCAAGATCGACGTCGAATACTCGCGGCAGCAACGTCAGGAGAACGTCGCCGCCGCCAGGGAGCGGTTGTTGGTGAGCGAAAATTTAATGCGCGACCAGGAGAAGGTCCGCCAGTTGATGGAGCGGTTCAATTCGTTGATGGAAGAAGGCCGTTATCGCTACGCGGAAGAGGTAGCGGCGGTCGAGGCGATGAAGCTCGCCCCCAACGCCCCGGCCCCGGTGCTGGCCGAGCTTCATGCCCGCCAAGTCGGTTATTACAACGATTTCATGGAGTTGCGTCTTGCCCGGCAAAAGGCCGTCGTGGACGTGCTCTATCAGGTTGAGAAATCCGGCGTTCCGTTCCCCGACGAGCCGCCGATCGTTTATCCGGACGCCGAGGTCTGGCAACAACTTACGTCCCGCCGCAAGGACAGGTACAGCGCGGTGGATCTGGCGAAGCGGGGGACCGCCGAAAAGAAAATCGACGACGCCCTGAAATCGACGACGCAACTCGAGTTCATCGAAACGCCGCTGCAGGACGTGATCGACTACTTGAAGGACATGCATAAGATCGAAATCCAGATTGACACCAGGGCCTTGGGAGACGTGGGTATCGGTACCGATACCCCGGTCACCAAGAATCTCAAGGGTGTCAGTCTACGTTCGGCCCTGCGGCTGATGCTGCGCGAGTTAGGTTTGACCTACATGATCCAAGACGAAGTGTTGCTGATCACCACGCCCGAGGAGGCCGAGACCCGACTGTCCACTAAAGTCTATCCCGTGGCCGACCTTGTGTTGCCGATCCCGCCGCCGATGATGGGTGGAATGATGGGCGGTATGGGCGGCATGGGGGGAGGCATGGGAGGCATGGGAGGTGGCATGGGCGGCATGGGCGGCGGCATGGGTGGCATGGGTGGCGGCATG
>JAUWPQ010000017.1 GCA_030611515.1 Planctomycetota bacterium | reverse complement strand
GGTGGGGGGTGTTTTTGGGGGGGTGGTGGGCTGCCGCCCGCCGGGCCCCGGCCCCGCCCCCGCTACACGGGCAACTCAAAAATTAAAGTTTGACAAAGCACTAGAGAAAAAGAGGAAAACGAACGGAATCAAAATCCACCCTCATGTTCCTCGAATTCCTCGTATGGCTTTTGGGCGAGGTTCTCGAAGCGGGTGTGTTTGTCGAACCAGGCCAATTTAATATCGTCGGTCGGTCCGTTGCGCTGCTTGGCGACAATAACGTCGGCAATGCCGGCGATACCCTTCTCCATTGCTTCCTCGCGGGTGTGGTAGTACTCCTCCCGGTGTAGAAACATCACCACGTCGGCGTCCTGCTCGATGGCGCCCGACTCGCGGAGATGGCTTAGGCGTGGTCGATGCCCCTCCTTGATCGCCTCCACCTGCCGGTTCAACTGCGCCAGGCAAAGGACAGGGATTTCCAACTCACGGGCCAACCCCTTTAGCCGCCGGGCCATTTTCGCCACCTGTTCCTGACGCGGGTCGCGGGGATTGTCGGGCTGGATCAGTTGCATGTAGTCGATCACTATCAAGCCGAGTTTCTGCTTCCGCTTCAGCCGCCGGGCGGTGGCGGCGATTTCGGTGCAGGTCCGCGATGGCGAGTCGTCGACCCACAGCGGCGCCTTACCCAGCTTGGCCGAGGCCTCGACCAGTTTTTTGCGGTCCTCGCCCGACAGAAACCCGCTGCGGAACTTGTTGGCGTCGATCCGCCCCTGCGAACAGAGCATCCGCTGGGCCAACTCGACCCGGGCCATTTCCAGGCTGACAAAGAGGGTGGGCACACCCGCCTCGATGGTCACGTACTCGGCGATGTTCGTGGCCAAAGCGGTCTTCCCCATGCTCGGCCGCGAGGCCAGCACGACCAATTCCGAGTCGTGCAGGCCGCCGGTCAGGTTGTCGAGGTCCTGGAACCCGGTGGGAACGCCCACCCCCTCGCTGCGCTCCAACCGGGCGTCGATCCGATCGAACGCCTCGACCAGCAAATCGTGAATCGACGTGACTTGGTCGCTGCTGCGCTGATCGTGAACGGCAAAGATCATCTCCTCGGCGCGGCCGACCATTTGGCTCGGATCGAGCGTCGGCTCGTAGGCGTCGCGGAGTATCTCCGTGCTGGCGTGGATCAGATCCCGCAACGTGGCCTTGTCGCGGACGATCCTGGCATAGTATACGGCGTTGGCGGCGTGCGGGACCGAATGGACCACCTCGGCCAGATACGCGGCGCCGCCGACGTGTTCGAGGTCGCCGGCCGTGCCGAGCCGCTCCAACAAGAGCGTGGAGTCGATCCGCTTCCCATCGTCGTGCATTGCCAGCAGGTGGGCGTAAAGCTTCTGATTGGCCTCCGCGTAGAAGTCCTCGGGGCGCAGCACCAGCGCCACGTCGTCGCAGAGGTTCGGGTCCAACAGCAAGCTGCCGAGCGTACCCCGCTCGGCGTCGAGGTTGTGCGGCGGCAGGCGGTCGAGTATTTCGGAACCAACTCGGGCCGAGCCGGAGTCCGTGCGATATGCGGTAGCCATGACATCACCCATAAAGCCGCGACCGGTGGTCGCGCCCCTCGTTCCTCGTTACGTACTCGTTCCGTGCGAAGCCGCAAGCGGTCTATCCGGCCGTGCGAAGCCGCAAGCGGCAGTTGACACATGATAGAGGGTTGGAGAAGAACCGACAACCCTTGCGGTTTCTAATGTCCCCAATGTTTTTCGATCTGTTCGAGCGTTTTCCCTTTTGTTTCAGGAACCAGCAACAAGACAAACAGGAAGGCTATCGGCGTCGTAAGGCCATAGAGCCAGAAAGTCGTCGTCGGGCCGGCGGATTCCAGCAACGGTGGAAATGTCTGGGTCACCAACGCGCAACCGGCCCACAACGAGAAGATGGAAAACGACATCGCCCGACCGCGGATGGCCGTGGGAAAAATCTCGGCCACGATCACCCAGCATATCGGGCCATAGGAAATGTTGAAAAACGCCAGATAGATTGCAAATACCATCACCAACAACACAGGCGATATGTTTTCGACGGCCATGAGTGCCCCGCTGACGGCCAACATTATGCCGACACCGGCAATACCGACGAGCAACAGCGGCTTGCGTCCCAGCTTGTCAATTGTCAGTATTGCGGCCAGGGTGGAGACCGAAGCAACTACTCCGAACAGTATTTGCCAGAAAAGCGCCGCGTTTTCACCCATCCCCACGGTTTTCAGCACCGTCGGGCCATAGTAAATGATAGCGTTGACTCCACTGACTTGCGAGAGGAACGGCAACACGATGCCAATCAGCAACGCCAACCGCATTCCTCGACGAAACAACTGTCTGATCGACCCGCTCTCCTGGGCAATGGTTTCTTCAATTTCGGTCATTTCCCGGGTGGCGGCGTCTCGACCGTTTACGCGCACGAGAATATCCAGCGCCGTGGATGAGTGTCCTTGTTTGGTCAACCAGCGTGGGCTTTCGGGCACCAAGAACAAGAGACCGAAGAACGCCACCGCCGGAAACACTCCGACAAGCAGCATCCCTCGCCACACCTCGTCCACGAACATCCACCGCCAGACGCCCGAGCCGTAGAACTCGGGATACTGCTGCGCCATCTCGGCCAAGCCGTAGTTCGAGAGATACGCGGCCAGAATCCCGATCGTGATGGCAAGCTGGTACATCGAAATCAGTCCGCCACGAAGCCGAGCCGGCGATATCTCGGAGATGTACAACGGCGAAAGCATCGACGCGATGCCAATGCCCGTGCCGCCGATGAACCGTGCGACGGCCAAGTGCCACGACGCCTGCGGTATCGCCGACCCGATGGAGCATAGCGTGAAGAGCACGGCCGCCAGCAGCAGGATTTTCTTGCGGCCAAAACGGTCGCTTAGTGTGCCGGCAATCCCAGCCCCGAACAGACAACCGATTATCGCGGAACTGACAATCCATCCCTTCATCCATTCCGTCAGCGAGAACTGCATCTCCACCGGGTCGATAGCCCCGGAGATCACGGCCGTGTCGAAGCCGAACAGCAGGCCGCCAAGCGCTGCCACAAAGCAAATCAGAAGTAAGTACGGAAGACTTCCCCGATTGTCGTGCATGAGCCGTTCCTTTTCAATTTCCCACGTTCCGCGCGGCGTCGCGGAAGGGTGGGTGTCATGGGCAAGCAAAGCTTGCCCGTGTGGGGTTTCCGCGTTTTCCGGCCCACGGGTAAGCTTCGCTTACCCATGACACCCGGTCCAATAGCTTTCCGCAACAGAAACTACTTCCCGTTGGCGGCGTCGAACATGGCGATAATGTTTTCCGGCGGGACGTCGGCCAAGATGTTGTGTACTTGCTGAAAGACGAATCCGCCACCGGGAGCGAGGATGGAGGTTTGCGTTTGAACGTGTTTGCGGATTTCCTCGGGCGTGGCGTGGAAGAGCGTGAATCGGGTGTCGCAACCCCCGCCCCAAAACGTCAACCGGTCGCCGAACTCCCGCTTCAACCGGCCGGCGTCCATGTCGGCGCAGGAGATCTGCACGGGGTTGATCGCGTCGAGGCCGGCTTCGATCAGGTCCGGGATGAGAGGACGAACGCCGCCGCAGCAGTGGAGCATCACCTTCACGTCGGCCAGTTCTTTCGCCCGCCGCCACATACGGGCGTGCCGCGGCTTGAAAAACTCCCGGTACATGGCCGGCGAGATTTGCGGTCCGTTCTGCATACCCAGATCGTCGCCGAACAAAATGATGTCGATATATGGCCCGACCGCTCCAAGGAACTGCTCCAGGTTCGCCAGATGGATTTCGACCAATCGATCGAGGAACTCGTGCGCCCGCCGCGGATTGCCGGCCAGGAGCATGAGGAAGTTGTCGTTGCGGTAAAGAAACTGGCCGATCTCCAACAGGTTGCCGCCGAACAGCCCGATGATTGCGCGATCGGTTTTCTCGCGGAGCTTGCGCGCTCCTTGAGCCAATACGCGTTGGCCGTCCGGGCCGGTCGCCAGTGGTCCGGGAGGGCTTTGCACCGCACACCACATGCTCTCGCCGAAGGCTTCGGGCAGCCGGTCGAAATCGTCGTTTTCCAGATAGGGCCAGTAGCACTGCTCGAAGTAGATGGCGCCGTCGGGCATTCGGGCCAACACCCGTCCGCTGCCGGACCGCAAAACCCACTGCTTCTCCTCCCGCTCGGGCAAAGCCCAAGCGGGCATTTGGCAGGGCGTGCCGTCGGGCAACGTCCAGTCGGACCAATGTTTGTCTTCGAGCGCGAATCCACGGCCCATTTCGATCGTGTCGACCTGGAACCGTTCAAGCACGTCATCGTCGATGATCGCCAACTGCTGGACGGGGTCGTAGATGCGGATCGGCCGAGGCTCGAAACCCAAAGCCTTCCGCAGCTTGGGATACGCCAAGGCGGCAATGCCCGACGAGCGATGCCCGCCAAAATCGATTGGCACTTTGTCGGGCTGTCGATGACTCAACGCGGCCAGTACACGTTCTCTTGGCGTCATGCTCGTAGTCCCATGAGGCGTTGTGCGAAGCCGCAAGCGGCAGTTGACACATGATAGAGGGTTGGAGAAGAACTAACAACCCTCGCGGCACAAGTGGTTGCCGCATGGACGCTTACGATTCGCCGGTGGGGCTGGCATCCCTCATCGGACGGCGATCTCGAACGTGCAACACGGTGCACCTTCGTGACGACTGGAGATTTGGCGGATTGGACGCCCAACCACCGCGACGAGCATTTCCTGGTCGACTTGGCAGATGTGCAGATTCGGATCGACCATGCTGATGAAAGGGCAACTCCGTTTGTGAATCGTCAATTTCCCGCCCTTGTCCTCCACGACATCGACCAACTTTCCCTCGGCCGTAAGCAGGTCGATCAACTGGCGGAGCCGATCCCGCGGCCTCTTGGCGGTGATCTTGCTGTTGTAGTGTTCGGCCAGCGAACGGCTCACCCGATTGATGACCTTCTTAATCAGGTCGTCGCCGCCGAGATCGTGGATCGCTTGCCAAATCGCCGGCACCAGCAACCGTTGGTTGCCGGCAAACAACAGCGACAGGGCGGCATTTGTCGCTCGATAAAGGTGGCGCGGCCGACCTCGGCCGGACGTCCGCTGGGTCTCCCGCTCGACGAACCCCGCCGCCTGTAGCTCGCCAAGTTGTTCGGTCACGGCGGTGCGCGTCACGCCGGCGGAACGTGTCAACTCGGCGACCGTCTGCGGAGGATTGCCCACCAACAGCTTCACGATCCGCAGGCCGGCGACGGTGATTGTAACGTCGGACATAGTACGCCATTTGCTCCACAAAGACAATAATAGCATAATAATCTGCCCTTCGCGGGTCGGCAACACCCCCTTTTGGACGGCGTGGCCGCGAGACCGGCAAGGGGTGGCGAACGCGGGATAGGGGCATTATAATGAAAGAGTTCAAGAGAAGATCCGCACTACTGCTTTGTCACACTTAAATGTTTGGGTGTAGCGGGGCCGCTTGCGGCCCGTGTTTTTGTGTCATTGTGCGATCAGCGGCTACACGAAAGGTTCGCGTCGGATTTAAGGTGTCGCGTCAGAATAACTTGATGATTATTTGGTGGCACGTCCATCATTTCTCGGGAGAAAAAAACAATGTCATCCACCAAGCATTCGTCCACGCGTCGAGAGTTTCTGAAGAACACGGGCAAGGTCGCAACGGCCTCGGCGTTGGCCGGCGTGGTCGTGCCGCGCGTTCATGCCGCGGAGGACAACACCATCCAGTTGGCCTTGATCGGCTGCGGCGGCCGGGGCACCGGAGCGGCGGCCAATGCCATGTCGGTCAACAACGGTCCGATCAAGTTGGTGGCGATGGCCGACGTCTTTTCAAAGCGCCTTGAGAGGAGTCGCAAAGCGCTCTTAAAGAGAGAAAAATTCGCCAATCTGGTCGACGTGCCATCGGACCGCCAGTTCATTGGGTTCGACGCTTACCGAAAGGCAATGGACTGTTTGAACCCCGGCGACATGGCGATCTTCGCCACCCCTCCGGGGTTTCGCTGTCCCCACTTCGATTACGCCGTCCAGAAGGGTCTGAACGTGTTCATGGAGAAGCCGGTCACGGTCGATGGCCCCACCACCCGAAAGATGTTGACGCTGGCCGAGGAGGCCGATAAGAAGAACCTCAAGGTGGGCGTGGGACTGATGTGTCGCCACAGCCGAGACCGCTGGGAACTTCGCGATCGGATCAAGGCCGGAGAGATCGGCGATATCATTGCCATGCGGGCCTACCGGATGCACGGACCCATCGGCGCCTTCTCCTCGAGGCCGAAGCCCGAGGGCATCAGCGACCTGCTGTACCAAGTGAAGCGGTTCCACAGCTTCCTCTGGGCGAGCGGCGGCTGTTACAGCGACTTCTACATCCACAACATCGACGAGTGTTGCATGATGAAAGACGCCTGGCCGGTTCAGGCCCAAGCGCTGGGCGGCCGCCACTATCGCGGCGATTCCGTCGACCAGAACTTCGACAACTACTCCGTCGAGTACACCTTTGCCGACGGCACGAAGCTCTTCCTCGATGGCCGGTCGATGCCCGGTTGCCACGAGTGTTTCGCCAGCTACGCCCACGGCACGAAGGGCTTGGCGCTGATCTCCATCGGAGGCCACAGCACCGGCAAGTGCCGCATTTTCCAGGGTCAAACCCCCGACAACGCGAAGACCGCCTGGAAATTCTCGCAGCCCGCGAAGAACCACTACCAGTTGGAATGGGACGACCTGATCGAAGCCATTCGCCAAGACACGCCCTATAACGAGACAAAACGCGGCGCGGAGGCCAGCATGGTCACTTCGATGGGCCGAATGGCCGCACACACAGGCCAGATCATCACCTACGACGAGATGCTCAACTGTGAGCATGAATTCGCGCCGGACGTGGACAAACTGACGATGGACTCGCCCGCCCCCTTGTTGGCCGACGCCAGTGGAAAATATCCCGTCCCCCAGCCGGGGATCGTCACCAAGCGGGAGTATTGACCGCAACATCTCGTACCTTGTTCCCACGCTCTGCGTGGGAACAAGACTAATTGGTCCCCTCTCCCTTTGGGAGAGGGTTAGGGTGAGGGCTATTCGGCGAGAACCCCCGGGGGTTTCTCGGTGCGATTCGTGCCGCCCTCACCCCCGGCCTTTTTCCCTGAGGGAGAGGGGAGACAATTTAATTCCTAAGATAAACTTATTGCCATGACCAAGGACTTCGACTGCGTCTTGTGCGGATCTTGCGTGGCCGATCTGCTGGTCCGGCCGGTCCCGTTGACCGCGCCGATCGGACCCGGCCGTCTGTTTCAGACCGATCCGGTCAAAATCGTCACCGGCGGGATCGTCTGCAACTCGGGCATCGCCCTGACCCGATTGGGAATGAAAGCGGCCGCTTTTAGCTACGTCGGCCGGGACGACTGGGGACAACTCATCCGCCGGCGATTGGAGGATGAGGGGGTCGATTGCGGCCGGTTGTTGACCCATCCGACCGCCGCCACCAGCACCACCGCCGCGCTGATCGACCAGGACGGCCAGCGGAGTTTCGCCCATTGCGTCGGCGCGCCGAAGCTGATCGACAAAGTTCTCTTGCTGAACAATCTCGATATCTTTGCCCGCAGCCGCATGATGCTCGTCGGCTACTACTCGCTGATGCCGCAGCTCGATCCCGACCTGCCGGAAGTCTTCTCGGCGATCCGGGAGACCGGTTGCCTCACCGCGATGGACGCGGCCGGCGACGGCGGCACGATGCAACCGCTCGATCGAATTCTGCCGCACCTGGACGTGTACGTCCCCAGCCTCGACGAGGCCGTCCGCCAGACCGGCCAGACCGACCCGCGGCGGATCATCGACGTTTACCGCGGTTGCGGTTCGCCGGGGTTGTTGGGCGTGAAGCTCGGCTCGAAGGGGGCATTGCTCAGTCCGGTCGCCGACAGGTACATCGAGATCGCCGCCGCCACGCCGCCCGGTCCCGCGATCGACACCACCGGCGCCGGCGACTGTTTTTTGGCCGGTCTGATCGCCGGTCTGCTTCGCGGTCTGGACGCCGCGGACGCCGGCCGACTGGCCGCCGCCACGGGCGCATGTTGCGTAACAGGTCTCGGCGCAACGGCCGGCCTGCTCGACTTCGACCGGACGGCCGCCATCGCCGGTCTGTAGTACCATTGATCCATCGTAAAAGTTGCAGGCCGGGTTGTAGCCCGGCATTTTCCCTAGCTTGTCGAAGCGTCGAAAAGCTGATACAATAATGCGGTCCTTCCTTGGGGTGGCTGCCAGTCCTGCCTATGACGCCCGACGTTGTTTTCTTCAACAGGAAGAAAGTTATCATGCATCATCACAAAAAAGACGGTGCGACGTTTCGCGCCCATTGTTGTCCCTGCGGCCAGCAGGTTTCCGACGGAATCAGCCGTCGCGGGTTTCTCGGCGGCGCGGCCGCGTTGGGAGGCGTCGCCATGACCAGCCTATCCTGGTCGGCCCTGGCGGCCGAAGAAATCGACGAAGCTAATCCGCCAAAGCGGCGGCCGTTGGTCGTCAAGCCGGTGTTGTGCTACGACATTCCCACTCGCCGCCCGCAAGCCAGTTGGCGAGCCTGGGGCGGAGTGCAGACACGGGAGGACGTCGAAAAGGAAATCGCGCGGATCGGAAGCGAACTGGACGCGCTGCAAGCCACGGCCGATTTTCCCGTGACGTTCCTGCCGATCGCCGCCGTGCGAAACACCCAAGAGTTGGCCGGCGCGAAGGACGAAATCGCCTCCGCCGACGTTGTGCTACTGTATGCGGCAGGCGGCGACGGGAGAATACTGAAAATGGTCGGCAAGACGGCCAAAGACACGATCATCTTCTGCCGTCACAAGTCGGGGCCAACCTATCTCTGGTACGAGACCATCAGCCCCCGGTATCTTCGCCAACACACCGACAAACTCGCCGCCAAAGGCGTCGACGAGCAGGACGTGGTGATCGACAGCCAGGAGGAGATTCTTTGGCGGCTGCGGTCGCTCTGCGGCTTGCGGAACACCGTTGGCAGCCGGATTCTGGCCGTCGGCGGTCCCTCCGGTTGGTCAACCCCCGCCGCTCCGCAATTGGCCCGGGAACGCTTCCAACTCGACATCCAAACCGTTTCTCACGACGAGTTGGGCAAGCTGATCAAGGAAGCCCGGGCCGATCGCACCGCCGTCGAACGTGCCCAACGCCGCGCGGACAAATACCTCAACCTGCCCGGCACCACGCTGGAGACCGAGCGGAAGTTCGTCGACAACGCCTTCCTGCTGGAGCGGATTTTCCGCAGCCTGATGAAGAAGGCCGACTGCCGGGCAATCACCATCAACAGTTGCATGGGCACGATCATACCGCTCGCGGAAACCACGGCCTGCCTGCCGCTGAGCACGTTGAACGACGACGGCTATCTGGCCTTCTGCGAATCGGATTTCGTGGTCGTCCCCGCGGGCATCCTGCTGGGAAACATCTCCGGCAGGCCGCAGTTCCTCAACGATCCGACCTATCCGCACGACGGGGTGATTACGCTGGCCCACTGCACCGGGCCGCGGAAGATGGACGGCAAGACCATTGAGCCGGCGCGGATTCTGACCCACTTCGAGTCGGACTACGGCGCCGCCCCGAAGGTCGAGATGCGCAAGGGTCAGGTAGTCACGAACATCCTTCCCGCTTTCAATGCCGAGCGTTACGTTGGTCTGCGCGGCGAGATCATCGACGCCCCCTTCCTGCCGATCTGCCGCGACCAGATCGACATTCGCTTCACGTGCGACAGTCTGGAGTTGGCCCAGCGGATGCCCGGCTTCCACTGGATGACCTGCTACGGCGACTACCTGAAAGAGTACGGTTACGCCCTGAAACGGGTCGGCATCAAATGGGAAAATATGGAGTAGAACCTCACAAAGCTGCGACCGTCGGTCGCGCCAAAAATCCGCAACACTGGCGCACACTGGCGCGACCACCGCCAAGCGGCTTTATGATTGATGATGAAACTATATCTAATCCGACACGGTGAGAGCACGTACAACGCCGAGGGGCGTATTCAGGGTCAATCGGACGTGCCGCTCTCGGAGCTTGGACGCCGACAGAGCCGGGCGGTAGCCGAGGCGATGGCCGACGTGCCGGCCGATGCGGTCTACTCCAGCCCGCTGCAACGCGCGTTGGCAGTGGCGAAAGACATTGCCGCCGAACACGGCCTGCCGGTCCGTACCGATCCGAAGCTGAAGGAGATTTGCGTCGGCGTGTTTCAGGACCGGTTGCGGAGCGAGTTGGAGGCGGAATATCCGGACGATTTGGCCCGTTGGCTCAGCGGCGACGAGGATTTCGCCATTCCCGGCGGAGAATCGCGGCGGCAGTTGGCCGATCGCGGTTGCGAGGCGATCCGCTTGATCGCGGCCAACGGCCATCGCACGGCGGTCGTCGTCGCCCACGGCGGAGTGCTGGTCGCCACGCTTCGCCGGCTGATCGACTTGCCCCGGCCGCTGTCGCCCTTTTCGTTGCGAAACTGTTCGATCACCAAATTGACCGCGGACGGGCAAGGCCGCTTTTGCTTGGAATCGTTGGACGAGGTGGAACATCTCCAACGGGTCGGCGTCTCTCAGGGCAAAGATCTTTAGATGCCCTCGTTCCCATGCTTTGCATGGCGCTCCCGCGTCCGTTCGAGGATTGGGTGGCACTGTCGTCTCGCCAGTGCCGGCCGGAGTACAAACAATATGCCAATGCCGCCTGCCATCAGGAAAGCACTGGCAGGATGCCAGTGCCACCCGCCGAAAGCATCGGCCGAAAAAGAAAAATTCACACAGGCGAGCTTGGACCATGCATTTTGCGGACGGGTACTACTGGCCGAAGACGGTCCGGACAATCAGCGACTGATCGCGTTTTTCCTGGAAAAGGCGGGGCTGGAGGTCGATTTGGCCGAGAACGGTTTGATTGCATGCCAAAAAGCGACAGCATCGGAGGTGGAAGGAAATCCATACGAGTTGATCCTGATGGACATGCAGATGCCGGAATTGGACGGCTACGAAGCAACCAGACGGTTGCGGCAAAACGGTTGGCGCGGCCCGATTATCGCATTGACCACCCACGCAATGGTCAACGACTGCAAAAAGTGCATCGAGGCCGGTTGCGACGGCTATTTCAGCAAACCGATTGATCGCGCAAAGTTCCTGTCCATGATCGCGCGTCATCTGGGTGAAGCCGTACGGGGGTGAGGGTGAAAAGGGTGTCAAGAGCCATCATTGACACAAAAAACATCCCAACAAGGGTTTCCCAGCGCCTTTTTCACGGACTCTTTTTCACTCGACCAAAAGAAATCAGGGTTTCTCCTCGTGTGAAGGGGTAACGAACAACGCATTGTCAACAAGTTTCGGCAAGAGGACTTGCGGGTTGAGCCAGCCGCGGCAGTTCTTGATGTAGGCCTGGAGCCAACTAATTTCGCGTGCGGCCGGCTGCTCCGGGATGTCCGCCGTGTACATGCTGCCGTCGGGCTTGCGGACGATGATCGCCAGCGAGGGCCAGCCGAAGGAATTTTTTTTCGTCTTCGAGTAGACCAGTCGCAAGACGGGGGCACGATGCGTTTTTCCGTCGGGCATCTTCAAATTGACGAGATCTCCGATGGCCAGTCCGGCGGGACGGCGGAAGGGGCCGTTGCCCAGGCCAAAATGCAGATGCGACCCGTAGCCGCCGTTTTCCACGCTGCACGAGAGGGCCACGGTCGCAATACGCTGGCCGACTTTCACCGTCTGTCCCGGACGGACCAGCACGTCGGCGGCGCAATGGCCGTAGACGGACGTCATGTACTGATTGTCGTATAGCCGGTGTTCGATGACGACCAGAAAGCCCCAATCGCCCCCCGCGCCTTGTACCATGCGCACCAGGCCGTCGGCCACGGCATAGAACGAGCATCCATCGCGGAACCAGGCGCAATCCTCTCCGGCGTGCGTCCCTTTGCTGCCGAAGGATTTGCGCGGATAGCCGCCGAATAATGACTCTTTATAGCATCGGATCGGGTAGCAGAAACGCTTGGCTTCGACGTAGTCCAAGGTTTTGGAGTCGTAGACGTTGAAGGCGTGTTTACCCTTTTTGGTCCAGATCCACGGCACTCGCCGCGCACCCTCGGGGCCGACGAGATCCTCTTTCCACACCGTGCTCTTGCCGTCGGGCGTGAAGGGCCGGACCTCGCCACGGATCAGTTCAAGGGCCGATTCGATTGTTGCTCGGACATAGGGGTTCTGCTCGACTTCGAGCCGTTTTTCCAGGCCCGAGCGCGCGTCCTCGCCCGCCAGTCGCCCCAATGCACTGGCCGCGGCTTCCCGCACCATGCCGTCCTTGTCATCCAACGCGCTAATCGCGGCCGGCGCCGCGGCCGCGTCGCCCAGCATCTTGATGGCGTAGAGGGCGCGGGTCCGGGTAAACCACTTCTTCGAGGTCTTGACGACCCCCGCGAACACCGGCACGAGACACGGTTCGCGGTAGCGGATCAAACATTCGATGTCCTTTTCCGCCGCGGCGGTCAGCGACGCGACGAGCTTCGCGCGTTGTGTTTCGTCCTTCTCGGACGTGAGCCGCAAGACCCGTGCGTCCAGGGCCTCCTGGCGTTTTTGGAACTCGTCCTTGCGCGTGCAAACGCCGATCGACGGATCGGCCGTTTTGGCGGCAAAGCAAGCCGGGCTCAGGAGAATGAAAGCAACTGCAAGCGAGCATAGGATGGTTCTCATGGGCGTACCTCTTGAGAAAGGGAGGGGCTGGTGAGCTTGTTTCGCCAGGATGTGGAACACCATTATATATAGCAAATGTGCGGTACGTTGAATACTTATACCCCACCGAAGGTAACCGTTCACAGGGGACTGCCCCCCTTGAACCGCGGGAAGGGGACACCCATAACCGCCACTAAGTCAAGGCCCAGTTTTTCGGATTTTCCGAAACAACAACATCACCGGAACGGAGAGAGGATGGCCGGGGGTCCAGGGGACGGCAATGAGCGCCCCTGATCGGCGAACGGATTCGCCGAAACGTGTCGGCAGGATGCCTGCGCCGCGTTGTGTGTTCCATCGTTTTGAGACGGAGAAGGGGACGGGACGGGTTGCAAGCGTAAACCGTTTGCCCGGGGGTGTATTCACCCGGGGCTAAATGCGGTTCTCCCAGTGACGCGGCCCTAAATCTCGAATATCGCTTCGATTTCGACGGGCACACCCAGCGGCAGCGAGTTGACGCCGACGGCGCTGCGGGCGCCGACGCCGATCTCGGGGCCAAACACCTCGGCGAACAGTTCGCTGCAACCGTTGACGACCGCCGGCTGCTGGGTGAAATCGGGCGTGCAATTGACCAAGCCGAGGATTTTTACTACTCGCTTGATCTTGTCGAGGCTGCCGAGTTCCGCCCGCATCGAGGCCAGGATGTTCAGGGTGGCCCACTGCGCGGCCTTGACGCCCGCCTCGACGTCGAGTTCCTCGCCCAACCGGCCGACCGTCAATTTGCCGGAGGCGTCCAAAGGCAGGTGGCCGGAAGTGTAAGCGAGATTGCCGGAAATCAACACGGATTTGTAAAGGCCCTTCGGTTCCGGGGCGGGTGGGAGTTGGAGTCCGAGTTTTTCAAGTGTCGCGGAAAGTTGTGCTTCGATGGACATGGGTGAGTAGTGGATAGTGGGTAGTGGGTAGTGGGATTACCGGTGTCAAAGGAAACATCAGCATAACCGGCCTGGATACTGGTCGCCAGGGGGGCTTCTACAATGGTTAGAAGTCGTGCAACTCGGTCGCCGACCGCTTCCGTGCAGGAAGACAGCGCTTTCGGCCGAAATTCATCGTAAGCGCAATTAGCTGAATCCAACTTGAAAGGGCCGGTTCATGCAAAGCTCGCTGTCGGTCTTGCTTCCAGTGAGGGACGCCCAGTCCACGTTGAACGATTCGGTCGCAGAAATACTCGACGCGGCGTCGGATTCCGGCCGGCGGTTCGAGTTGCTGATAATCGACGACGGCTCGACCGACGCGACGAACGAGGTGGCTCACGAGCTTACCCGCCATTTTCCACAGGTCCGTCTGCTCCGCCACGAAACGCCGTTGGGGCACGAAGCGGCGCTCCGCACCGGCCTGGAGCATAGCCGGGGCGAGGTGGTGGTCCTGCGGGACGGTTGCCCCGGCGGTTTCCGCGTCATCGAGCGACGCACACGGCAACCCCGGCACTTTCCCAGCCGGCCGGCCAAGCCCAATTTCCTCCGCCGGCTGAAGAGTTTCGCGTTGGGCGAATGAACGATGCGGGACGCCGTGTGGAAAGCGCACCGGCTAAACGTTGGTAAGTCGCATCGTATTTCCGACAATCAATAAACAGACGGTCGCCTCCAACTATTCCGAAAGTCTATGGTTTTGGCGGCGGAGGGGGAAAACGGACCGGTGGGTATGCAATCGCCGCCGCCTGCTCGATCCATAAGCGATCACCGTAGACCCCCGCCCGGCTGAAATCGAACGGTTTGAAACCGATCTTGCCGGCAGGCGAGTCGGGCCGCAGTCGGAAGTCGAACCGCGCCGGGTCGACGAACTTCGGATCGGCCACAATCGAACCGGCGTCCTTGTCCGCCGCCTGCCAGGCCTTCATGTCCATGCCCGCGAAATCGATCGGTTTTCCCGAGACGTCCCAGTAAAGATTGTCCTCCAGCTTCACGTTGCCGCCCTTCCAGTTGCCGGTCAGCAGGGGGCCGCCGTTCCAGTAGACGATGTTGCGGCAGAAGGTAAACGAGAGATGGTCTTCGACTCGCGTCTGTTGCAATTGGCCGTTCGTGCCGAAGGCGAAGATGTTGTTGCGAATGACGTTTTCGCGTCCGTAGTGCTGGTGGTATCCGCCGGTCTTCGTGTTGTAGACCAGGTTGTTCTCCATCACGATACCCGAGCTGCCCTCGTCGTTGTACAGCCCCCAGCCGCCATAGTCGTAGGAGTGAACGTCGTGAATGACGTTGTTGCTGACGGTGGTGCCGGGCGAGACGCCCAGCGTATAAACGCCGCCCATGTCGCTCAACACGCCCCAGCCGAGGTGGTGGATGTGGTTGAACTCGATCTTGTTGTGATGCGCCTCGCTTGGCGCGTAGCCCCAAACCCAGCCGACGGATACGCCGGTATAGCGAAGATCGGCTATGTCGTTGTGTGTGACCTCGTTGTAGGCGCTGTGTCCGATCCAGACGCCTATCGCACCGCGGTCGGTGTGCCCGCCGGAGCGGATGATGTTGTTGTCCACGATGCAATGTCCGGTGGCGTCATGGGCGGAATGGTTGCTGGCGACTTGTCCGATGCGGACGCCGCCGCCGGCCATGTCGTGAATCAGACACCGCTCGACGCGGCAATGTTGGCAGCCGCGGCGGAAGTGGACCGCGTAGCCGCCGGTGTGGGCGATTTCGCAATCCTTTAGCGCCACGTGCCGCGCGCCGTCGGCCGTGATCGCCGCCGGCATCCTTGTCGCGGCTTGTAAACAACTGAGCCCTTGCGGTGGCAATGGAAAACGATCGTGCTGAAAGCTCAACCCCTCCAGCACGACGTGCTCGACGAATCGACCGCTTTGCGGATCGCCGGCGAACCGCACCAAGCCGCTCAGCAGCGGAGCCACGACTTCCGCCTTGGTCATGTCCTCGCCGGGCAGCGGCATGTAAAACAGGTCGCCGCAGCGGTCGAGGAACCATTCGCCCGGGGAATCCAATGCCGCTTTGAAGTTCTCCACGTGGTAGCGCTGACGTGGTCCCCACTCAAAAAATGGCCAAGCAACCTCGCCGGTCAACACGACCGTGCTCGTTCGTGGATCGACCGAGGCCACCCGCGAGACCGAATTTTCCCAAGCGAAATAGGCCACGATCAGCGCGTCGTGAAGTTGGTCCTTGGACAGCACCGCCAGTGGGGCGACGTCCTTGGGATCGGCCGTGAACGCACGTTTGGGCATCGGCTTGTTCTTGCCGCGCATGTAGTAGTAAAACTCGTCCGGCTCGCGGGCACGTGTTGCCCGGCGACCGTTCACGTAGAGGTCCTCGAAGTACCACTTTCCCGCTTGCACCTCGGGCAGGTGAACTTTCCAGAGCCCCCCCTCGATGGACGTGAAACCCTGTATTTTTCGCCCGCCGGAGAAGACCGGCCTCACCCCTTTCGCCGCCCGATAGACGACCGGCGCGTCGACCGTGCCGCTGTCTTGTGGCTCGAAGACCAAGGTTTCCTTGAGCAGATAGGCTCCGTCGGCAACACTGACGACGACCGGCCTTGTTTCCTTCACACCCTTCGCGCTCTTCATCCGTTCCTTTCGCAGGGCGTCTCGAGCGCCGGCGAGCGTCGCCAATGGCCCGTCCGTGCCCGCCCCGTTCGGCCGTTCCAGTTTGCCCGACCAGGAATCGACGCCGTCTGGGGCGACATGCAGGGTAACGGCCGACGGCCGATCCGGCGCCAAACCCGTCAACAAGAGAATAGCCAGAGCGCCATGAAGCATGTAGGCTGTCGCTGTTATCATGAGAAAAACTCAGGGGAGGGGAAATCAAGGCGGGAAAAAACGCCAAAATATCATGCGTCTTCTGGTGCCCTCAATATAACAAGTACCATCGGGCAGGGAAACACTTCCGACTTTGGCTTTCCACCCCCCGTCCAATCCGGCGGCGATTTGGTACAATGCACCGTTTTACTCCCCCCAGTCGGCGACGGGAGCCGCATCCTACACGAGAATCGCCATGAAACAATGGAATACCGTAGCCATCGTGGGTGTCGGGCGGATCGGCGGATCGATCGGCCTGGCTTTGCGCCAACGAGAGATGGCGAAAAACATCGTCGGCATCGGCCGCTCTCAGGCCACACTACGCGCGGCAAGACGCATCGGGGCCGTAACCAACACCACTATCGACCTGAACCGTGGAGTGGCCGACGCCGAATTGGTCGTCGTTTGCACTCCGGTCGGCAATGTCGTCGAGACGGTCAATCAGGCGGCGCAACATTGCCCCGAGCGGACGCTGACAACCGACGTCGGCGGCGTGAAACGGGCGGTAGTCGAGCCGCTCGACGACCATCTGGCTCGCGGCTGCCGGTTCCTCGGCGGACACCCGCTGATCGGCAGCGAAAAGACCGGCGTGCTAAACGCACGGGCCGACCTGTTCGACGGCCGGGTGACGATCCTCACGCCCACGAAGAACACCAGGGCCGAGGATTTCGATCTGCTCGAAGAGTTTTGGCAGTCGCTCGGCTCGGTGGTCATTCGGATGTCGCCCGAGGAGCACGATCGGGCGGTGGCGATTATCGGCCACCTGCCGCATCTGTCGGCGGCGGCGCTGGCGGTCTCCTTGCCCGAGCAATATTTTCGCTTGATCGGCGGGAGCATCTTCGACGCGACCCGCCAGGCGGTCGGCGACCCCGAACTTTGGCGGCAAATGCTTACGCTCAACCGCGACAACGTGTTGACGGCGTTGGAGCAATACGGCTCGAAGCTGGCCGCCGTTCATGCCGCGCTCCGCGACGACAACCAGGACGAACTGTTGCGTTTTCTCACCTTGGCCAAAAAGAACCGCGATGCTTTGGGAAGTTGACATCCAGCCGGCCGGATAAAATCACCCGCATGGTCTTTTTCGCGGTTCCCTCCCACAACGGTATGGAACCACAAGTTTTTTCAGTTTCCGCGTTGACATTTCAGCCATATAATGATATGGTAATATATATGGCTCTCGCTTACGGGTAAGGCCGATGGCATGGCAAAAGCGACGTTCGAGTGGGACGAGCGAAAAGCGGCCGAGAATGAACGCAAGCATGGGGTGTCTTTCGCACTAGCCCAAGAAGCGTTTTTGGATCCCAATCGCGTCATTGCCCGCGACCTGAAGCATAGCGAAACCGAACAGCGGTATTACTGCATCGGGCGAGTCGGCGCGGGAATTATCACCGTGCGTTTCACGTATCGAAACCGCGCCATTCGCATTATCGGAGCCGGATATTGGCGGCAGGGGAAAAAACTATATGAAAAGCAAAATCAAATACACGAATGAGCCGTTGGAGATGGAGTTGGTGGAGGATTTTTTGCCGCCGCCAGACCAACTCGCATTAAAGCAAGACACGGTCAAAGTCACCATCGGCTTGAGCAAACCGACAGTTGATTTTTTCAAGGCTCAGGCGCGGCAAAACCACACCCAATACCAGAAGATGATCCGTCGATTGCTCGATTTGTATGCCGCCCGATTCCGGTAGCATGAGGCACACTTAGCGTTTTGCTCATACCGTCAGTTCCAACGATTCCACGTCGGGAGCGAACGTCCGGTCGTCTTCGACGGGTTCCAAATACAATTCGATGGCTTCTCGAATGTTTTTGAGAGCTTCCTCTCTCGTATCTCCCTCGGAAATGCAGCCGGGCAGCGCCGGTACAACGACCGTATATCCGCCCTCGTCGCTGGGTTCCAGAATCACGTTCAGTTTCATACTTTTCACCTACGGAATGTTCTATAGTTTCGACTTCAATTCATCCACGAATTCTGGCGAAGAGCCTATTTATTAAGAATACCACCGGCGGCGGACTGATTCAATACTGTCTCAGCCCCAAGCCGCGTACTTCGCAGCCGCCGGTCGCGGATTCATTGCGGGCAAAAGTCTCCTCGTTTTTCCGCTTCTCCTCATTCATCATTCCTCATTCCTCATTCATCATTCCTTCCCCCCCATCCCATCCGGCCTCGATTTGTTACAATGGGCCGATTCACTACTTAACTCTCGCCAAAAAGAATCGCAATGCTTTGGGAAGTTGACATCTATCCAGCCGAAGGCCGGCCCGATCTGGGCGCCGGAGAGGTGGCCGCCACGGCCGCCGAATTGCACCTGGCCGACGATCTGGCCGTGATCTCCGCCCGCGGATATCTGATCCAGGGCGAGTTGGACCGCGCACAGGTCGAGCAGATCGCCGATGAATTGCTGGCCGACCGGGTGGTCGAGCGGACGGTGGTCGCTCCGGCGGGCGATCCGCTGCTGACCGAACTGCCCGACGAACGCACGCACTGGATTCACGTCTTGCCGAAGCCCGGCGTGATGGACCCGGTGGCCCAAAGCGCGATGGAGGCCATCGCCGATTTCGGTTTTCGGGCCGAGGCGGTCCGCACGTTCCGAAAATACGCCGTCGGCCGCTTGCCCGACGAAAAACTCTCGCTGCTCTGCTCGAAGGTGTTGGCCAACGACGCCATCGAGCAGGCGATCGTCGGGCCGCTCGGTTTCGAGCGGTTGCAGGTCGGCTCGCCGTACAAATTCAAACTCGTCACGGTGCCGATCCTCGCGATGGACGACGCGGCACTCGAGCAATTGAGCCGCGACGGGCAGTTGTTCCTCTCGCTGGTCGAAATGCGGACGATCCAGGCGCATTTCAACCAGCTTGGCCGCGACCCGACCGACGTCGAGCTGGAGACCGTCGCCCAGACCTGGAGCGAGCATTGCAGCCACAAAACGCTCGCCGGGCGGATCGACTATCGCGGTCCCGACGGCGAGCGGCATTTTGAAAACATGCTCAAGGAAACGATCTTCGCCGCCACGCAGAAAATCCGCCAGGCCGCCGGCGACCGGGATTGGTGCGTGAGCGTCTTCGTCGACAATGCCGGCGTGATCCGCTTCGATGAAAAGTACAACGTCGTCTTCAAGGTCGAAACGCACAATCATCCGTCGGCGTTGGAGCCGTACGGCGGGGCAAACACCGGCATCGGCGGCGTGATCCGCGACCCGATGGGCACCGGCATGGGCGCCAAACCGATCTGCAACACCGATGTCTTCTGCTTCGCCCCGCCGGAGGTTTCGCCCGAAGAGCTTCCGCCCGGCGTACTCCACCCGCGCCGGGTAATCAAGGGCGTCGTGGCCGGCGTACGCGACTACGGCAACCGGATGGGTATCCCAACCGTAAACGGCGCGATCTATTTCGATCCCCGATACCTGGGCAACCCGTTGGTCTATTGCGGCAACGTCGGCTTGATTCCACGCGATAAATCGGACAAACATCTACAAGCCAACGATCTGATCGTCGCGCTGGGCGGTCGGACCGGACGCGACGGCATCCACGGCGCCACGTTCAGCTCCGCCGAACTGACCAGCCACAGCGAAACCCTCTCCGGCGGCGCGGTCCAGATCGGCAACGCCATCACCGAAAAGATGCTGCTCGACGTGTTGTTGGTCGCCCGCGACCGAGGGTTGTACAATTCCGTTACCGATTGCGGGGCCGGCGGGTTTTCCAGCGCGGTGGGCGAGATGGGCGAGAAAATCGGCGCCGAGGTTTGGCTCGAACGAGTGCCGCTCAAGTACGAAGGACTTACGTACACCGAAATCTGGATCTCCGAGGCCCAAGAGCGGATGGTCGTCTCCGTTTCGCCGGAGAAGTGGAACGAGCTTTCGGCGCTCTGTGCTTCGGAAGGGGTCGAAGCGACCGTGATCGGCAAATTCACCCCCACCGGCCGGCTGACGCTGATCTATGCCGAGCAAAAGGTGGCCGATCTGGCGATGGATTTCCTCCACGACGGCCGTCCGCCGGTGGTCCGCGAGGCGGTTTACACACTGTCCTCCCCTCTCCCTTTGGGAGAGGGGCCGGGGGTGAGGGCGGAAAAAGCCAGTGGCCAGTGGCCAGTGGCCGGTGGTCAGTACAAAGTCGCAAGCGGCAAAACTCCAATCCCTAATCCCCAATCCCTAATCCCTTCCAACTACACCGATACCCTGCAAAAAATTCTCGGCTCGCTGAACGTTTGCAGCAAGGAATGGGTGATCCGCCAGTACGACCACGAGGTGCAAGGCGGCAGTGTGTTGAAGCCGCTTGTCGGAGCGGCGAACGACGGACCCGGCGACGCCGCCGTCTTGCGTCCGGTGTTGGACAGCCGCCGCGGCATTGTGATCTCCTGCGGGATGAATCCCCGCTACGGCGATTTCGACACCTACTGGATGGCCGCCTCGGCGATCGACGAAGCGGTGCGAAACTGCGTGGCCGTGGGGGCCGATCCCGCGCGAATCGCCATCCTCGACAACTTCTGCTGGGGTACGACCGACCGGCCCGAGACGCTTGGCTCGCTGGTCCGCGCCGCACTGGCCTGCCACGACGTGGCCGTAGAACTGGGTACGCCGTTCATCAGCGGAAAGGACAGCCTGAACAACGAGTTCCGCCCTCTCGTTAAAGGGGTCGGGAGTCTTTGTTTGGATCAAACTGAAGGGGCCCGTACGGGAAATATGGAAACAAAGACTCCCGACCCCTTTAACGGCGCGATCTCCATTCCGCCGTCGCTGTTGATAAGCGCCATCGGTCAGGTTGACGACGTTGCTCGCTGCGTGTCGATGGACCTCAAATCGCCGGGCAACCTGCTCTATATCGTCGGCGAGACGAAGAACGAACTGGGCGGTTCACACTTCTCCTTGGTCGAGGGCCTTTCGGGCGGCGAAGTGCCCAAGGTCGATGCCCGACAGGCAAAAACCACGTTCGCCGCCATGCACGCCGCGATCCACGCCGGGTTGGTCCGGGCGTGTCACGATCTTTCCGAGGGCGGATTGGCCGTGGCCGCCGCCGAAATGGCCTTCGCCGGCGAACTGGGGGCAAAAATCTCGCTGGCCGACGTGCCGTATCTCCCCTCTCCCACTGGGAGAGGGGCCGGGGGTGAGGGCGGGTCGAAGTCCGTTCAAGTTCTGCCCGATGCCGCGCTGCTCTTCAGCGAATCGAACACCCGTTTCCTCTGCGAAGTCGAGCCGGACAACGCCGCCGCTTTCGAGTCGGCCCTGGCCGACGTGCCCCACGCCCGGATCGGCGAAGTGGTCGCCGACGGCAAGTTGGAGATCGTCGGCGAAACGCCTTTGTTGCAAGCCGATTTGCCCGCACTGAAAGAGGCCTGGCAAAAGCCGTTGCGTTGGTGACGCAATCCTCCCCTCTCCATTTGAGAGAAGAGCCGGGGGTGAGGGCCGGCTAGCCTAATTAAGCCCGCGACGGATGTCAAACAACCGCCATTTTCGATTGATCCAACAAGGACGGGGCACTGGCACAATAAGGCGGTGCCGAGTAGACTTTGGCAATCGGCGGACGCGGGAGCGTCCGGGCAGTGCGTTCCCACGCGGAGCATGGGAACGAGTTTATCGCCCCCCGCGACCGCAGTCGCGGGGCGTTGTTTTCAATACCGACCCCCGACCCCCGAACCCTCTTGATGACCACACCCAGCGTCCTGATACTTCGAGCGCCCGGCACCAACTGCGACGCGGAAACCGCCTTCGCCTTCGAGCAAGTCGGGGCGAAAACGGAAACCCTGCACGTCAACCGGCTGTTGGAGTCGCCCGAGCTGTTCGAGCGGTTCCAAATCCTCTGCATACCCGGCGGGTTCAGCTACGGCGACGACCTGGGCGCCGGCCGGATACTCGGCAGCCAGATTCAACACCATCTGTCCGACCAGTTGGTTCGCTTCAAGACCGAAGGAAAGTTGATCCTGGGCATCTGCAACGGGTTCCAGGTGCTTCTGAAATCGTCCGTGCTGCTGGAAAAAATCGGGGCGGATACCCCGCCGGCCACGCTTACCTGGAACGACTCGGGCCGATACTACGACGGCTGGGTACGATTGGAAGCGAGCGGCTCGAAGTCGGTCTTTCTGGCCGGCATTGAGCGGATGTACCTGCCGGTGGCCCACGCCGAGGGGAAATTCGTCGCGCGCGACGAGCGAACGCTGCAAGATTTGGACGCCGCCGGGCAACTCCCGTTGCGATACGTGGCGGCCGACAATCCGAACGGCTCGATGGACGAGGTGGCCGGCGTTTGCGACTCGACCGGCCGGGTGTTGGGCCTGATGCCTCATCCCGAGCGGCACATCGACCCGACCCAGCATCCCCGCTGGACCCGCGGCGAGGCCGGCCCGGAAGGCGACGGCCTGCAAATGTTCCGCAACGCGGTGGAGTATTTTGCGTAGGCCGTTATGGAAGGGAGTCACGCAACGAACTTTTCGAGTTCCCGAAACGCCGGGCACTTGCGGGAGATTTTCTGGAGATCGAGGTGCTTGGCCATTTGTTCGTTGTGAATAGTGTGGAAATAGCGGCGTCTCTTATGACCGGTGCGGCATAGTTTCTTCAGATGCTCCTTGGGACTGGGAATTGCCTCGGGGTTGTGGATTGCGGTCGGCTTCCAAGACGAAAAGATATTGGTTGCGCACTCGATGTCAGCGAGAATCCATGCTTCCAACTCTTGAACGGGAACGACGATGCAATAATCGTCACTAATATCAGACGGCTTGATGATTCTGGTTCGTACTCGTTCCCGATTCGGTTCAGGATCGGGCCCGTCGGCATCGTGGCAAATAATGAAACGAGAGCAGCCCAAGTTCAGGAATGTCCGTAGCTGACTCGCCCCTTTGCGAAGCATTTGTGCACATCCGCTGTAGCCTTTTGTGCGAATCGGCAGTGATTCATCATCGGCGAGTCTGCGTACCAATACCTTCAGCGTAGCAACGTCTGAAGAATCCTCGCCCAAAATTCCATACACGGTCTATTCCTCCTCGACCGTCTCTATGAAATCGGAGAGAGAGCCTTCTTCTTCCATGAATAGTTTTGCGGCTCGTAATTCCTCGGACGTCAGCGCACGAACCTTCGTAACGTCATCCTCCATCGTTACCAGCCGGACAGCTTTTGGATCGAGCGTATCGAACACCACCGGCGAATGGCTTGAAATAATCAACTGGTGTTGATCGGAATAGCCTTGCAACACGTCGATGACTTTACGAAGAAGTCCGCGATGGATTGTATCCTCGGGATGTTCGATCAACATCACCGATGATTGATCGAAAAGGAGCGAAACAATCAAGCGGATGATCCGTTGTGTGCCCGCCGAAAGAGAAGAAAAGTAAAAAAACGATTGTTCACTTGGTTGAAACAGAAAAAAGTAGTAGAATATTTTTTGAGGATCATCGGGTGATTTGAAAGAATCCATACGAATATCTTTGACCAATCCCAAACCAGTCGATCCAAGGAGGTCGTGGATTTCTTGCGGCAGCACGGCGTTCGTCTGAAACAAATGCAGCAAACGCATAAGCACCGAGTTTCCCGGATCATCGGTAGCGCTATATCGGCTCAGCCACGAATCGTATTCTTCACGAGATACAATGCCAACGGACGTGTCTAGGTCATCTGCTTCCAATGGATAATATCGGATTCTTTCCAGGACTTTCAATAATGGCTGTATTACTTTTGCAGCGGATTGATCTGCCGGTAAAAGTGAAACGATTGCGGGCATGCAGGGCGTTAAAGCCCCCAGGGCAATCTCTTTTATTTCCGGTGTAAGCAATTCCACATCCTTGTCCTTGCGAGTGAAGATTTTTCGCGCAGCAGCATTTCCCTCATGTATCTCAAGGGATTCGATAATCTCAGACGGTTTGTTTTCCCAAGCGGAAGAAATATTCGTTTTCAATGAGTACCGATAAACCGACTCGCCAAGCTGTACTTCCAGCGTGATGGCCCCATCCCCCGAAACCTCACTCGAAGTTGCGGCTTCCGCGGCCCATTGAATCGCGCGCAGAATGTTGGTCTTGCCAACCGCGTTGCGACCGAGCAAAACCGTCATCGGCCCAAGATCGTCGAGCACGACATTGTGGCAAGAGCGGTAATTTTCAATTTCGACACGCTTCAACATGAATCTATACCACCAAAGGAATGTCCCGCGCCAGACAAAAATACCCTTTTTTCAGACGTGCCGCCAGTTCGATGTCGCTCAAAATAAAGGGGGGATTGCGACAGCGGAAGAAATATCGGCCCTTTCCTTGGAAATTGACACCCGTAATGTCAATAAACAAGGATAAATCGCGTCAAATAACCCCACAGAGGGGCTTGCCGATGCTTTTCGATCATAGGCACGCCTATGACGATTTCGCGTGCTCACTCGAAAATACCCGCCCCAAACTTGTCGCTTGACGCCGAGGTCCGAGCGGGCTGGGGCTTTTCGGCGGGGGCTTTGTGCGGGCCGCGGGGCTTCTCCGCACCTTGAATTCGGGTCGTGGTCGGCGACGCGTAAACGTCGGTGTCGAAATCGTCGTAGCTGGGGACGTAGTCCGGCTGTTTCGAGTTGGCCTTTTCCTCCTCGAAGGCATGGATCACCCGCTGCTGGATCATCTCGCGGCAAGCGGAGTTGATCGGGTGGGCAATGTCGGCGTAGAGTTTTGTCCGACCGTCGTCGTCCCGGGCGGCCAATGGTTCTTTCTGTCGCTGGCCGCACTGGTTGCAATAGCCCGCGCGGAGGTGATTCTTGCATCCGCACTGTAGGCAATGTGAAGTCAGCTTTCGGCTGGGCATGGCCACGAACGGCCCCGTGACGCCTTCGATGATCTTCAGGTCGCGGACCACGAAAGCGTCGTCGAAAGTGATCGAACAGAACGCCTGGAGCCGCTCTCCAGACTCTTCCATGAGCTTGACACGAACCTCGGTGATTTCCACGGCTGGTCTCCTTGCGCTGGCAGTCCGTTTCGAGGAGGAACAATTGCCCCCTTAACGACAGCTCCGCACGGCAAACACAACGTCAAATCCTTTCGCCCGCAAACGCCCCGCACTGCGCCGCGCGTGGCGAGCGTTACGACAAACTCCAAAATACGACGTACCACTTCCACTCATTCCGTGCCCCGGTAGGTCCAATTGGTCGAACTCCCGCTCCAATCTCGCCACCCAAGGCGACAACCGCCTGACCGCCGGTTGCAACCGGTTGCACAACCGCCGGCCCGTTTGTTTCCAGTCTCCTTGCCGCAATGCCTCGACCAGCGGCCGGACCGTCCGAGGCCGCTCGGCCGCTTGGCATGCGGCGTACACGGCCGCGGTGGCCAATCCGGCCGGTGGCCGCAGCAGTACGAAGTGCAAATTTCCCAATCCATCGACGGGCGTCACCCGTTCGCCACGACCCCGGCATACGGCCGGGCCGCCGGCGAGGAAAAACGGGACGTCGCTCCCCAATTCACCCGCCCAGCGGGCCAACTCCTCGGGCGACCGGCCGAGCCGCCAGACTTTGTCGGCGGCGACCAGCGCGGCCGCGGCATCGCTCGATCCGCCGCCCAGGCCGGCCGCGGCCGGAATTCGCTTGACCAGCAATATCTCGGCCCCGCGGTTTACGCCGGCGCGACGGCGGACCAGTTCGACCGCCCGCACAACGAGGTTCTCGGGCCCTTCGGTAACTTCGTGGAGTCCCCGGCCTTTTGGACCTTCGGCTCCGAATACCAGCCGGCACTTCAACCGCACCGGACCTTCCGGCGCGTCACAAAAGTACAGGGTATCGTACAGGTCAATCGGGCACATGAGCGTCTCGATCTCATGATACCCGTCGTCTCGCTTGGCGAGCACTTCAAAGAACAGATTCAACTTAGCGGGGGCCTGGACTACTACCCCCGACGCCGATCGGCGGATGTGCATCTATCCGGGTCCTTCCTCAAAATGCCGGCCGTCGCCTGGAACCGGGCAACCGCCAAACTGATCTTCACCGGAAGCACATACTTACGTGAACATAGCGAATTGTACCGAGTCAATTTCACTCCGTCAATAGGGTAGAGGGCTTCTCCGCCAGAAAAGGGGTTATTCCGCGAATTGGCGTCATCACGACCACAATCCGTAGGGTGCGTGAAACGCACCATGTGTTACCGGTTGTAGTGTGTTTCACGCACCCTACAAAAATTCACAACCTCTTCACGTGGGAACGAGGGCATTGGTTTCTGGAGGAGCCTCTTACAACCCGCCGTTGTCCTCTTGCAATCCGTTATGGGGCGAGTATGGTATTAGAGTACATCCGGGCCAGGAATCCGGAAATCTTCCGAAACAAGGTAGCGCTTCATGGCAGACGAGAAAAACACGGTCGAAGCCCCCCCGAAATCCGGCAAACGAATCCTGCTGGTCGACGACGATCGAGAGATCATCGAGTCGATGCGGTTCGCCCTGGCGGCGGCGGGCTATGAAATTTTCGTCGCCCGAGACGGAAACCAAGGGCTGGCCCTGGCCGAGCGTGAGAACCCCGATCTAGTGATCCTCGACATGATGATGCCCAAGCGGAGCGGGTTTCTGGTGCTGGAGAAGCTCCGCCGCACACGCCCGGTGCCGATCAGGATCATCATGGTCACGGCCAACGAGGGGAGCCGTCACAAGGCCTACGCCGAGACGTTGGGCGTTGACGACTACATCCGCAAACCTTTCGCCATGGGCCGGCTGCTGGACAGCGTGAACCGGCTGCTGGGGTAAGGATCGTCGCATCAATAACTGTCATCCTGGGCGTAGCGAAGGATCTCCGTGCATTCAGGCCAGATCCTTCGCTCGTGATCGAGTATCAGCGGCATCGACTGACGTGCCCCTGTTGCCGCGAAACGACGTGCGCGGAATTGCCCGTCGGCGTTCCGCAAGGCCAGTCGGGGCCGCGGCTGATGGCGTTCACCGCACTGCTGATGGCCTACTATCGCCAGAGCAAGCGGCGGACGGCCGAGTTCCTCGAAGCGCTGTTGGGCCAGCCGTGTTGCCCGGCGACGGCGGCGACGGCCAGGCGAAATACCTTGGGCATCGCTTGCGACGCGCCACCTGCGAGTTGTACGAGCATCGTGGATGGTTGTGGGCGTTTTTGCGGCATGAAGGTATTGAGCCGACGAACAACGCGGGCGAGCGTTCGTTGCGTCACACGGTAATTTGGCGGAAGCTGTCGTTTGGAACTCAAAGCGTAGGGGGCAGTCGATTTGTCGAGACGATGTTGACGGTGATTGAGAGTTGTCGTCAGCAGCGCCGCAATGTTTTTTCCTTCGTCACATCCGCCGTCGAAGCTCATCTCGCCCACGATTCCGCTCCTTCATTGCTCCCCGGGGTGTGAACGGTTACCTAACATCATATCAATTATTTTTTTTAACATCTCTTCGGCGTTTTCCATACAGTCATGTCTTGCTTTCGCGATTTGCTTTACATTTACATCCTTATTACCTGATTCAATCGCAATTTTTGCCAGGGCACCGGGTTCCCAATCCTCAACAAGGAAATCTCCTTCTCCCCTCAACATAAGGATTGGAACCTTTACCTTGCCGATATGTTTATATGCCATGGCGTTATTCGCCTCGGGACCCGCCATAAACCACCAAGTTTTATAAGTAAATAGCTCACTGTTAATAGGCTCACGCGTAGGTCCTCTGGATTGATATGTAGCAAATGTCTCGTCATAGGGGCTCTCGTATGGATCATCCCCGAGTATTTCTTTAGCCTTTTTATATACATCTTCATAGCTCGGTGAGCTGCCCCACTTGTTAAAAGCTCTCTTCCATGAATCGGGAATTGAATAGTGGCCGCCCTCAAGTATAATGCCTTTTACCTTTGAATGTTCCCGGTTCGCTGCCCAGTTAACAAGCATGGCAGCGCCGAGACTGTAACCTAGGATATAAATATTTTTGAACCCCTCCATTTCCATAAATTCAACAGCGGCATCTATATCATGAATTGTATTATCAAAAATCCCGTTACCTATAATCTGGCCGGCATAGGCAAGCCTTGTATTTATGGAAAGTGAGTTAAAGCCGCGTGCAAGAAGCGCGTGAGGAAGTTGTCTTGGCGTACCCCGAGCAAGAAAATGCCCCAAAAGGCCGTGTATTTCCAGCAGTACCGGAACATCAAGAATCTCTTTTCTTCTTTTATGCTCCTTAGTTACCAGCAAAGATGTTATCGGAAACCCATCAACGGCTTCAAACCGGATCAATTCCTGCTGTTCATGAATTTTTTTCTTATCCATATCCACCCCAACAAACGTAACCGTTCACAGGATACCCGTCATTCTGAGCGTAGCGAAGAATCTTGTGTGAAATCGCGGCACACGCGAGATTCTTCGCTACGCTCAGAATGGCGGTGTTTTCCCGCCCCGTGAACGGTTACCAACAAACCAATCTCATAGGTTGGTTTGGCCTTGTTGACTAATTCCACTCGAACTCGGGGAGTCCAAGGCGAGTGAACTTGTTGAGGATTTTACTTCGTAGCCGCGTTTCAGTTTGTTGGTTTGGAATTTCACGGTTTTTCAGATGGTCGCCAAAACAACATTTCAT
>JAUWPQ010000103.1 GCA_030611515.1 Planctomycetota bacterium | reverse complement strand
GTCTCCACGTTTGGAAAGGCTTTCTTCAAGCACTCGGCCAACAACAGGCAGCCGGCGCGGTGTTCGTGTTCGGCGTAGCCGTGGCCGGGACGGCCGGCAATGAATACAATCCTTTTCTTTCCGGATTCGCTTTTCGCCGGCGGCCCGGCGTGAGGCTCGTCCGCGACGGCGCCGCCTGCGATCAAGAGCAATGCGATTAGCAGGCACAATGATGAAATCGAGCGTTGCACGGCGGCCTCCTTGTCAAAGAGGAAAGGCGGGAAAAACATGAGGGATTTACAATGCGCCGGGCGTCACGGCCCATGACCTTTCGTTACGTCAAAGGCCAGGCGGGAACGCACTCGTCCACCTCCAGCATCAAGCGGATCGTCTCCCGCAGCGCGACGACGATCTTCTGATAGTGCTCGATCTCCTCGTAGCCTAGCTCTCGTCCCTTGCGGTCCTTGAGCCATTTGTGGCAGACCTGATATCCGCCCACGTGATACTCCCAACACTCCTTCGGCACACCTTGGAAGTATTGCGTCCGGTTGATCCAAACCCGGCGGTCGGCGTCGGTATAGCGGACCTTATCGACCACGTTGTCCCCTTTTTGCGGGAACTCGGTGACGAGTTTGTCCAATTTGGGCGATTCCATCAGGTGCAGCGCGGCCAGTTCGGCCCCCTTGGCGGCCAGCGCCCGGAACAGCTTCAGGTCGCCGACGAGCGGCAGCCGGGGAAAATCTATCTTCAGAAACTCGGCGTAGCGTTTTCGATACGTCGGCGAGTGCAACACCGCGTATGCGTAGTGAAAAATGTCCTCCGGGCCGAGGGTTTTGCGCAGGTCTCCGCGTCCGTCGGGGACGAAGCCGAGTCCGAGGCGTTCGCACAATTCGTCGACGAACCGGGACGACAGATTCGGCCGGCGACCGTTCTCGTGGTCGAATAGCGTGGCCGGCATCTTGCCGTTGGGGTAGAGATATAGCGGACAATTTAGACTGCTTCCGCGATAAAACAAGTTGTGGTCGAGAATGTTTCGAGCGCAGAACACCAGATTCCATGAACCATGCGTCACGAGTCCCGCTCGTCCGATGCAGATCGCAATGTTAGGCTGCTCAAGATGACGCATTACATCCCATCGTAAACGATGAACAAACGATGCAGAGGCGAAAAGCCATTGTTGATCAAATGGTCGGTATAGATACCTCTGCAATTGGTTCTTCCACTTTCGATCCTTACGCAGTTCTTCGCGTGCAACGGCAAGTTTCCAAAAAACGCGATCTTCAACGGCCAGCTTTCTCTTAACATCAGCGCCTTCGGTGTTAACGTTCCGAATCCATTCAAAACGTTGCACCAATTCCGCGTGATCCTTTGAAACAACCAGTTTATCGCGCGATGTTTGCACACCGTTGGAGCCGACGGGGAAAATATCTGTGAAACGCCAGCATTTTTCGTATTCCTTGTGCGATCGGCGTTTGACGTGAACCAATTGGTGGAAAGGAGCGGCCGGCGAGAGCTTACGCCACTTTGTCTCCCTGACGTCGCTTACGTTCAACGCCTCGTATTTATCCTTGCGCTTGCCCCATAAATCGGCATAGAAAACGCCGCCCTCTCCCTTCTTGTCGTGCTTGACAAAGAGCACGATTGCCGTGCCCTGAGTAATATCGAAAACATTTTCGTCCGGTTCGCCGTCAGGAGCGATTTCACGGCGCTTGGAATTGCCGTGCAGATTGAGAACGTAAATCTCGTCGAACGTCTCCATCAAGTTCTGGCGCATGCCGCGAAATGTCGGACTGTCGAGATAGCTATGGTCGGTAATAAAGGCCAGAATGCCGTGCCCTGTGTGCTGAATGCGCCACTGACCGAAACGAATAAACTTGATGTAGTCGTTTTTGAGCCAGACTTTTTTCTCGCCCAGCGGTTTGCCGTCCACTTTGCGATAATCGGCGACGAGGTTTGTAATCCACTTGCCGCGATTGGCGGACACGCCCGAATACGGCGGATTGCCCAGTACGACCAGGATTGGATCGTCGCGTTTGATCCTGGCGGCGGCGTTGGCCTCTTCGGCGACCCAGCCGGCGAAAAGGTGCTCGCTCTTCTTCGCGGCCTCTTCGAGCGTGTTGGTCAGATAAATACCCAGCCTCTGATCGGTGGCAAACTTGTAGCCGGTTTCGCGCAACTGCATTCCCAGCTTCAAATGGGCGACCGCGTAGGGGGCCATCAACAACTCGAAGCCGAATAGCCGGTTCAACAGGCTCTTGGCGACGTAATCATCCCACGCACCGGCCTGTCGGGCGAACTTGCGATGTATTTCCTCTATTACGGAGTATAAGAACGTCCCGGTGCCGGCGGCCGGATCGAGAATCAGCGTGTTCTCGTCGGCCAGCCCCTTCGGACGGCCGAAGCGGGTCTTCAGCAGGTGGTCGATCGAGCGGACGATGTAGCCGACGACCGGCTCGGGCGTGTAGTAGACGCCGCGCAGCTCGCGCATCCGCGGGTCGTAGGCAGTTAGGAACGTCTCGTAGAAGTGGACCACCGGATCCTCTTTGCCCTTCCCTCGGCCGAAGTCCGTGAGAATTTCGGCCATGTCGGCGTGGCGGAGCAGATCGACCAGGTCGTCGACCGCCCAGGCGATCGACTCGGGCATGTCCACCCCGGCGATCTCGGAGAACAACTTGCGCAGGAAGGGGTTGGTCTTCGGCAGATTAAAAGCGGCCAGCCGGCGCGAGAATCGCTCGCCGGGCGGGGCGTGGACCCGCGCGGCGAACAGCCCATAGGCCAGCGTCTGCGCGAACATATCGGCGAACCGCCGCTCGTCCAAATCGGGAATCAGCGTCTCGCGGAAGGCGTTCAGCCAATTGTGCAGCCAACCCTGCTCCTTCTCGTGTTCGAGGGTACCGACGATCAGGTCGCGGATGAAGCGGGTCATGCGGGCCATCCGCTCGGCCAGCTCCTTGGCCGTGCCCACGGTCGGCGTCTCTTGCTCGAAGAAGGCGGTCAGCATTTCCGCCAGTTTGGCCGTGCCGTCGGCGGTCGGCTTTATTTTGCCGTCCGTGTCCTGCTCGGCAATGTCTACCGAAAGTCGCGGCTTGCCACCGACGAACCAACGGAACCGCAAGTAGTCGGTTAATATCCAATTTGGCAGGGCGTCGTTGTAGCGGACGAATTGCTCGCCGTGCGAACCTTTTCCTCGCTGCATTTCGCCAAGGTCCGTGCCGACGTCCTTTGTCTCGACGTGGCCCAGCGGTGTACCGTGGCGGGTCACGATGAAATCGGGCGCGCCACAGGCAACCCGCTTCGGCTCGTTGGTCGCCACAACTCCCTCGACGGCGGACTCGATCAACCTTTTCAGCGCCGAGCGATGGGTATGTTCGGTGGCGTTGCCCCGGGCAAGGTTCCGTTTGATCTCCGAGAGATATTCGGAGACGTGCGTTTCGGCGCAATCACCTATCGTAGGGTTCATGTGCTCTTCTTATACAGTCAGTGTTCCCAAGCGTCAATAAAAACGCTGGAGCGTCATTATACACCCGTCGATTCCGTGGACAAGCCGCCGCGGGTTTCGATGAGATAGCGGACGGCCGCGGCGAAGAGAAAGAGCCACTGGATAAGCACGGCCGCGCCCACTTGCAACTGCCCGCCGGCGCCGGAGGCGTATGCGTGCAGACCGAGGGCGAGGATGAAGTTGACGCCGTACCAGTTGAATAGTATCACGGTCGCTCCGAGGATGGCGGTTGCCGCCATGCCGAAATCGCCCGACCAGCCGATGCGCCGCGCGTGGAGGAACCACAGATAGACCATCAGCGAGATCAGTGCCCAGACTTCTTTCGGATCCCAGCCCCAATAGCGTCCCCAGGATTTGTCGGCCCAGAGCGCGCCGAGGATCGTTCCGGCGGCCAGCAACAGCACCGTGATTTTTATGGCTGTGTAAATGAATCCGGCAATAGCCGAACATGCCGCCGGTGGACGACGACCGCCTCGGTCTTCGTCGCGGTATCGGCCGAACAAATAATATCCCAAGGCTATGTTGCCCAGGATCAGTGCGATTGCTGCCGAGGCGTAGCCGGCCATGATCGTCACGACATGCACGACCAACCAAAAGTTGTCGCGTAGGATCGGCAACGCCGTGCCGATATTCCGCTGCATGATGGTCGCCGGCGCGTAATAGGCCAAGATCAGAGCCAATGTGCCGACGATCGACCCGCCCAGCGTGAAGAGCCGTCGTCGCAGTACGAGTTCGAGGCGGCTTTGCGCATGGTTGTCATCCTCCGTGTTGAATTGCACTAGCGGTAGCAGAGCGAGCCACAGTCCTAGGACATAAACGAACGCCGCCACCACGACCACCGACTCGAACATGCCGGTCAAGGGGGCCAGGCCGGTGATGTAAGTGCGCAGTCCCAATCCGGTGAGAGTCAAGGCGAGCGAGATCGTCAACACCGCCGAACCCAGCCAAAAGGCCGCCGCTCGCAGCCGTCCCACGGCGGACAACAGGCACAGCATCGCCACCAGGCCCACGACCCACGACCAGAAGAACGGATTGAGCCGGTTGTAAAAAACCTCGGCGGCGGTCGAGCCGGGCGGCGGATAGGCCGTCGCGTCCAACAGCGACTCGTCGCGGTGCAGCAGCGGAAGCCGCCGGCGCAACGGTTCGTTCTTTTCGGCCAGCGCGCGGAGCGAGCGGGAAAAACGACGCAGGGCGGCGGCAAATTTCGCCGGCCTGGCAGTTCGGGTGCCACTGCTGGCTTGTCCAGCAGTGTCTTCCCGGGTGTTCCTCCCCGCACTGCTGGGCAAGCCAGCAGTGGCACCCTTTTTCAACGGGCTGTTGGCGACCGCGTCGCGGTCACAATATACGGACTGAACCTCGGCGAACGCCTCGCGCGCCTCGTCCAACTCCGGCCGTGGATACCCACGAAGCAAGTCGTCGGAACCATCAATCATCGCTTGGAATCCGAGCCAGGGCGAGGCGTCGTCGTCCGGCGTGCGGTTCTCCTCGAGCGCGCCCGGATTGAGCGCCGGAACCAGCCGCAGGATATCGCCGTTGTCGTACAGCGCCAGGTGCATTTCAATTGCCTCCCGGCGCAGCTCGGCGGCCAAGGCGGCCAGGGGTTTGTCCGCGCCGTCGGCAATACGCCCGGCCAGCTTCTCGCATGACAGACGAAAAGCCGCCGCCGCCGGCTCGATCTTCTTCCGCGAAAACCCGTCCTCGTGCAACAGGGCGATCAGTTTCTGCAACGATTGGCCGGTCTCGACCATCAATTCCCGCACCCGTTGGTCCGTGGCGATGCGACGTGCGGCTTGCCGGTCGGCAACCAACATTCGCCAGGCGGCGCCCGCCGATTCTACCCGCGCGTAGAACCGCCGCGGCGTGTCCTTCGGCTGCTCGGCGTAGAAGGTCAATCGCCGGTAGCGGCCGTAGGCGTCTATCAGCCGCTCGACCTTCCGGTCTCTTTTCGAGAGTCGAAACTCTTTTCCTTCCGATTCGACGCGCTGCTGGAGCGTGGCCCAGTAGCGTCCCAGCCCGGGGTTGTTCTCCACCTGTGCCGGGGAGACGGACGACAACCGCCGCCCGCCGCCGCCGCGCAACGGCAATTCCAACACGTCGCATCGCAACCACTCGTCTTCGGCCGGCAGAAACGGAACATGCTCCCATCTTTCCGTTTCGGCCAGCCAAGCGAACAACAACTCCGCGGCGGCGAATTTCCGCTGCCGGCCGTCTTCCATCACGAGCGTCGGATCGGTTCGTCCGCAGATTGCCTCGACCGATTTCCGGGCGAAGGTATCCAGCGGCTCGACGCGCCCCTCGCCGAACGCCGGCAGATGTTGCCACGCGCTCCAATCGAGCCGCTCCGCGTCGCCCGCTTGCGCGCCGCCGCCGAGAAAAAGAACCGAGATACATACAATGCCGATTATCGAGCGTCCGGGCCGCACGTAATACACCAGCACGATGCCGGCGACGATCAACAGGCTGCCGATGTACTTCCACCGGCGGCCGGGGTCGTAGTTCACGCTCAGCACCGAGCGGTAAACGTGGTCGCGGTCGCGGTCGTCGCCCACGAAATGGCGGAAGGCGGGTTCGCCGGGCGTCCACGGGCCGTCGAAACTCGATTGAAACAGCCGGTACGTCCGCCCGCTGCGAGGATCGGTGAAATCGACCGGCGCGTTGAGCGTAATCAACACGTTTTTTTGCAGTATCTTCGTCGGGTCGTCGCGGTCGAGAAAGTCGACCAGGCTCGAATAGTGCGACGCCATCGCGGCACCGGGATCGAGTTTCCGCCGGAACTTGTGCAAGAAGACCTGGAAGCCGAGTTCGACGGGAGGGGAGTCGAGACGCGACTCTTCATGTACGAGATGGGCGGCGCGGCCCTCGACCACCGGCAACTGGGCCTTGCTCCCATAGCGCCAACTCAGCAGGCAACCGACCAGCAACACCACTACTCCCAGGTGGGTCACGACAAAGCCCGTCTGCCTCGGCCGCCAAGGAAAGCGGATCAATACGGCGGCGAGGATGTTGACGGCAATAACTACGTGGAGCGCGACGAACCAGCCGGCGCCGTAAACCTCCGTGTGTGCCGCCGCCGTGCCGTGGAGTTTTTCGATCGCCGTCGCCCAAACCAGCACCGCCGTGTAAACCGCGATCAACACGACGGCCAATTTCAGCGACGCGACGGCACGCAGCAGATAAATGAGGGGAGAGGGGCGAGGGACGGGGGGCGAGGGATGGGGGGCGGGGGACGAGGGATCGAGAGGGTCGCTCGTTCCCATGCTCCGCGTGGGGACGCCGGGCGGCGGCAATTCATGGTTCGCACTGCCGCTCGGATCACCAGGGTCGCTCGTTCCCATGCTCCGCGTGGGGACGCCGGGCGGCGGCAATTCATGGTTCGCACTGCCGCTCGGATCGCGGGAATCGGGCTTTTCATCCTGCATTGCTCATCCCGAAGTGTCCAATACCCGCGAAATACGGCCTTCACCGCCACCGGCGAGGCAGGCGACGCCCCCAGAACATCGACAATTTTCCGTAAGAAAAACCATCCAGCGCACAATACATAGTAGGAGAGGAACTCGTCAATGGGCGAACGGATTCGCTTCCCGAGTAAATCCATCCCGAGAGACTCCGACAAAGTACGTTGGAGCGGGCAAGGAGTGTAGTTGTGCCACTAGACCACGATCCGTCGTTCGTCGCGTTGTTCGTGAAGAACCAGCGGCGAATTTACGGATACATACTGACCCTGGTGCCCGACTGCAACGAGGCCGACGACCTGTTTCAGCAGACGAGCATGGTTCTTTGGGAGAAGTCCGGCGAGTTTCGCCCCGGCGGAGGTCCGAAAAAGTCGGACCGCGAGGAAAACTTCGTCCGCTGGGGATGTGGCATCGCCCACAATCTCATCCGCAACTGGCGCGTTAAGAAACGGCGCGACCGGCATTGTTTCAGCGACGAGATGATGTCCCGGATCGCGGCGGTCCGCTCCGAGAAGTCGGAGTGGCTGGACGGCGCGCTGGCGGCGTTGGGCGTATGCATGGACGACCTCAATCCCTCCGAGCGCGAGTTGCTGACCCTCTGCTACGAGGGCGAGCGGTCAATCCGCCAGATCAGCAAGGAGCTTGGCCGGACCGAAGGCGCCGTGTATCAGCAACTACATCGGATCCGCGCGAAACTGCTGGAGTGCATCGAACGCAAGACCCGCGAGAAGGCGTCGCCATGAGCCGGGACAATTCGCAAGACCGATCGCTTGCCCTGCGCGAGTACACCGAACGGTACTGCGACGGCGCTCTGTCTGCCGAGCAGACCGCGGAGTTGGAGCGAAGTCTGCGCGACGACCCATCGGCCCTGGATGCCTTCGTGCTGTACATGGAAGTCCACTCTCGGATCGCCTGGAACGCCCGCGCCCACGCGGAAGACGGGCACGATCGGCCGCTGGCCGTGAACGAGGGGAGAGGGGAGAGGGGAGAGGGGAGAGGGATGGCCGGTTCACCGGCCATTGATCTTCCCGCTGGTGTGGCAGTTGAACTGCCGCTCCAACCCGAATCCCGAACCCCGAGCCCCGAACCCCCCTTTCCCACACTATCCACTACCCACTACCCACCACCCACTACTCCCTTCGTCGGCAGTTGGGCGTTCTCCTGTATGGTCGCCACGGTGATTATGGGCGTGATGCTGCTGGTGTTCTGGGCGATGAAAGTCACTCACCATCAACATATCGCCGAGGCGCCGTCGCAGTCGGTTCCGTCGGAAGCCGTGCCGGAGATGGTGTTCGTCGGCCGGATCACCGGCTTGGTCGATGTGAAGTGGTCGGACGATCCGAACTACCTGCCGCCGCTGGGCTTCGGCGCCGTGCCCCTGGGCCGCAAATACATCCTCTCTTCCGGGCTGTTGGAAATCACCTACGACTCCGGGGCGAAGGTCATCCTCGAAGGCCCTTGCACGTATGAAGTGGAATCCACCGCCGGCGGCTACCTCGCGCTGGGCAAACTCACTGCAAAAGTGGTCAGTGGTCAGTGGCCAGTGGCCAGTGCGAAACCGCAAGCGGCAAATCAGAAATCTCCTTCATCCTTCATCCTTCATCCTTCATCCTTATTCTCCATCCGCACTCCCACCGCCGTCGTCACCGACCTGGGCACCGAGTTCGGCGTCGAAGTGGACGAGGCGGGCGTTACCGAGTCGCACGTTTTTCAGGGCAAGGTCGAGGTGCGGTTGACGGGCGGCGGGGGAGAGGCCCGGGCAATCCAGTTGGGAGCGAACGAGTCGGCCCGCGTGGAACCAGGTACGGACCGGATTGTCGTGGTCCATCGAGAAGCGGCCGCTCCGAGCGCGTTTGTCCGCCGGATGCCCAAGTGGGTGCCGATCAAGTTGTTCAACACGGGCGTGGGATTGAAGGAAGGCGACCCGGACCCGCACTGGCAACTTGTGGCCCGCGGCGACGATCCGAACTTCCAGCCACGTCCGGCCGTGGTGACCGCCGCCCACGCTTATTGGCTGACGAATTACCCCACCCGATCGCAATGGCTCTCGACGGCCGATGGCCCGCCCGAAGTTCCCAACGTGACCTACACCTTTCGCACTACATTCGAGCTTGCGAACGCGCTACCGGAGACGGCCGTTCTGCGGGGCCGGTTCATCGCCGACAACCACGTTCAGGCGATTCGACTCAACGGCCGGCAACTGCCGGTGCCCGAGCACGGATGGGGCCGTTTGGGAGGAGGCATTTTTTCGGATGGCGATGCATTCAACCTGTTCATCGAGTTTTCGGCCCAAAAAGGTTTCGTCGAAGGCGGCAACACGTTGGAGATCGACGTACACAACGGAATCCCGCCGGAAACCGGCGGCAACGACGCGATGGGGTTGCGCGTCGAACTGAGCGGACACGTCTTATCATCCAGACAGTCGGGCGGTCGCGGCCAACCGCCGAGAAAGGAGGGTGCTTCCATGAATGGGCCGTAGCTGACTGCCTCTCGTTCCCATGCTCCGCGTGGGAACGGACAAGCCGCGTAGGTTATGCCAAAACACAACCTACGCCCGACGCCGAGCGTCGGAAAACGTGGGTTCCCACGCGGAGCGTGGGAACCAGGAAAACTGACACGGACGCGAGAAAAGTGGAGAAGAGGAGAGAAACCGCGGCGTTGGGATGTATATTGGCGGCGAGTTGCCGTCTGCCCAGCAGCGGTGAAAAAACGGGAAGTTTCTTTTGAAAGGTGAGTATCATGAGTTTTCGCAAAACACTAGTTTTGACCGCCGTTGCAGTATTGGCTTTTGGCCAAGCGCTCCAAGCCGGCACGATCTCGATCGTGGATCTGCCGTCAACCGGCACGGATGCTGCCAGTGGAATCAGCACGGACAACACCTACACCGCCAAAGCGGATCTCGGCAACATCAATAGTGCCGCGACGATCAATAGCGTTACGTTTACCAACGAGTACGAACCCTCACATCAGTGGTCGGGCCCCTGGGTAGGTACTGGGTTCACGTACAACTACATCGACGATGGCGACCAACTTCAGTCATACAACAGCTCGTCGAATCTTTCTTCAGACGGGGGGATGGCCAACTTGATGAAAGATTTCTTCTACATTTCCGCGAATTCGGGTGGGTCAGGACACTCGATAATAACATTGACCGGTCTGACCCCGGGCTATGAGTACAGCGCGCGCATATATTATCGGTCTTGGGATCCCGGCGCTGATCGAACAATGACGTGGACATGCAACGGCGATGGCACGGACGTCTCAATCACAATCAATGAAGATGCCGGGGGGGCCCATTATGTTCAGTACGATTACCAGGCAAGTGGTACTACTGCAACCTTGATCGTGAGCGGCCTATGGCATCAGTACGGGTTTACGAACCAGGTTACCGCCATCCCCGAGCCGTCCACGCTTGCGCTGTTGGCCACGGGGCTGATCGGCCTGCTCTGCTACGCATGGAGGAAGCGAAAGTAACAGAAGAATGTTGGATGGCGGATGGTGGATGTGACGCTGTAGTCCATCCACCATCCAAAATCCGTCGTCCGGCAAGTGTTTATTGAGTGTCGGATAATCAATGTTGCAAACAATAGCCGGGGGCTAACAGTTCCCGGAGGGAGAATCCCGCGACTGGCGCACATTCCGGGGGCTGTTAGCCCCCGGCTAGTGCGACATTAGAATTCATCACTTGTTTACACAACCCGATCGAGAGGAACCAAACCATGTGCGACGGCTGTAATCGACGAAGGTTTTTGGAAAGCGCGGCGGCGGGCGGGGCGCTGTTGGCCGCGAACCTGACGGCCCGCTCACTCTTCGCCGACGAGCAGGGCGATTGGCCCACGCCGCCGCCGACAAGAATTTTCAAGCTCTACGCCGGCCGGGCCGGCGGCGCATACCTGTCCCGGCCCACCGAGGAACTGGCCAGGCTGGAGAATTACTTCGCCAAGCTGGAGAAGAAGCTGGGCGACGTGAAGTTCGTCGGCGGCGACGTGATTCCGCCCGCCAAGGTGGACCAGGTGGCGGCCAAGCTGGCCGACGCCGACGCGCTTTTGATCGTCCACCTTTGCGGCCACGGGGGCGAGGCCCCGGCGCTCGGCAAGCTGATCGACGTGGGCCTGCCCACTGCGCTGTTCACCCAGCCCTTTAGCGGCCACGGCTGGATGTACTTTCCGCAGTGGCGCAAGCAGGGCAAGAAAGTCGTGCTGCTGCCCACCAGCGACTGGTCGGAACTCGACCGGGCGGTCGGTCTGATGCGGGCGCCGGCGCGGCTGAAACACACGCGGATCATCGTCGTGGATGGCCATCCGCACGGCACGGCCGCCGCCTGCCGGGCCGAACTGGTCAAGGAGAAGCTCGGCGCGGAGTTGGTGGGCGTCCCCCACAAACAGATTTTGGAGGCGATGAAGGCCATCGACCCGAAGGCCGCCGAGGCCGAGGCCGAAAACTACTGGATCGGCCCGGCCAAGCGGATCGTCGAGCCGAAGCGGCCGGAGATCGTCGAGTCGGCCCGCATGTTCCTGGCGATTAAAGACCTGATGATTCGGGAGAAGGCCCAGGCGATTTGCAGCGACCGGTGCATGGGCGACCCGCGCGGCTGTCTGACGTTCAGCAAGCTGAACGACCTGGGCAAGGTCGGGGCGTGCGAGGGAGACATCGACTCGACCCTGACGATGCTCATGTTCGGCTATGCGTTCGGCGTACCCGGCTTCATCACCGATCCGGTGATCGACACCGCCAAGAATGCGATGATTCACTTCCACTGCACGTCGGCGACGAAGATGGACGGTCCCGGCGGCCGGCGGCTGCCGTTTTCCATCCGCTCGCAGACCGACAACCAAGGCGGCGTGGCGGTGGAGGCGACCCACCGCGTCGGCCAGCCGGTCACCTGCGCGAAGCTGGTGAACCTCGAGACGCTGTTGATATGCCCGGGCAAGATCACGGAGACGAGCGCCAGCCCGCTGGCGTGCCGTACGCAGTTTACCCAGAGCGTGCCTGATGCGCGGCGGCTGTTCCTCGACTGGGGCGCCGACGCGATCCAGACCTCGGACACAATGACGCTGCTGCACCGCGTGGTCTTTTACGGCGACTATATGCGGCAGGCGCAGATGCTGTGCGACATGATGGGCTTGAAACTTGTCGAGGAGGGAGGGCGGAGGGCGTAGGCCGGGGTCGGGCGGCGCTGCCGCGCCCGGCGAAAGCAAAGGAAGAATGTTGGATAGTGGATGGTGGATGGGACGGACAGTCCGTCCGCCATCCGATATCCGCCGTTCCACGAGTGTTTAGGCGGCGGACTTGTCCGCCGCGCGATAGCGGGAGTTGACGTCATTTCCGCGGCGTGCAAGCACGCCGGCTAAACGGTAAACTTGGAGCAGTATCATGGAACCAAATCCACCATCCACCAGCCACCAGCCAAAATTTGCGTTTACGTTGGTGGAACTTTTGGTGGTGATCACGATCATCGGCATCCTGATCGCGTTGTTGTTGCCGGCGGTTCAGGCGGCGCGGGAGGCCGCTCGGCAACTGCAGTGCAGGAATCACCTCAAGCAACTCTCCCTGGCCTGCCTGAGCCACGAAGAGGTCTACGGGCGGTTTCCCACCGGCGGCTGGGGCTTCGGCTGGACCGGCGACGCCGACCGCGGGACCGATTGGCGTCAGCCGGGCGGATGGATCTACAACATCTTGCCCTACATCGAGCAACAGGCGCTGCACGATATGGGCACCGGGCTGCCGCAAGCGCAAAAGTACGCCGCCCACCTGCAACGAATATCCACACCGTTGGGCATACTCTACTGTCCCTCGCGACGGCCCGCGATCGCCTACCCGTGGGATCCGGCAAGCGGGTGGGGAGGGGCACCTGTAGTCAACGGCGGCGGCAATGCCGGTACGCTGGGGCGTAACGATTACGCAGCCAACGGCGGCGATACGCACACCGATCCGTGGTATCCCTATCCCCAACAGCCGCCGTGGCAATGTGCCCCGCCGCACCCGGCGGCCGGGCCGGCCAGCGTTACCGAAGTCGAGAACCCCCCAGGGCAAATGACGTCCAACGCGAAGACCCACTTCGGCACCATTGCCAGGGCGGCCACGGGCATCGTGTATACGGGCAGTTTGATCGAAATGGCTGACGTGACGGACGGCACCAGCAACACCTACCTGATGGGCGAAAAATACATCAATCCCGACTGGTATGCGACCGGCAGGTCAGGCGGCGACAATGAAGCCGCTTTCATGGGCGACAACGCGGATCTCTCGCGTTGGAGCGGTTTCTCGCCCTCGAACCTATGGCCACCGCTTCAGGACACCCCGGGTTACGGTTACCACGGTGGTTTTGGCAGCGCCCACGCCGTCGGGCTTCACATGGCCTTTTGCGACGGCTCGGTGCAGATGATCAACTACACGATCGGCCCGGAAATCCACCGCCGCCTGGCCAACCGCAAGGACGGCAAGGTGATCGACGGGAAGGAGTTTTAGGGTTGGGCCGCCGCCGGCATTGGACCGAGAGCTTTATATACCGCACACGGTCTTGTTTGTCCGATGTCTTTCGGGGTGGAAATTTCGGGCAATTTCGACCGCTCGGGCCATTGGAAAGGGGACAGTCCCATTTTCGTCGGACGAAAATTGGGACAGTCCCCTCATGGCCGGTCCCTGCCGGTTCAGATCGGTTGAGGCACTGGTCGGCTCCCCCGCGATTGGGTATCATCAGTCGCATGAGCAGAGCCGAATCTAAATCGCCTAAATCGCCGGCCCATCCGTTCGATCCGCCCGCCGAAGTCCTGATTATCGACAACGATCAGCCGCACGCCGAGACGGTGGCCGAAAGCCTACAACGGGTCGGTTTTCACTGCCGCGTGGCCGATTCGGGCGTGGCGGGGGCGCGGATAATCGAGGAATCGCCCTTCGACCTGGTAATCACCGACTTGGTGATGAACGACATCGATGGCCTGGGCATACTCAAACGGTCGAAGGCCGACCAGCCCGACGCCGAGGTGATCCTGATGACCGGCCACGGCACCGTCCCCTCGGCGGTCGAGGCGATGCGCCGCGGCGCGTTCAACTATTTGCTGAAACCGCTGGACATAGCCCAGCTTCGGGCCAGCGCGGAAAAGGCCGTGGAAAGCACCCGGCTGAAACAGACCAACCTCGAGTTGAAGCGCCGTCTGGACGAGCGGTTCGGCTTCGAGGGGGTGATCGGCGACAGCCCTCAAATGCGAGACGTGATCGAGCGGCTCAAACGCATATCCCCGACCAACGCCGGCGTATTGATCCAGGGCGAGACCGGGACCGGCAAGGAACTGGTCGCCCAGGCGATCCACCAGAACAGCCCGCGGAAGAACAAACCATTCGTGGCGCTGAACTGCGCCGCCTTGAGCGAGAACATTTTGGAGAGCGAGTTGTTCGGCCACGTGAAAGGGGCCTTCACCGACGCCTCGACCGATCGGATCGGCAAGTTCGAGTACGCCAACGGCGGGACGATGTTCCTC
>JAUWPQ010000372.1 GCA_030611515.1 Planctomycetota bacterium | reverse complement strand
CGATAGCGACGTTTTCGCCGACCCGCAATTATGGCGACTGTTTTGCTGGTGTCTGCTGCGGGCCAACCGCAAACCCCGGCAGGTGCCGGTAAATACGGGCAAGGGTAACACCATCGTCGCCGTCGCTGCCGGCCAATTTATCACCGGCCGCAAAGCAGCGGCGGAGGAACTTGGGGTTCCGCAAAGCTCATTCAGGCGGCGCATCGAGAAGCTCGAAAAGTTGGGAGTAATCACGAAAAAGCGAGCCACCCATTTTTCGGTTATTTCCGTCGTGAATTGGCGTGTTTATCAAGCTGCGGATGACGAAGGTGAGCCAACCAACGAGCCAACCAACGAGCCACAGACAAGAAAAGAAGAAAAGAAGAAGAGTAAGGGCGCGCGCACGTTTGTAAAACCTTCCATCAAAGAAATCCGGGCGTACTGCCTTGAGCGCAAAAACCAGGTCGATCCCCAACAATTTTTTAATCACTACGAATCGAACGGTTGGAAGGTCGGACGAAACGCCATGAAGTCTTGGCAGGCGGCGATTAGAACGTGGGAAAGCAACGACTTTCCCGGCGGCGGTCAAACGAAGAAACCGGAACCGATCAAATATCGAGCATGACTATGAGCAAACCAACTTCTGAAATCATCGACCAGATGCCCCCGGCCGATCCCGAGGCGGAGCGCTGGGTCATCGGTTCGATCATCATGCGGCCGTCTGTCCTGGACGAACTGAGCTTCCTGGCGGCCGCCGACTTCTGCGATGAAACCCTGGCGGCAGTTTTCGGGGCGCTGGTCGATATGCACCGTCGCAGTGAGCCGATAAACGTAGCGATGCTAGGGCGGCATTTTGGCACAGACGATTGGGTGGTGCAAATCGCGGAGATCGTCCATGCGGTGCCCCACTCGCAGGATGCCGTTTATTGCGGCCGGATCGTCAAGCGGGTTGCGAAGTTCCGGGAGTTACGTGAGATCGGCCTGACGCTGGCAGGAAACGCCCACCGGGCGGAAGGGGAACCGGAAGAGGTCTTGGAGTGCGTCGAAACTGAACTTGCCGGGATCAAACTATCCGCCGGCGACGGGGAGCCGGTCACGTTGGCTAACGCGGCGGCGGAAGCGATTATCCGAATCGACGAAATCCAACAGCGAGGCAAGAGTGCGGGCCTGCCCACCGGCCTGCCGAGCTTCGACTTGGATCAAGGCGGGCTGTTTCCGGGCGAGCTAACCATTCTGGCCGCGCGAACCGGCCTTGGGAAAACCTCCCTGGCCCTCCAGGTTGCGGCACACAACGCGCAGCGCGGGCGGCTGGTCTACTTCGCCAGCCTGGAGATGAGTGCGTCAGAGCTATCGCTACGGCTTGCGTGTGGCGAGTCTGGAGTGAGCAATCGACTTGTTCGGACCGGCCAACTGAATCGAGACAACACGACGGCGCTTTCGGCGGCACTTGCCCGACAATCGACCGCGAACCTCGACATTCACGACCGAGCGGCTCTAACCGTCGCCGCAATCCGCCGTGAGATTCGGAAGCGGGTCAAGCGCGGCCTGAGGCTGGCCATCGTCGATTATTTGCAATTAGTCCAACCCGAGGATCGGCGGTTGCACCGTGAGCAACAGGTGGCCGGAATCGTCCGATCCTTGAAAGAAACCGCCCGCGAATATGATGTTCCGATTCTCTGCCTTTGTCAGTTGAACCGCGCCGCCGACACTGACGACGTTCCGCGTCTATCGCAATTGCGCGAATCGGGCGCCATTGAGCAAGATGCCGACGTGGTGCTGCTCTTGAGCAAACACAAACCAACCATTGACGAGCCGCACAATAGCACCTTGACCATAGCAAAGAATCGGAATGGAGAAACCGGCCCGCTGCGGCTGGACTGGGACGGACCAACGACGCGGTTTTCCTGCCCCGACACCGCGCCGAAGTGGAGGGAGTTTTCGGAGTACGAAAGATGAGAACCCGCGCTACACAACGCCGGATCGACCTGGAGCCGTGGCCGCCCATCGAGTTTTGCCTTCCGAATCTCGACGAGTTGGAACGGATCAGCCGAGGCAAAGGCAGGAAGGTACAAGCCAGACTATTCCCCGAGGGCAGGGACAACTCCAAGACAGGACGGATCGAAAGGTTGTGTGGTATCGAGGGCGTGACGACAGCGGACCCATGCCGCGTTGCTGGCTGTGGTGAAAAGTTTGCGGCTGCAATCGGAAGTGCTGGCCGTCTTATCGGGTGAAGTCGCGCCGGGAATGGCACCCGCGATCGTCGCGCTTGGCGAGCAGGCAGGGCAACTGGCGGCATTGTCTGAACGCCTACAAGCGATTCT
>JAUWPQ010000109.1 GCA_030611515.1 Planctomycetota bacterium | reverse complement strand
AGAGTGATGGTTGCCCGACCGACGCCGACCCGTCCGGCGCCGTGAGCGTCGATCCATACGTCGAATACAGCCGCGTCCTTGGGCAGATCGAAACGGACCGCGGCCTTGCCGTCCTGGTCGGCGATCAGCAGCGGACGCCAGTAGATGGTCTCGGCAAAATCGTTCGTTGCGCCGGACGGCGGACCAACGGCTACGCGCTGTTCCCGTTCCAGGAGCGGCGCTTGATATGAGGCGAACGGCACGACGGCGCCGTGGCCGGGCGACGGCCGGTCGGGGTCCATCAGGATCGCGCCGAGGATCATGCAGCAAGTCGTGGCGCCGACGGCCGAGACCCACAAGTGGATGCCCGAGACGATCCGCATCAGCCCCAGCATCGCCACCAAGACGACCAGTGCCAATCCGCCGAAGAAACTCGCGGCGGTCAACGTGTCCAAGACCCCGGTGCGGTCGGCTCGATAGTCAGCCAAGCTTTTTTCGTAGTTCGAGTTGATCTGCTCGACGTTGTCGAACATCAGCGGCGGGCGCTCGCCGAACCGCCGCCACTTGCACGTACCGAGCAGCAAGTCCAACTTCGCCGGCGATTTTTCTTGGTCGAGTCCCGCGTTGCGTTCGATTTGATTGGCTGGAAGCTTGGCGACCGAGATGCCGAGCGCGGCCGGAACGGGGCACCCCTTTTCGTCGGTCACAAGCAGCGAAAGCTCGACACTCTCGCCCGGCGCGTATTGCCGGTCGGCGCCGATCAGCCGGACGTTCAGCTTCCGCCCCGGCCGGCGATAGACGATTCGCTCGGCCAGCGGCTCGGGCGGAGTCGCGCCGTAGTCGAATATGACCAATCGGATCGCGCCGCCGACGGCGTCGTCCAGGTCGATCTGGACGGGCTGGCCCGCCGCCCGGTTCGCGGCGCTGAGCATCGGCTGTTGGCCGACCTGCGCGCCTTGGGCGTAGGCCACCGCGACCAACGACCGTTCGGCCTTGGACGATTGAACGTGGAACTTGAGCGGTGCTGCGGCATCGAACACGCCCACCCCGGCGGTCAGCGACGCTTGCAGCTCGGTGGACGGCTCGGGCAATTGCGGCTCGTCGGTCGCGTCGGGAGGATCCGTGATTTTCAGACGGTAGTTTTTCCCGGCGTGGGGCACGAAGGAAAACACACCCAGGCCATCGACAGTCGTCTCGACCGAAGCGACGTTCCGGTGCGGGTCGCCGTCTTCCACGATTTCACCCGACAGGCGGACCGGTCCGCCCGAGCGATTGCGGGCGACGAAGTAGACGCGATTTTCCAGCCCGGCAACCAACTCGCCACCTTCGGGATGAAAAACGACGTCGATCTTTCCGATGTCGGTGGGGATGGTTTTGACGAGCGTTTCGCGCGAATCGCCGCGGCCGATCTCGTCGGCCGATTTATCGTCATCGCGGATAAAGAACTCTTGTGAGTCCGCTGGGAAATCTCCCTCGCCGCGGACGACCAGCGAGTACCGTCCATCGGGCAGATCGACCACAGTGGTGAAATCGCCGCCGGCTATGCCGCGACGGCTGACGGTCTCGAACGACATGCCGGGTACGGCCGCCCCGTCGGGACCGACCACTTTGAAGCGGACTCGTCGCCGCCGGTCTTCCGCCAGACGGAAGCGGGAAAGCGTTTGCGAGCGGAAATGGACCGTCTCGCCCGGCCGATAGAGCGATCGGTCGAGCGTAAGCCGAGTGTCGAGCGGGTCCGGCTCGACCGCCAACTCGGCCTCCGCTTCTTCCCGGCTCCCGCGATGTTGGGCAGTCACCTTCAACATCACCCGCGGGGGCAGCTTCGCGTCGGCGGGGATGACGACCTTCAAGCGGCCGTTCTCGTCGGCGGTTTCTCTGAATGCCTTGAGTCGCTCGCCGTTCGGGTCCAGCAGGGCCACCTCGATCTCGGCGGGCAACGCCCGGCCGTCGATGGCCGTGGTGCTGACCGTGTACTCCGCGGCGACCCCGGCCTGGATGCTCGAAGGACCGGTGACGATCAGCCGCAGATGTTCGGTGGCGATAGCGGCCAACTGCTCCCGGTGATGGAAATATCCGCCGGCGGATATCAGCACCAGCAGGGCAGCGGCCAAGCCGACCGTCCAGTTGGCATACCGGGCGAAGGTGCGTCTCGCGGTCCCGTTCGGCTTGATCGGGTTTGACGGCCGAACGAGTCGGGGGTTTCTATGGGTTTCAGGGTCCATTGTCTTGTGCGACCGCGATGGCCCTAGGGCGTTTCATTGCTGGGGTGGCAGTTGAACTGCCACCCCAACCCGTCGTTGTTGCGTCGGCGGTTATCCCCAATGTTGTAGCGGAATCGTTTACATTTGCCCACCCCCCGTGGGTGAGCGAACGAGTTCATATCGAAATGGTTGGCAACCGGACGCGACCTTTTCTCGTTGAAAAAACCGTTTTTCGGAGAAGAATACGGTTCCCGGCCGCTTCGCTCTATTGTATGCCCCCAACCGATTCTGGTATGCTGACCCCCGAGCCGGCGGCCGCTGGGAAATTTGCTGGCGGCGACATTCTTTTCTCGACACAATAAATCCGTATTTCCATCTCGCAAGCGGACATTCAAATCAAGAGAGCACATCATGGCCATCGAATTCCGGTGTACGGATTGCGGCAAGCTGTTGCGAACGGGCGACGACACCGCGGGCAGGCAGGCGAAGTGTCCAGAATGTGGCACGGTGATGACGATTCCCGCCGCCGCGCCGAGCGATTCCATGCCGCCGCCGCAGCCACCGACACCGCCGCCGAGCGGCGTCGATCCGGCCCCATCTCTCCAGCCGCCCGGTCAACCGGCGTGCGCCATCACTCCCTCCACGTTGGACCTCGGGGAGGTGTTCAGCCGCACGTGGACGATATTCAAGCCCAACTGGGGAATCTGTCTGCTCGTGTTGGTCATGGTCTGGTTTACGAGTTTTGTCGTGTATCTGGCGTCCAGTTTAATTCCCATCGTCGGGTCGCTTATTTTAGGGGTGTTTAATATCTGGATCGGCATCGGTATGGCGCTGTATTTCCTTAAGACGGCTCGTGGCCAGAAGGTCGAAATCGGCGAGATTTTCGCCGGGGGGCCATACTTTCTGAAAATCCTGCTGGCCGCGATCCTGATCAATCTGATTGTGTCAGGAATCATTCTTGCTTGTGTGCTTCCCTTAGCGCTGATTGGCTTGTTGATCTCAAAAGAAGCAGTTCTAATTCTTTTCGGTGTGGGGGTCGTAGTCGCTTTCCCGGTAATAGCCTATGTAATGCTGGCCATTTCACAGTATTACTACTTGATTCTCGATCGAGACGTTAACGTGATCGAGTCGTTTACGATGTCCAGGGATTTGATGGAAGGGAACAAGCTGACGTTGTTTGTCATCGGCCTGCTGTCCGTTCTCATAACGATTGTCGCCATAATTCCCTTCGGATTAGGGTTGCTGTTCGCGGCCCCTTTCTTCGCCCTGATGTGTCCGGTAATCTACCTAACCATCACCGGTCAGCCGATGGCCGACCGGATGCAAGGCTATCAGACGACGCAAGCGGATATTTGAGTGCATTGACGCTATTGTCCGCCGTTTAGCCGGCGGACTTGTCCGTCCACTATCCACTACCCACTATCCACTACCCACTACCCACTATCCACTATCCACTATCCACTACCCACTCCTTGCCAATGCGTATTCTCGCCGTCATGTTGCCGCTGCTGCTTTCGGCCGCGCCGTCCGGCGGCGAACCGGCCGACGTGGATCGGCTCCGCAGCGATGTGGCGCGGTTGATGGTCGAACTGGACAGCGACAGTTTTGAGGTCCGCGTTCGCGCGGCCAAGCGGTTGGAGGAGATGGTCGCCAAGCCGGAGTTGGGGCCATTTCTGGCCGCGGAGTTCCGGCGGGTGTTGGTCCGCACCGACGTCTCGTTCGAGGTCCGCAAGCGGCTGAATCGTTTGCGGCGAAAATTACCCAAACCGCCGGCCGAACCGGTCGGAAAGGTCTCGCCTAAGGAACTCGACGAGTTGGTGCTTCAATTGGCCGACGATTCCTACGCCGTGCGGCTCGGGGCGGCAGAACGGCTCAATTGGATGTTCGGCGATCCGAAGCTGGTCTATCCGCTGATGGAGCGGCTCAAGCGGCGATTGGCCGAGGCCGGGCTGACGACCGAATCGCGCCGGCCGGTCGAGGCGGTCTGGCGGCGGGCGAGAGTGGCCTGGCTGACCGGCGACGCGGTCGGTACGAATTCGCCGCCGAAAGTCTCCGACGAGCAAATCGAGCGCTGGCTGGACGATCTGGTCCGGCCCGGCCGGCCGGGCGAGGCGGCCGAACGCGAGTTGCTGGACCTCTTGGCCCGCGACGAGTACGTGCCGCGTCTGAAGCGGATGTTGAGCGATCGGTTGGCCCGCGCGGCCGGCGGCGCGGCCGCCCGGCTGCAAGCGCTGTTGGATTGGACTAAGCCGGCGATGGCGGCCGAGTTTTGGCAGGAGCGCCGCTGTTTGGGCAAGCAACACCTGCTGGTCGGCGTGCCGAGCCAATCGCCCGGCGCGACGAGGCCCAGCCATTTCGACCGAATCGACGACCGCGTGGCGCATTGCGTTAGCGGCAATTCGCTCTCGCCCGGCGACTATCCGGTGGGCGAGGCCTTTCCGCACCCAAAGGTGGAAGGCGCGTTCTTCCACCTGGTCAACCTCCCCACGCCGCGGCGAAGAATGGCCTATCCGTACTCGACGGAAATCGACGATTCAAAACGTCTGACGGCAATCAGCCGGCGGACGCTGGAGCGGGTGTTGGCCGAACCTCGCCTGCTTTCGGAGTCGGAGTTGGTGATGCTCGAGGGTCTCGATCCGGCCGAGGTGTCGCGTTTCGCCGGCAAGTATTTTCTGCTGATCGACGACGGTTCAACGGCGGCCACCGGCCCGCCGCGTTGGGGCGGGCGTCCCAGCCGCTTCGGCATGATCTGCGCCCGGCTGGCCATCGACGGCACGAAGGACGCGATGCCGGGACTGGCCGAGGCGATATCGAAGGACCGCTTCATGCCGCCGACCGCCCGCGCACCGTACAAACTGCACTTGATCGCGGCGCTTTCGATCGCCGCTCGCGATCCCTGGCCGAGGGCCGACGACTGGTTGGCCGGCTGCGTCGAGTCGAACGAGCCGTTGGTCGAAAACAGGGGCGATTCTTCGTCCTCGGCCCAACTCGGGGCCACGGCGGCGGCCATACTGCTGCGCCGTCACGACCGAAAACCAACCCGGTTCGGCCTGCTTCCGGCGGCCGATCCGCTGTTGAACCAGATCAAACTCGACGGCTACCGCTTCGACGGCGAAGCGGCGCGGAAGAAAGTGGAACAGTGGTGGGCAGGAGAGAAGGACATGAAAAAGGCGCCGTAATCGAGTCTCGGTTGTTGTCTCCCGTGGGAGTGGTATAATTGATTGAGGGTAACGGTTGCAGAAGGAGTATTACCTTCCATGGTTGAGTCAACAGTTGTTCAACATATAGAAATCACGCCTGGAGTTCGCAGCGGCAAACCCCGAATCGCGGGCACCCGCATATGCGTTTCCGATGTGGTAATCTGGACGGAACAAGGCCGCTCACCCTATGAGATTGTCGCCGACTATCCGCAGTTGACGTTGGCCGACGTTTATGCCGCGTTGGCGTACTACCACGACCATCAGGCGGACATCGACCGACAAATCAAGGAATCCGAGGATTTCGTGGCCGCGATTTCTTGCCAAGAGCACTGATGAAAATTCGCTTTCATCTCGATGAAAACGTCAACGGCGCGGTGGCTAATGGATTGCGCCTTCGCGGCATTGACGTCACGACCACACGCGAGGCCGGATTGATCGGGGCCGCCGACAACAAACATCTTGCTTATGCCGAGTCCGAAAATCGAATTGTAGTCACCCACGACGATGATTTTTTGCGGCTTGTCGGTCGCAACCTGTCTCATCCCGGAATCGTCTACGCACATCCCCGGCGCTGCACGATCGGACGCCTGGTTCATGGTTTGGTGGTTCTTTGGCGCAACCAAACACAAGAGACGATGCGTGGGCGAGTGGAATTCATCTGAAAGAAGCGACCTTTTCGCCGCCATAATTCTAGCCGAGCCGGGGCGCGTTCTTTGCCTGGTCCCAATAGGGCGAAAGCCGTCGCACGTTGGCGACCATTTCGGGAAACGCCTCGATGATGCGATCCACGTCCGCGTCCGTGTTGTAGCGGCTGAAGCTGAAACGAACGGAGCCTTGGACGGCGGCGTCCGGGATATTCATGGCCCGCAACACGTGGGAAGGCTCCAACGAACCGGAAGTGCAGGCGGAGCCGCTCGACGCGCAAATGCCGTATGCGTCCATCTGGGTCAACAGCGATTCTCCTTCCACGCCATGGCAGGAGACGTTAAGCGTGTTGGGAAGCCGAGGCGCGCCGCGGCCGTTGATTTCGATATGGGGAATTCGTTCTCCAATCGCCTTTTCCAAACGGTCTCGCAGCCCGAGCACCCGCGTGTTCTCGTCCAGAAAACCTTCGGCGGCCAACTGCAACGCCTTTGCCAAGCCGACGATGTAGGGCACGTTTTCCGTCCCGGCTCGGCGGCCTTCTTCCTGATGCCCGCCGATCAAAAACGGCCGGCATCGAGTGCCTCGCTTGACGTACAAGGCGCCGACGCCCTTCGGGGCGTGAAGCTTGTGGCCGGAAAACGACAGCATATCCACATTCTGTAATTCACCACGCAGGTCGATTGGTATCTTGCCTACCGATTGCGTCGCGTCGGTGTGGAAAATAATGGCAGGATCGGTTTCCTTCGTCAGCCGTGCGAGCTGCTCGATCGGAAAAATCACGCCGGTCTCGTTGTTGGCGTGCATGACGGTGACCAGCAGCGTGTCGGACCGCAGGGTACGAATAAACTCGCCGACGTCCAGATTGCCGTCACGATCGACGCCCAAAAAGGTCACCTCGCAACCTTCCCGCTCCAGTTCCTTGCAGACGCCGAGGACGGCCGGGTGTTCCACGGCGGTCGTGATGACGTGACGGCGGTTCGGATTCGCCCTGACCACGCCGAAGATCGCCGCGTTGGTGCTTTCCGTCGCACAACCGGTGAAGATGATCGCGCTGGGATCGGCCAGTCCGAAATGCCGGGCGACCTCCGCGCGTGCCTGCGCCAGCGCATCGGCCGTGCGCCGGGCCGGCTCGTACATGGAACTCGGATTGAAGTATTCCGTCGTCAAAAACGGCCGTATCGCCTCGACAACTTCCGGCGCGATCGGCGTAGTGGCGTTGTTGTCGGCGTAAATAACGTTCATGAAAATCTCCATCGCTTTATCACGGGTGCGGCGTGATGGCGACGAGCGTAATCCGCCGCCTTTCGGGACCATAGCACCAGAATATCCGATAGGCGCCAGGCGTTTGATTCTGCGCGTACGCCTCGAACACTTTCTGCTTTGGGTCGTAAGGATGCGGCAGAGAGTGGTACTCGTGCGTTTGCAGGCCGGGATGTTTTGGATTCGACGCCAACAGCGTCAAAGTTTTGTGGACCTGCTTGAACAAACCTTCGTCCTTTGAGGATTTCGCCTTGCCTTTCTTTCGACGAGACGCAAGGCTGGCTTCGGCCTTGGTCTTCAACTCGTCATAGGCGGCTTTCGCCTCCGGCGTCCAAACGAGTGTAAACATCACGCGGATTGAAGTGTTATGTTTCTTGCCATCGGACAAAACGAATCACTATTTCTCGTGCAAGTTATCGTGCAAGGAAGGAAAACATCAGTCGTCCAGTTGCTCGGCCAATCGTGCATCGGCTTTCAGATCGGGCGGCGATTTTGCCTTCTTGCCTGCCTTGGCTTGTTCCAATCCCCGAAGCACCGAAGCCTTCGCCTTGGGGTTCTTGTGCAGCCAAACTTCGCGTTGGGGGATGACCTCGGCCAACGTAATCCGCACTTCCGTCGCGTCCACGTCTTCGACGATGACGGTCTGGTTGGCAAACCGGCTTCCCAGAGTGACTCGTCCTTTGTCGTCCGCTGTTTTGGTGGTCATAAACGATGCTCCCGTACTTGACACCTCCATTCTACCACACAAAGGGAAAGTGGGCAAGTGGTGTTTTCCCACATTGCTTGAATTTTAGCGGCAAAGTGGTTTTTGCGGGGCGTAACTGAACGGCTGGATAGCGATCAACGCAAGGGAACCCATACGACACATTCCACAATTAGCGTGAGTCCTTTTCCGTTCGACGACCGCCCTCACCCTAGCCCTTTCCCAAAGGGAGAGGGGACAAATACATTCACACGCCGATGACTCGAACGCGCTCATCGACCATTTCTTTCAGGGTTTGTTCGACCAATATCCGCAAGGTCTGGCCGGCATGGGCGCACCCCTGGCAGGCGCCCACCAGCCGGCAATAAACCAGGGTGCCCTTGATGTCCACGATTTCCACGTCGCCGCCGTCTTTGCGAAGCATGGGACGCACGTACTGGTCGACGGCCTTTTCGATTTTTTTGCCGAATTGATACGTCGATAGTGACGGCTGTTCTTCATCGACGGGCTTGGCGGAAACGTCGTTGAGAATGGGGAGCTGCGACAGCACCTTGAGTTGCGGTTTACCCGTCCCCCAGGTTTTGTCCAACAGGTCTTGCAACCCGCCGGGGACGTGGTGGCACGTCATGCACGCCCCGCCTGCCTTGATGGCGTTGGTGATCTCGGGGATCGTATGAAGATTCAACTCTCGAATCTTGCGGAGAATGTAAGGCTCGCTCAAGGAGAAACACTTGCAGACGATGCGGCCTTCCGCCCGTTCATCGGTGTGCAAATCAACACCCAGGCTTTGCAGATCGACGCCGCGTTTTTGGGCCCAGTTGAAGACGGCCGCCTCGAGCGCCTCGGCCCCCATGACCGAGCAGTGGATTTTCTGGCGAGGCAGGCCCTCGAGATAGTTCACGATGTCCTGATTCGTAATTTTCAGCGCCTCGATGGGCGTACGGCCCCCTTGCTCGATCAGAGTGCAAAGCGCCTCCGAGGCGGCAATGGCCGAGGTGCAGCCGAACGTCAGATAGCGGGCTTCCGTGATGACGTCTTGCGTCGGGTCCGTCGGATGGCGCCGGACGCGGAAGGTAAATCGGATTGCGTCGCCGCAGGCCAACGAGCCGTGTTCGCCGAATCCGTCCGGGTTTTCGATCTCGCCGAGGTGCGTTCCCGGCTTGCCGTGAACGGCGTCCATGAAGAGTTGTTTTGTTTTTTCGCTATATTCCCACGCCATTACACACCTCTATGTAGCCAACACATCCATATTTCCAGTCTATGCGGCGAGGCCACCCTTGGCAAGAGGGATGAAACAAGGATGAAGGATGAAGGAACAAAATGAAACATGTTTTTCCATTGTTTCTGTTTACCTTTCATCCCTCATCCTTCATCCTTCATCCTTCATCCCTCATCCTTCCTTCAACATCCCAGCATCTTTGCCGTGACCAGCCAGCAGAGTTCGCCTTCGCCTCTGGTCGGCGGACCGTCGAAGCGGACGCATGCCGCCGCCCCTTTGGCGAAATGGATCAGGCCGTCCGGCTGTCCTATCAGCGCGGCGGTCAGCCGGCCCACGTCGGGGGCATGGCCGACCCAGGCGATCCGCTCGTGCGAGCGTACACGGCGGGCCGTCCACCGCAACAGACCATCCAGGTCGCTGCCCGGCCGCAATTGATCGAGCGTGACAACCTCGGGCTTGCCGTCAACGCCGGCAGCCAGAAGCTGGGCGGTCTCCACGCAGCGGGTCAAGGGACTGACACCGATCACCCGCGGCGACGTTCCACGAGAGACCAGCGTTTCCACGACCCGCGCGAACCGCCGCCGGCCCTCCTCGGTGAGCGGTCGAAAATCGTCGTCGGGCCACTGGGCGTCGTCCCGTTCGGCGGCCCATGCGTGACGAACAATGTAGAGGTCCATTGTAGGGTTCAGGGTTCAGGGTTCAAGGAGAAAGTTTAGCCGCCGCGTCCACGCGGCGAAACAAGTTTAGCGGCCGCCGGCACGGCGGCCTGGGGCGGCTCGCAGGCCGTCGTGCCGACGGCCGCTAAACAAACCGCCACAGCACGCGGTCCTCAATGTGCAAGCGTCGCTGTTCTTCGGCTATATCGGCGCGAAACCGCTTCGCGTCTTGCGGATAGCCGGCCGTTGGTTGCAGCTTGGGCAAGCGGCGTCGCCAGAACTCGTTCACCGCCCGCATGGCCAATTCGCGGAGGTATTTCGACGCCATCGAGGCCAGCGCGGCCGGCAAACACGCCTCGGCCTTGGTGCGAAAACAGACCTCGACGCGGCGGTCCGCAGGTCCGAAACGGTAACGACTTGCTTGGCGTCCCTCGCCACGGACTTCGATTACCCAATCGGGAAATTGCTTCGCCAGCAGCGGCCCGTAGCGGTTGCGTCCGCCGTGCTTGTCGCAGACCATCGAGACCGGACCCGAAGGAAGCGATTCGATGATTTCGGCGGCGAGCGCGAGCGTCTGCCGCGAGAGCGCGGTCCCCTTCGAGCCGTATCGTTCGACCAGGGAGTTGAACTCCTCTTCAAAAACGGCGCGGCTGCGGACCGCAATCAACTTCACCCCGGCGTCGGCCAATCCTGCCCGCAAGGTCTCGGCCGCGGCCGCGCATTGCTCGGCGTCGCAGTCGATCGGGGTCGGTTCGTCGTAGTCGGCACACCAGGGGATCGACCGCATCCGATCGAGCGAACCCGGCGCGAGGTCGCGCCACACGTCGCGCCAGGAGCAGGGCCTAACAGCCCGTTGAAAAAGGGTGCCACTGCTGGCTTGTCCAGCAGTGCGGGGAGAAACACCCGGGGAAACACTGCTGGACAAGCCAGCAGTGGCACCCGAACTCTCGGAAACCGGCTTTTTCAACGGGCGGCTAAGGTCCAGTGCTGCGAGCGCCGCCCAGAGTCCCAGTTCCAGGTTCCGCAGCCCCTTACCCGGCGTGTAGAGCGATTTCGAGTCGGCCATTGCCACGCGCGGCCCATTTCCCTTCACGGGCTTCAGGGAGACGACCCCCGCGAGCCGCTCGTGGAGGTCTTCGTTTCCGACGCCGTCGGGTACTTCCCAGGCGGTGGCCGAGATCACCAGCGGGCCGAGGTTTGGGCCATAGCCCGCTTCGTCGGTTCCGATCAAGTATCCCATGCGGCGTAGCGTATCAGTTGCCCGCTGCGGCCGCAAGCGGGTTGATCGGATGCGATAGAAAGAGTATAGTTTAAGAGGTATGGGCAGCTTTGACTTGGGGAGACCACACGATGACCACGAGCCAATTGCGTAAGCAAATTACCGACCAGCTCAAGACCCTTTCCGACGACCGGCTGCGGGCGGCCAGTCACTTCGTCGAGTACCTGAACGATTCCGGGGACAACGCCGCAACCGAGGAATTGTTGAAGATCAAGGGGTTCCGGTCTTCATTGCGGCGAGCGGAAAAACAAGCCTCCCTCGGCAAGACGGTCCCGCTGTCAAAGGCGCGGCGCAATGTATGAGGTTGTCCTTGCAGAAGAAGCCTTGGGAGTGTATCGCAAAGCCGACTCCCCCTTGGCGAGGAAACTCAATCGCTGTTTCGACAACCTCGCCGAGAACCCACATTCTCATCCGAACATCAAACGCCTGACGGGCACGTTGCGCGGTCGATTCCGCTATCGAGTCGGTGATTGGCGGGTGGTGTATCGAGTCGATGAGAATGACCGGCGGATTACCATTCTCGTCATTGCCCATCGTGGCGGTGTATACAACTGACACGCGGCAGGCGGTCGAAAATGGCGCTCGATCAGGCAGTTCTTCGCGTGATCCAACTGACCCCTCCGGGGCGCGGGGCGGTCGCCACGTTGCGCGTCGAGGGACCGGGAGCGGTCGAAGCCGTGCAATCGCGGTTCCACGCCCGCGATGGAAAACCCTTGACGACTCATTCCGCCGACCGGCTTGTCGTCGGCCGCTTCGACGGCGAGGAAGTCGTGCTTCGACGCTGCGAAGAAGACACCGTCGAACTGCACTGTCACGGCGGAACGGCCGCCGTGTCGATGATCGAGGAGTCGCTGGTTGCGGCGGGTTGCCGGCGCGTGGCGTGGCGCGACTGGATTGCCGATAGCCTCGAAGACCGGATCGCGGCCAACGCGCTTTTTGCGTTGGCCGACGCCCGCACCGAACGAACGGCCGCCATACTCCTCGATCAACATCAAGGGGCGCTTGGCCGCGAGATGGAGGAAATCCGTCGGGCAATCAACTCCGACGACACCTCGGCCGCGCGGCAACGGATCGACGCGTTGCTCGGTCGGGCGGAATTGGGGCGTCACCTGATCCGACCATGGAGCGTGGTGCTGGCCGGCGGGCCGAACGTCGGCAAGAGCAGCACGATCAACGCCCTGGCGGGATACGCGCGGGCGATCGTGCATCGCACGCCCGGCACCACCCGCGACGCGGTCACGCTGACCACGGCCATCGACGGCTGGCCCGTCGAGTTATGCGACACGGCAGGGTTGCGCGAGGAAGCGGACGGCGTGGAGCAGGCCGGAATCGAGCTGGCCGAGCAGCGACTCTCCCACGCCGATCTGGCGGTCTTGATCTTCGACCGAAGCGAGCCGTGGTCGGACGACGATCGGGCGTTGGTCGAAAAATGGCCCGGCGCGGTATTGGTACACAACAAATGCGATCTGCCGGCCGCGCCAGGCGATCGGGCTGCTGGGTTGTCGATCAGCGCGTTGGCTGGGAGCGGAATTGCGAACCTGTTGGAAACGATTTCCCGGCGGCTAGTTCCCGACCCTCCGCCGCTTGGAGCCGCCGTGCCGTTTACGGCCGAGCAAGTCGAAGCGGTCCGGCGACTTTCTGAGTAGTAGGTTATGCTTCAGCATAACGAACCGTTCGTTAGCGAAAAGTTATGCTAAAGCATAACCTACGGAACCGATCTTTGCCCTCTCGCGCTGGCGCAGATCGCCTGGAACTCCGGGTCGGATCGGATCGGATCGAAATCGGCCTCCTCTTCGACCATTTGGCGGTAGATCGGGACCATTGCCAGCGCTTGGGCAAGATGTCCCAGTGCCCGGCGGCGCAGACCGGCCAGACTCAAGTAGCAGGCCAGATTGTAATGGAGCAGCGTTTCGCCGGGATTAACCTTCAGCGATCTCTCCAGTGCGCCGATGGCCAAATCGAGGCGTGCGGTGCGTTTATAGCACCAGCCTAGCGCGAGGTGGACGCGGACATCTCCCGGGGCCATCCGGGCGGCGCGTTCCAGGGGCATCAGGGCCTCGAAATATCGCCCCAACTCCTGCAAACCTTCGCCCCAGAGACAAAGCGCTTCGGCGTCTAACAGCGCCGGATTGCCCAGCCGTCCCAACGCCCGCAATGCGTGTTGGGGCATGCCAAGCTCCAGATATCCCTCGGCTTCACGCCGAATCTTTCTGGATCGGAGGCGGTCTTTGTGGTTCATGGCCCTCGTTGCTCCGTGCAATTGGTCCTTCACACTCTTATTTTACCCGGTCTTCGGTCGGGGGGGAAATCATATATGCCATTCCGTTCGGAAGTGGAGGAATATCAAGCAGTAACGATGCGAAGTCGGATTTCCCGATGGCGTGGACACTCCCGTACAGCGTAGTGCTTTGTCAAACTTTAATTTTCGAGTTGACCGTGTAGCGGGGTCGCTTGCGGCCCGTTGTCGCTGATCGCACAATAGCACAAAAACATAAAAAAAGAGATACCCGGGGGAAATTGTTATAGAAAATAATAGCAAATAGCAAATAGCAAAACTAGC
>JAUWPQ010000307.1 GCA_030611515.1 Planctomycetota bacterium | reverse complement strand
AAGGAGCCATAAGCAGTGCCCAAACAACTCCTATACGCACAGAACGCCCGGGAGCGGATTCTCCGCGGAGTGGATAAGCTGGCCGACGTGGTCGCCGTCACGTTGGGACCGACCGGACGAAACGTAATCCTCGACAAATCTTTCGGCGGCCCGACGGTCACCAAGGACGGCGTGACCGTCAGCAAGGAGATTGAGTTGGAGGACCGCTTCGAGAACATGGGCGCCAAACTGGTCAACGAGGTGGCGTCGAAGACGTCCGACGTGGCTGGCGACGGCACCACGACGGCCACGCTGCTGGCCCGGGCGATTTTCCGCGAGGGCCTGCGCAACATCGCCGCCGGCAGCAACCCGACGGCCATCCGCCGCGGCATCGATCGGGCGGTCCAAGCCGCCGTCGAGTCCCTCCGCTCGATGGCCAAGCCGGCCAACAACAAGGAGCAAATGGCCAGCGTCGGCTCGATCAGCGCCAATAACGATCCGGTCATCGGCAATCTGTTGGCCGAGGCTATGCAGACAGTCGGCAATGACGGCGTGATCACCGTCGAGGAAGGCAAGACCGCCGAGACGACCTACGAGATCGTCGAAGGCATGCAGTTCGACAAGGGTTATCTCTCGCCGTACTTTATTAACCGCTCGCCTGAGATGGACTGCCTGCTCGATGACGTCTACATCCTTATCCACGAAAAGAAGATCAGCAACCTCCGCGACCTGGTCCCGTTGTTGGAGAAGGCGATGCAGAAGGCCAAGCCGCTGTTGATTATCGCCGAGGACATCGAGGGCGAGGCGCTCACCACCCTGGTGGTCAACAAACTCCGCGGCCTCTTGAACATCTGCGCGGTGAAGGCGCCTGGTTTCGGCGATCGGCGGAAGGCCATGCTCGGCGACATCGCCGTGCTGACCGGCGGGACGGTGATCAGCGAGGACCTCGGCGTGAAACTGGAGAACGTCGAGCTTGCTCAACTCGGCCGCGCCAAGAAGATCAGCATCGACAAGGATTCCACGACGATCGTCGAGGGAGCGGGCAAGCGGGCCGACATCGTCGCCCGATGCGACCAACTCCGCACCCAGATCGAGAGCACCGACAGCGACTACGACCGGGAGAAGTTTCAGGAGCGACTGGCGAAGCTCTGCGGCGGCGTGGCGGTGGTTTCGGTCGGGGCCAACACCGAGGCCGAGATGAAGCAGAAGAAGGCTCGGGTCGAGGACGCCCTGCACGCCACCCGCGCGGCGGCCGAGGAAGGGATCGTCCCCGGCGGCGGCGTGGCGTTGGTCCGCAGCCGCGAGGCGGTCGAGAAAGCCCGCTCGGCGGCGCGAGGGGACGAGAAGATCGGCGTGGACATCATACTCCGCTCGCTGGACATGCCCATCCGTCAGATCGCCGACAACTGCGGCGTGGACGGATCGGTGATCGCCGACGAGGTTGGCCGGAAGGCCGCCGCGATCGGCTACGACGCCAACACCGGCAAGTACGTTGATATGTTCAAGGCCGGAATCATCGACCCGGTGAAGGTGGTCCGCACGGCCCTGGAGAACGCAGCCAGCATCGCCGGGCTGATGCTCACCACCGAAACGATGGTCACCGATCTGGACAAGGAAGACAAAAAGAAGCGGCAAGTGGAGGGAAGCGTAAGGTAGATCGGAGTGGTCAGTGGCCAGTGGCCAGTGGTCAGAATCCCCAGTCAATTCCAGAGAAAAAAGAGAAAGCTTATGTTCCTATTCTCTTCTTTCTCTGACCACTGGCCACTGGCCACTGACCACTGACTCTTATGGCGGCAAGACGCGATTATTACGAGGTTCTGGGAGTGGATCGGAACGCTACGGAGGCCCAAGTCTCCGAAGCCTACCGGAAGCTGGCGCTTAAATTCCATCCCGATCGCAATCCCGGCGACGACGGGGCCGTGGTCAAGTTCAAGGAAGCCGCCGAGGCCTTCGAGGTACTCGGCCACGCCGCCAAGCGGGCCCGCTACGACCGTTACGGCCACGCCGGCTTGGAAGGGGGCGGCGCGCCCCACTTCCACGACATCTCCGATATCTTCAGCGCCTTCGGCGACATCTTCGGTGAGGGGCTTTTCGGCGATCTGTTCGGCGGCGGCCACCGGCGCGGCGCACGCGCCCACCAGGGCGCCGACATCCGTTGCGACGTCGAACTCGACCTGAGCGAGGCCGCCCACGGCACGTCGAAGGTGGTCCGTATCATGCGGCACGCGGCCTGCGAGACCTGCGGCGGCTCGGGCACCAAGCCGGGTACGCGGCCCGAGCCGTGTCGATATTGCGGCGGGCACGGACGTGTCGTGCAATCGACCGGCATCTTCTCCGTGCAAACCACTTGCCCTTCCTGTCACGGCGCGGGTCAGGTGATCCACAATCCATGCGGCGATTGCCGAGGCTCGGGGTTCGTAAAGAAAAAGGTCACCCGCAAAGTGGACGTCCCGGCCGGCGTCGACAACCGCACCCGACTCCGCTTGCAAGGCGAGGGCGAGCCGAGTCCCAATGGCGGCCCGCCGGGCGACTGCTATTGCTTTATCCACATCGCCGAACACCCGCTGTTCCAACGCAGGGGGCAAGACCTGATCTGCGAAATCCCTATTGGCTATTCGCAGGCGGCGCTGGGGGCGACAGTCGAGGTGCCGACCCTCGACGGTCCCGAGGAAATAAAAATACCCGCCGGCACTCAAAACGGCGAGGTATTTTCCCTTAGGGGGCACGGCATGCCCAACCTGAAACACCACGGCCGCGGCAACCTGCTGGTGCGGATCGGCGTCGAGGTCCACAAACCACTCTCGCCCGAGCACGAGGCCGCGCTGCGGCAACTGGCCGAAATCGAAAATATCCACGTGAGCCAGACGAAAAAGAGTTTTTTCAAAAAACTGAAAGAACTGTTCTCGGCGGAATCGAGCGATCGGAGTACCAAGCGTGACAAAACAAAAAACAACCAAACATGAACCTGCGAAACCGCAAGCGGATGATCCGCAAATCATAAAGCCGCGACCGGCGGTCTCGCCGGCCGGCAAACAAGTGGAAACGCCACCCGTCGTGGAAGACCCCGCCGCGGAGCTGCAAGCGGTACGCGACCGCGAGCTGCGCTGCCGCGCCGAATTGGACAACTTTCGCAAGAGGGCCGCACGCGAATATCAAGATGGGTTGCGCTACGCGAATCTCCCCCTGTTGCAAGACCTTTTGCCGGTGATCGACAACATAGATCGGGCAATCGAGGCGGCCGGAAAAAATGCCGACGCCGACGCTCTGCTCGAAGGCTTCAGGATGGTCAGCCAACAGTTGGAGGACGTGTTGAAACGCCATCATTGTACGCGGATCGAGGCCCTCGACGCGCCGTTCGATCCGAACGTCCACCATGCCGTCATGCAGCAACCTTCGGACGAGCATCCCGCCAACACGGTAATGATGGTAACGCAGAACGGATACCAGTTGCACGACCGCGTGGTGCGCCCCAGCCAGGTGATCGTGTCTAAAACCGAGTGAGAAAACCATGCCCACCTATGATTACGTTTGCGAAGCTTGCGACCACCAGTTCGAGTTGTTCCAGTCGATCAAGGCCTCGCCTAAGCGGAAGTGTCCCGAATGCAGCCGGGTGAAGCTCCGCCGGCTGATAGGCCCCGGCGCGGCAATTGTCTTCAAGGGGTCGGGGTTCTACAAAACCGACTATCGTAGCGAGTCGTACAAGAAAGCCGCCGCCGCCGAAAAGAAAATCGCGTCCGACACCGCCGGCAAGAGCAAGGACAAGAAGAAGGCGGAGAAGTAGTGGAGAGTGGAGAGTGGAGAGTGGGTAGTGGATAGTGAAAAAAGAAACCGAACCATCGCCATGCCGCATTGCCCCACCTGCCGAAAAGAGTTCCAGCCGGACGACGGCCCGGCCATGCCGTTCTGTAGCGAACGATGCCGGATGATCGACCTCGGCCGCTGGCTGGACGAGAAAATCAGCCTCCCGGTCGTGCCGGAAGAGGGGGAAGTCCGGGAACCCCAACCGGACGCCGACAGGCGCGGATAGCC
>JAUWPQ010000291.1 GCA_030611515.1 Planctomycetota bacterium | reverse complement strand
CTGAAAGAAAGCCGACGCATCTTCACGCGGTTTGAAAAGACCGCCAAGAATTTCGCCGGAATGCTAAAAATGGCCTTCATACACCGATACCTGCGAATCCTGATGAATACCAGTTGAGATGGTTTTAAAACAAAGCCTAGTTTTTCTCCCTTTCCTCGATGTGGATTACGATCCATCCGTCTTGCGTTCCAACTTTCACGGCTCGCAACATTTTGCCGTCGGCGCTCAATAATCTCTTGCCGTCCGGTCCGCCCTTGTCGGAATCTTGCGATCGGCGGTTTTTGTAGAGGAGGCGAATCGTATTCATGGTTTTCACGGGGTTTTTGGCGAGCGCGATCAGGTTTAGCCCAACACGAACGGCCGAATCCGGATTCAGCGTGAACTCCGGAAGTCGCCTCGGGTCGCCTGGCTCCGCGAGAAACGATACGTGAAGACACTCTTCGGTGGTCCTCAGACGCATGGGCAAATTATCGTGGTCGGCTATTTGCCCACCGAGAAGCCGCTTCAGTCTGAGTTCGCGATTGAGCTTGTCGAGATGTTCCTGAACCGCCGTGTCAAACTGTCGGGAAACCTGGTTGATTACTCTTTGGGTGGCGATATGCCGGGATTCCTGGTAAGCCTTATGCACTCGACGTTCCGCCACCCTCTTCACCACGCGGCCGCGGAGTCCCGGCTCGGTGGACGAAACGTCTTCGATCGTCAGATCGGTGTCTGCCGTCACTTTGGCGGGCGTAGTCGTGAAGCTATCGCCGTCGAAGATGATAAACTTGACGGCCTTGTACTTTGTAACGGCGCGACTGGCGATTTTCGCCGGACCATGTGTTCCGATCGTGTCGGAAACCGACTCGCCGATGAGGAAGAGTTCAAACTCCGCTTTGGTCGGATTCGGCGTAAGGACGATGTGGACCGTGCCCGTCGTGTGACACGTTCCGTGGACGTCGGTGCCCAATACTTTCTCGTTGATCTCGGTCTTCCGATCGACTTTCACGGCCGTTAGGGGTGCGATCACTTCCTGAGAGACACGAACCGTCGCCAGGATGGGAACCAACCCGTCGTCCGGTTCCGCGAACAACCAGACAAGCAAACACGCTCCGACCACCGACGCGAGGACGACGGCAACGATGATTTTCCGTGTGGATACGGCGCGTTTTTTCATGGCCCTAACTTTCATTAAGTATATGATGGCGTTCGGGAATTGGCCCGCAAAAATCGCCATTTAGCCCCTCAAGTATATCTTTCTCGGGGCGGAAAAGGCGGGGAAATCGCAAACTCGTTGACCAACACTCGGAATTACGCCTATTTAGTTGTTGTTGCGGAAAAGCCTATGTAGGGTGGGTCAAGCGAAGCGCAGCCCCACCAACAGCGGAAAAATCGTGGTGGGGCTGCGCTTCGCTTGACCCACCCTACAAGTTGGTGGAAAATGCGACTTTGAAATCCCCTCGGGGGGCAAGATATCAGTCTTGCCGCGGCGGGCTAACCTACATACAATCGCATTTCATGCTGACGTATATAATGTATAATTCGCCGACGAGAAATGTGAGGATGCGATGGGCAGGAAAGTAATCCTCGACGTTGATCCGGGTATCGACGACGCGATGGCCTTGTGCCTGGCGCTGGGGAACCCTGATTTGGAAGTCGTGGCCATTACGGCGGTCGGCGGGAATGTTTCCCCAACACAGTCTACGCGAAACGTCCAGGCGATCATCGAGCAGCTCGATCCGCCGCGTTGGCCCCGGTTGGGCGCGGCCTCGGAGCCGGACAACCGGCTGGCGGTCGATCGCCGCAGCCTTTACGGCAGCGACGGGCTGGGTGAAACCAGCTTCGCCGTGGCCGAGCGTCAACATCTGTTGCCTTCCGAAAAGGTGATCTGCGATCAGGTTCGCGACGCACCGCATCTGGTGACGATCATCGCCTTGGGGCCGCTGACGAACATCGCCCGGGCGTTCATCCGCGATCCCGAGTTGCCCGCCCTGGTCGGCCAGATCGTAATCATGGGCGGAACGGTCTCGGGGCCGGGCAATATCACCCCAGCCGCCGAGTTCAATATGTTCTGCGACCCCGTCTCGGCACAGACTGTATTTCGCTCGCCCTCGACGAAGACGCTCGTTCCGCTGGACGTGACCAACCGGGTCGAGTTGGGCTACGATCTGTTCAACCGGTTGCCCGACGAATCGAACCGCACGGGCCAACTGTTGCGTCAGTTGTTGCCGCAAGCGTTCCGCGGCTACCGCCAGCAATTCGGTCTGGAGGGGATCCACGTCCACGACACGGTCACGCTGATGTCCGTGCTTCGGCCGGAATTGTTCACCACCAAGTCGATGGCCGGCGACGTGGAGACGCAAGGCGACCTGACCATCGGCGCGACGGTGTTCGACCGCCGCCGCGCCCCCGCTTGGCGCCACAACATGGAAGTGGTGACCGACATGCGAAAGAACGCGGTCGTCGAGGCGATCATCGACGGGCTGAACGGCCGCTTCCGGCACGAATAGCACTATTGCCGCTTGCCGAGAACGTCCTTTTCGTAACGCTTCACCTCGTCCAACCAGGCCTTGCCGACCGGCACGCCCTGCTTCTGACAGCAATAGTCCCAGACGACGCCGAAGGCCTCGCCGATCTTGCGGCAGGCGATGCCGTGCTCGACCCAAAAGCGGCGGATGCCCTCGTTGCGGCTGGCTAGCGTGAAGCCGTCGGCGGCCATCGGGTGCGAGAAGAAAGTCGGGTTGAAGTCCAGGCCGATCCCCAACTCGGTTGCCCAGTCCATCCAGCCTTGAAAATGCTCGGGACCGATCTCGTTCCGCTCGATTTTCTTGCCGCCGTGCTCCAAGTAGATCGCGTGCAGGCTGAAGCGGTGTTTGCCGGGTATAAGGCTCATCGCCCGCGCGGCGTCGGCGCGGAGTTCCTCTGGGTTTCGTGCCCGACCGGGGTAGTTGCCGGTGGCCATGATGCCGCCGCCGCTCAGCCCTCCGACGCTCTCGAACCCCCCCACGTCGTCCCCCTGCCAACACTGCATGGAGATCGGGATCCCTTCGAGCAACTGAAGGACCGAATCGGTGTTGACGCCTAGTTCGGCGTAGCGTTGCTTAGCCAACGAATATGATTGATCAACCGAGGAATTACTCACGGCATGGGCCTCCCGTCAAGAGGAAAACGGACCACCGGGGGGGTGATTCTACCGCTAAATACGCCGGATAACAAGCGACCGGGTACGTAGTGTGCGGCCAGATTTCCTGGCGGCCTCAAGTGGTTGGGGCGACTGGATTACGGGGCGGAATTGATGCCCCGAAGGGGCCGCGTTCTCCCAGCCCTGGGCATCGCCCAGGGTGCGTGAAAGAACGCAAACGTCCCGTGTCGGCCCAACGGGCCAATCATTCTCCGAGACTCGCCGCGAACGGTTGGCCCGTTGGGCCGACACGTCTCTTGTGCGGCAACTCGCGTCCCCGGGCGTTGCCCAGGGCTGGGAGAACGGCTGGGCCTTCGGCCTGTTTGCCGGCAACCTCCCCTTTTGCTGATCGCAAAATTCGGTTGCCAGAAATTTTTGCCACACACAGGTTGCTTGACTCCTTTACCGGTTCGCCGGATGTTGGAGAACGTGGTTGCCTGCGAGGAAAGATAAAGACAATCATATTTAGCCCCGGGTGAATACACCCGGGGCACGGTCTGGTGCGAAAAACCACTCCTCCCCGCCGTGTATTCACGCCGGGCTAAATGGTATTCACGCCGGGCTAAATGAACTATTTCAGGACACGCTCTTAGCGGCCGGGGTTGCCCGACGCTTTGCCGGCGTCAAGTTTCGAGATGTCGATGTAGGCGTATCCGCCGCCGTTTTGCCGGGCCAGATCGGCGAGAAAGCTAGGCCCCACCGGCTTCGGGCCGGGGCCGAACTCGATGGCGTTGATGACGATGCCCGCTGCTATATGTCGGATTTTCGCCAGTTGGGCTGGCTCGAGGATCGGATCATCGGCGTCGGTCAGCAGGAAGATAACGTCGGGCTGCATACGAACGGCCATTTTCAGGGCGGCTTCGTGGTTGGTGCCCCCATTGGCCTTAATTGAATCGAGGAACCGGGCGGCCCGACGCTTGTTCTCATCGGTTCCGAAAGCCAGCCGGCCGGGCCTGCCCGCGGGGTTCATCAACACCGGGCGCTGGTTGTAGAAGATCAGTTGGAACTGATGGACGCTGTCGAGGTTTTTCAGGCTTTCGATCAACTCGGTCTTGACCGCGCGGAGCGAATTGCGGCCTTCTTCGCCCATGCTGCCGGAGCGGTCGATGACGAAGACGAACTTGTATCCTTCTCCGACGAGGCCGAAGAGGCTGGTTCGGGCCTTGCCGCCTTCTTTCGGGGCGATGGAGAAGCCCAGTCCTTCGAGTCCCTGCTGGGGCGAGACTTCTTTTTCGTCGGGTTTTTTAGACGGTTCTTCAGCCTGAACGCCGACGGACACTCCCACAACGAACGCCAAACAAGCGCACAGCGCGAACGTGTAGCGGGCGGGGGGTGCCCCCCCGTGGGGGGCCCAAAACCCCCGGGCCGCCCCCCCCCCCCCCCCGGGCCAAAAAA
>JAUWPQ010000054.1 GCA_030611515.1 Planctomycetota bacterium | reverse complement strand
CGACTCAGTTGCCAGAGTTTAGCATACTTGAGAAACGTGTAATACATGCTGCTCAGGCAAACGATTAGTCCGGCGACGCCATCGAGAAATCCGCCACGAAAGACGTAGAGTTGCAGAAACCGCAACGGCGGCCGCAAAAGTATTCCCAGCCACCCGGCGCGTCGACCGGCGGCGTGCCGATCTTCCGCCCAATAGGTCGTATAGCGGTTCTGCTTTTCGGTCCACTGCGCAAGCGACTGGCAGGTGTAGTGGAGTATCCGGCCTTGGAACATTCCCACCCGGTCCGGCCCGACTTCCAACCGCTCGTGTACCCGCGACGGGCCGTAGCGGCAGGCGTCGCGGCGAAACAGACGGATGACCGTCGAGCGGTTCCAGCCGCAATGCCGGATCGGCCGGCCGAGGAAAAAGTTGTTGAATCGCACGCGGTAGGCGTCCCGCTTCGGATCGTCGCGGCGGAGCACGTCGCGGACCTCGGCGGCCAGACGGTCGGTCAGCCGCTCGTCGGCGTCGATCTGAAGTATCCACGGATGAGACGCTTGGGGGATCGCCCAATTCTTGAAGTCGGCATGATCGACGAACTCCCGTTCGATCAGCCGGCAGTCGCCCAGCCGGCGGACGATCTCGGTGGTGTCGTCGGTCGAAAGCGAATCGGCCACGAGAATCTCGTCGGCCACCGGACGGACCGACTCGACGCACGCACGAATGTTGTGCGATTCGTTGCGACAGGGGATCAATACCGTGAGTTTTTCGGGCATGGTATCAGGCACACTCCGTGTGCCGACTACTCCACAAGGTCCTTTCGGGCGGTACGGACGAGGATAATGAATCCGGGTTCGTCGGTCGGCATGGCGTCCGGGCGCACCGGCGCCATTCCCAAGCGCCGCGATCGTTCGACCAACGCCGCGCATCGGTCCTCGGTGAGTTGCTTCGCCGGCCTGAACAGCACGACGTCGGCCCGGCTGTTCTCGATTATTTTCAGGATGAACTCGTCTTTCGCATCGCAGCTAAACGCTCGATACGGCGATTCGGCGGCATAGTAACTGACGATGGGAGTCACTCCGAGCGGACCGACCAATACCGTGGGGCGAGGGAATTCCCGTCGCACCCAGAGTCCCACGTCGACGGCCGTCCGCCTACCGGCGAAATACGCTCGATTGCTGGTCATGGCGGCGGTCAGATTGGCGGCGAATATCACGCCGAGCACTACCGCGGCAATCGTGTCGGGGCGGACCCGCCGGCGAACAGATTGTTGAAAAAGGGTGCCACTGCTGGCTTGTCCAGCAGTGTTTTCCCGGGAGTTTCTCCCTGCACTGCTGGACAAGCCAGCAGTGGCACCCAAACTCCCGGAACCCGACTTTCTCAACGGACTGCTAAACCGCTCCGCTACGCGCGACAATCGGGCCACCAACCCCAACAGACCCAACGCGGCCAGCGGCGAGGCCATCAACACGATCGGCAACGCGTAGCGCGGGCAGATGTTCTGGCCGTACCAAAGATGGATCCAGATTGCGCACATGATTACCACGGCGGTGTAGAACAGCGGTTGATGATCGCGGCGGGACCAGACGCGGCGCCATCCCCATATCCCGCCGAACATCAACAGTGCGAAGATCGGCGACAGCCCGCGAGTCATGGTGGGAAAGAAGACCCAGGCCATCCGGCCGATGGTCATCCCCATCGCCGGACCGCTGCCGCCGTCGGCCGGCGCTTGGCCGAAAAGGTGTTCGAGCCACGGCTGCACGTGCTCCAGCGGGTCGAGCCGGAACAGGGTCCAGTCGTGGCGGCCGTGCAACCACGCTATATTGACCAGCAACAGCATTGCGGGCAATATCACCACGCACAACGCCGCGCCGAGGAGCAACTTGCCGCGGTCGCTACGCAAAGCCAGCCAGCGCCAAAACGTCCACAGAGCGAGCGGTATCAGCAGAAACAGGCCCTCGATCCGGGTCAGCGAGGCCAGGATGATCGCGGCGCCGGCGGCGAGGAAATAGCGGTGGCGAACTTCCGTCACCGCACGCCACATCCAATAGATCGCCAGCATGAAGAGCATCCAGAAGGTCGGGTCGCGCATGACCTCCGGACTCCACTCGATGAACTTAGGATGGACGGCGTAGAGCATACAGGCCAGCAGTGCCACGCGGTCGTCGAACTGCCGCCTGGCCCAACCCCAAAGCGGCAGCACCACGAGGCTGGAGATCGTCACTCCCCAAAGTCCGGCGGCCAGCTCCCAATCCAGTCCCAGACGATGCAATGCCGCGAGAATGATCGGGTAGGCATTTAAGTCAAAGTCTCGAAACGCCACGCGGAGGTTGCCCGCCTCGATGGCCTTTGCGGCGTGAATGTATATCACCCCGTCGGGGCAAACGCTGGTGATCCGCAGCGCCATCATCGCCCGCGGCGCGAGGCACAGCAACACCATCGCCGCCAGCAACCATCCAGCCGGCGGAAGACGCAAGCGTTCCGGCCGCGGTAGGGCAAGATGGTTTGGATATTCGGCCGCCGCCGGCTGAAACGGAAGAAGCAGCCCCATGATAACCTATGCGAATAAGACGAACGAAAAAATACCCCAGACACAAGCATATAAAACGGGGGCCGCAGTATACTTCGGCCACCCTACACAAGCAACAGCAAGCGATTGAAGAAACTAGTGCGTATTGAAATCAAACTTCCGATCGGTCAGCCGCTGGTAGGCTTCGACGTACTTTTGCCGTGTTTTCGCCACCACCTCGTCCGGCAGCGGAGGCGGAGGACTGTTCTTGTCCCAGTCGGTCGTCGAAAGCCAGTCGCGGACAAACTGTTTGTCGAACGACGGCTGGCCGTGACCGGGGGCATACTGATCGGCCGGCCAGAAACGAGAACTGTCGGGCGTAAGCACCTCGTCGATCAACAGCAACTCGTCGCCGATCCGGCCGAACTCGAACTTCGTGTCGGCGACGATGATTCCCCGCTCCCGGGCGTGCTCCGACCCGCGGCGGAATATCCGCAGGCTGCGACGCCGCAATTCCTCGGACAATTCGCGGCCGACAAGCTCCACCATCCGCTCGAACGTGATGTTCTCGTCGTGACCCTCGACGGCTTTTGTCGAAGGGGTGAAAATCGGCTCCGGCAGTTGAGCGCATTCCGTCAGACCGGCGGGCAGCTCGACGCCGCAGACCGTGCCGCTCCGTTGGTACTCCTTCCAGCCCGATCCGGCCAAATATCCGCGAACGACGCACTCGATCGGCACGACTTCCGTCTTTCGGCAGAGCGTCGAGCGGCCGGCGAACGGCTCCAGGTCAGTGCCCGGCGGAAGGTCCATCTCCTCGACGTCGGTCGATATCAGATGGTTAGGCTCGTCGAGCAATTGGAACCAGAAGGCGGCGATTTGCGTCAGCACGCGCCCCTTGTCGGGAATACCCGTCGGCAGAACCCAATCGAACGCGCTGATCCGGTCAGTGCTGACCAGCAACAGCCGATCGCCCAGGTCGTAGATGTCGCGTACTTTTCCCTTCGATACCGGCAGACCGGCCAACGATGTCTCTCGAATTCCGGTGGACATTAGTGGGTAGTGGGTAGTGGGTAGTGGGTAGTGGATAGTGGGTAGTGGATAGTGGGTAGTGGATAGTGGGTAGTGAACCGAGCGATAAATATAGATTCAATTGTTACATTGCTGGATAGGATTCTTGTTGAGGGTGCGAAATCCGGCTCCTCCACTCTTCCCTCCTCCACTCTTCCCTCTTCCCTCTTCTCTCTTCTCTCTTCACTACTCACTATCCACTACTTCAATCACCGCGTCGGCCGGCATCCCCGGCTTCAGTTCCATGTCGGGATTGGTAATGTCGATTTTGATGCGATACACCAGCTTTACCCGCTCTTTCTGCGTTTGCACGTTCTTTGGCGTGAACTCGGCCTCCTGGGCGATGAAGGAGACTCGCCCCTCGAACGTGCCGCCGGCGTCGGTGGTGACAATCGCCTTTTGACCGACTTTGACGGGCTGCTGATCCATCGCGTTGATGTACGCCCGCAGCCAGACGTGAACCAGATCGCCGACGGTGACCACCGGCGTTCCGGGTGCGACGTACTCGCCCGGCTCGATGTTTTTCGAGAGCACTACGCCCGTGATGGGCGAGCGGATCGTGGCGTAGCCGAGTTGTATCTCGGCCAGCCGGAGCCCCGCGCGGGCCTGCTCGACCCTTGCCCGGGCCTGATCGATGTCCTCGCGTCGCGGTCCCGCCTTGACCAGATCGTATTGGGCCTTTGCCTGGGCCAGCGCCGCCCGGGCCTGCTCGATCTGTTCCCGACGGGGGCCTTCCTCGACCAGCTTCAACTTTTCCTCGGCCTCTCGGTGCCGCTGTTCGGCAATGTCATAACCGGTCCGCACGCGGTCGTAGGCTTCGCTGGAGATGGTTTTTCGTTTGAACAAGGTCGTGGCGCGTCTGAGATCGGCCTGCCATCGTTCCTTTTCCGCTTCGGCGGCGGCCAAGGCAGCTTCGGCGGCGGCGATCTCCTGCGGCCGCGAGCCGGCCTCGAGGTCGGCCAGCGCGTGGGCGGCCCGTTGCCAAGCAGATTTCGCCGCCGCTATCTCCTCCGGCCGCGAGCCGGCCAGCAACGCGGCCAACGCGGCCTCGGCCACCTTCAGTTCCGCGCGGCGCAGGTCCACGTTGCAATGAAGGTCGGCCGTTTCGAGCACGGCAATCACGTCCCCTTGTTCGACCTTCATACCCTCGTCGACCAGCCGCTTTTCGACTCGCCCGGCGATCTTGAAAGCCACCTGGGTCTCGGTGGCCTCGATATTGCCGGAGACGCGGATTCGACCGTCCGGCGTGCCGCGATTCGTTTCCCAGAACCAGTACGCAGTCCCTCCGCCCGCCAACAGGAGCACGACAATAATCAACAGCGGCAGTTTCGTTTTCATCGTTTCGTTCCCGCGTGAATCATCGTTCACATTATTGTGAAACTGGGATATTTTCGTTGTTTGTGACGGCCCGTGCGAACAGCCGCCACGACTGTTGTGCGTGCCGGGTCACGTCGAATCCGCCGTCGGTCAAGTGCCAGATGATTCCGGCCGGCACGACGATGCCCAGGAGCATCATGGCAACCGTCCGCGGATCAACGTCCGACCGGATGCGCCCTTGCGATTGTCCTTGGCCGACTATCTCCGCTACTTGCCCGATATAGCCGGAAAAAATCTTCGTGGCGTGCTGCTTCAGTCGGGAGTTGTCGGTCTGTGCATCGTCGGAAAAGACCATGCGTGGAACCGCTCTCCCCTCGCGGATGAAGCGGATATGCCGCATCAGCACCCCCTTGAGTTGCTCCAGGGGGTCGTCGCATTCGCGGCAGGCGGCCTCGACGTTTTCGGAAAGCCGCCGGCCGACGCGATCGAGCACGGCGTGGATGATTTCGTCTTTGTTCTTGAAGTGGCGATAGATGCCCGAGGGGACAATTCCCACGCGCCGGGCGACGGCCGCGATGCTCATCCGCCGCAGCCCCTGGGCGGCGATCAGATTCATCGCCGCTTCGGCGATCTGCTCGCGTCGGACTTGGGTATCGAGCTTTGCTTCGGCCATGTGCCACCTCTATTGTGATTATACGTTCACAACGGGGCGGCGGTCAAATCTGTCTTGTTTTCCGCCTGATTGACCGAGGTATAGGCGACGGGTTAACATGTTGCAGTGGCGTCGTTTGCGACATCCGCTTGTTTAGCCCCGGCGTCCACGCCGGGAACTCCACGACAATGGAAAAAACGAGTCTGATTGTTCCCGGCGCGGACGCCGGGGCTAAACGAATTTTGTCTCGGATTGATACACGTTCAGTTGGTTTTCAGCCGGAGTCTTCCCATGCCTGATAATCAAATGTGTCCTCATTGCAACGAGCGGAACGACGCTACGGCTACAAACGATGTCGCGGCGAAGCGCCCGCGCAGTAAAGCTAAGATTACGTGCCTCATCGTGTTCATCTTGTTTTTCGTTGTAGGGGTCGTGTTTCTATGGCGTGCGGTTCTCGCAGCCCGCGAGGCGGCGAGGGACTGTGCTTGCGGGTGCCATCTGAAACAGATCGCCTTGGCGATACACAACTATGCACAAGCGTACAAGTGCTTTCCGCCTGCGTATATTGCGGACGCCGAAGGCAGGCCCATGCATAGTTGGCGGGTGTTGATTATGCCCTTTATGGAAGGGAACAATATCTATAAGAGGTATAATTTTGACGAACCCTGGGATAGCCCAAACAATCTTTCGATTGCCAAGACAGCCGGGCGATGTTATCAATGTCCCAGTCAGCCAGACGTGGATTACCCCATCACTAACTACGTGGCGATCGTTGGACCGCATACGATCTTCGACGGCACTAATTGCCGGAAGTTTGAGGATATCACCGACGGCACTTCCAACACGATCATGTTGGTGGAAGTCGCCGATTCGGGCATCTGCTGGAACGAACCGCGCGACCTGCGTTTCGACGAGATCGATTTCAGGATCAACGGCGATAAGCGGCCGGGCATCGGAAGCCATCATTGGAAAAAAGTCCGCGTGGCAATGTGCGACGGCGGATTGCAAACGCTGGAAAACTCCACTCCCCCGGAAGTGGTCAAGGCGTTGACGACCATCGACGGCGGCGAGGACGTCGAGTTGCCGAATAAGTAGTTTCTGTTGCGGAAAGTGATTGGACCGGGTGTCATGGGTAAGCGAAGCTTACCCGTGAGCCGGAAAACGCGGAAACCCTGCACGGGTAAGCTTCGCTTACCCATGGCACCCACCTTTCCGCAACAGAAACTAAGTAGCCTTCCCCGTCTGGGTGGCGGCGAGATTCAGATCGTCGTGTGCACCAATCGGCCGACGCCGGGATGCTTCTCGACGTCCACGCCCACCAGGATGATCCGTTTCCGCAGCGCCGCCGCCACCATCGCCAACAACTCCAGCGTGTCCGGGGCCTCGCCGCCGGGTTGATGGACGTATAGTCCGTTACGGATCAGCAACGGCAGAATCGGCGCCGGCCGCGGCAATCCGAACGACACGAAATCGAGCATCGGCGCGCGCGGCAAAAACGCATGCATCAACAGCGGGCGACGCTCGGCCGGGACGGCGAGGTATCGCGCCGCCAGGCGGGAAAGTTCGCCGCCCTCGATCAGCACGGCCATCGGCTCCACGGAAGACGGCAGGACGTCGGCGTAGACCTCGCCGGTCGTAATCAAGCGATCTTGCGAAAGAATTTTGCCGCAAACTTCCCGCGAGCCGATCTCCCGACCCAATATCGTGAGCGAATCGACGTCCGCGAACCAAGCCGCCAACACCTCGCACGGATCGCTCGACTCGCACACCTCGGGCAGCAACGGCTGCGGCCGGCCGCGTTCCCAACGGTGAATATAGCCGTGGTTCCAACGCCGGTCTTGTCGGATGTCGCCTTCGACGGCCAGTGGCTCGGCCGCACGATCCTTGCTCCGCATAGTGCCCCAGCATTGGCCGCAATGGTTGTGTTCGTGTTCGATCACCTCGACCCGCGCCTCGTCCAGCAGTGGAATCATCCAGCCCATGCAATGGTCGCAATAATCCTCGTCCGCCTGGAGGTCGTTTTGCAGCAGGAAGCCTTTGCTGGGGCACTCTCGCATGTCCCAGCGCAAGATGTTTTTTTCCTCGTCCAGTGTCCAGGTCCAATCGCAAACTTCCTCGACGCCGGTTTTGTTCCACTGTTTGTAAAGGCCGCGCAGTCCTTCCCGCGCGGCGCTTTCCGCGTAATGTCGTTGGGACTCGCCGCCGATGGCCTCGGCCCAGAGCCGGCGGACGGCGTCCTGGCCCCAGCGGCGCCGCAAGTAGTGAAACGTCCATTCGTAGTATCCGCAAAAGTCCTGGCAGCCGAGCATCACCCGGTCTCCTTGATCGACGTTGTTTGTTGCGTGAATCTCTGTCGGCAGGCCCCGTCGCCGCCGCTGCGTTGGAACGAGTATCCGGCCTCTTGGGCCATGGCGCCGCAGACGTGGTCGCAGTGTTCGCAGAAATATGGTACGACCTCGCGTCCGTGGTCGCGGAGGTGTTTGATCGCGGGACAGACGCGAACGTCCAGTTCGACCGCCCGCTCGACCACCGCAACCGCCACCTCCGCGTTCGGTTCGGCGGCGAAATACTCCCGCCAATCGTCGGCCACCGCTTGCGGGCCACCCTGTTTCCAGCGATCGGTTCGGCGGCGATAATACTCCCGCCCCAGCGACCGCCAGTATTCGATCAGCGATTGCTTGCCGTAGCGATCGTGGATGTGGCGGAAAATGGTGTTCGCGGCGAAGTAGAAATCGGGTGCGGACATTCGTTTCCTTTGGCACTCAGATCAACAATGTTGGAACAGGCGGCGGCCAAAAGCCCCCGGAACGTGTCCGTATTATGCGTTTTTTCGCCGGTGGCCAACAGTCCCCTGTGAACGTATCTCCCCGAGCGATCGAATTCCCGCCGTTCCCCTCTGAGTAGCGGTAATCTTGACGGCATCCGGCGGCGGTCATACGATGTTGAGAGTACAGTTGCCGTCACCAATCGAATAGGAGGCCCGTCATGCCGCTGTTTGAGGTTGAAACCGAATCGCATATCATTATCACCTGGGCTGAAAACGACAATCAGGCCACCGAAGTGGTGCGGGAAAGCTATCCCCACGAGCCTCCGATTCGTGTCACCCGCCGTCCGCGCGACACCTGGGTGATCTCGAAGTCGGCGTTGGGAATCAGCGGCGCGGTCGATCCATGCACAACCGCCCGCGATTGCCTGGCCAAGGCCGCCGGCGACAAACTGCACGCCATCCGGCTCTACATGCAGCACACCGGCGCGGACCTGGAATGCTCGCGCAAGGCGATTGAGTCGAACATGGTGATGGGCTGGTAGAGCGCACGTGTGCCACTGGCTCTGCCAGTGTTTCGTGAACCTCGTGGAAATCCCACATGTTCATGCGTTAAGCCATTCTCCACTTCTTTCGACGGTACGCCGGGAAGTCAAACCGCTCTCGGCACTGGCAAAGCCAGTGGCACACACTTATCCCTGGTAAACCGTCCGCGAGGGGAAGGCGAACTCGATATTCTCGTCGGTGAAACGGCGCAAAATGATCAGATTGATCGCCTGCTGGATGTCCCTGTAGACGCCGTATTCGGGAGCGAGGACGTAGAAAACCACCTCGAAAACCAGCGCTGATTCGCCGAAGCGGGCAAAATGGGCGCGGTCGAAGCGGACCCGATCCTGCGACTCGACCGCCTCGCGGAGCATGGCCGAGATGGCCGAAACCTTCTCGCACGGCGTGTCGTAGGTCACGTCGATGGTGAACACCACGCGGCGCTCGTACATCTGCTTGTAGTTGTGGATGCGGCTCTTCAGCAGGTCGGCGTTCGAGAAGATAAGCTGCTCGCCGGAGATGCTGCGCAGACGGGTGGTCTTCAGGCCGATGTACTCCACGCTCCCCATCTTGTCGTCGACGATGATGAAGTCGCCCAGCACGAACGGTTTGTCGAGCACGATCGAAGCCGAGGCGAACAGATCGCCGAGGATGTTTTGTGCGGCCAGCGCCACGGCGATTCCGCCGATGCCGAACCCGGCGACCAGGGCGGTCACGTCGATGCCCAGGTTGGCTACGGCCAGCAGCACGGCCGCAGTCCAAATCGCCATCCGACCGACGAATCCCAGCGCGGAGAGGGTGGTGGCGCTGGCCGCGTCCGTCTCCTTGCGCCGCTCGGCGAAGCGTTTGACGGTGGAAACCACCAGGGCGTTGGCCCACAGCGCCGCCTGAATCAGCAGCGCAGTTACGGCGACCATCTTCACGATTTCCAGCGAGTTTACCGACAAGCCGAGCAAAAGACTGCCGCAGCAGGCCGCCAAAATCAGCAATATCCAGGTCTTCGTCCGCCGCAAGACGGATTCGAGGTCGTGGAACCAATCGCCTTTTTCACGTTCGGCCATTCGGGCGGCGTAGCGGACGAGCAGACCGTTGGTCAGCCGCAAGAGGAAAAACACGACCACCGCGGCCACCAACGCGATCAGCCAGGTGTGGAAGTTGTTCTTAACCACGTCCCACGCGGACTGGAGGAAGGCGATGATATCTTGTTGAAGAGTCTGAATAAATGACATGGCTTTTCTCCCCATCGAGTATTTTCAACACTATGCCGCAATTCCCGATATCTGTCAATCGTCCCTGGCCGGAACGATGTTTCCGGCGATACAGGCCTGTACCGGACAATAAGTGCTTGCCGTGATGAAAAAAGTCGGGTTTTTGCGATTCATTGACACATGCACGCCTGGGGGGTATGATTCCACGGGAGGCTGAACGATGCATAAACTGCGAGTATACGTTGATACCTCGGTTATTGGAGGTGTATTTGACGAACAGTTTTCAGTTTCGAGCCGGCGATTTTTTGAAGAGGTCAAACAAGGACGTTACGCTGTACTGATATCGGCCATCACGTATGGCGAGATGGTGACCGCGCCGGATCGTGTGCGGCAAATGTTCGAGAGCCTTCCCGTCGACGCCGTTGAGGAAATCAGTATCGATTCCGAAGTCCGGGAGCTTGCCGCTGCTTACGTCGCGGCAAATATTTTAGGGCCGAAGATGGAGAACGACGCTTTGCACGTCGCTGCCGCCACGGTGGCAAGGGCAGACATGATCCTAAGCTGGAATTTCAGGCACATGGTCAATTTTAATCGCATCCTGAAATTCAACGGCGTGAACATGTTGAACGGTTACTCGCAAATCTCTATCCATAGCCCGTTGGAGTTGGCGAATGACGACGAAAACCAAAACATTTGATTGTGTTGAGATGAAGCAATGCATCCAGGAGGAATTGCAGGCTGAATATGAGTCTCGCAAAAAAGACTTCGCATCCTACGCCGATTTCCTTCAATCCAAAGCCGATGAATCTCCGTGGGTGCGGCAGTTGCGGAAGCGGTTTGCGGAAAGCAAATAGCCCCAGCCTGGAAGACGGCGGAATGTGTAGAGACTTAATCGACCGACCTGGAAATACAAGGCGGCCGTTCTCCTTGGATGCAACCGCCCGACACGCTTACGCTTAGGGCGTGTTCGGCGCGCCGGTCGGATTGGGAGTGGCGCTCAATTGCGAGAGCACCTGGAGCAAGCCGTTAAGATGGGCCATTCGCGGACCGAATCGGTCGACGAACTCGTTGAGCACGAACTCGCCGTCCAACAGGCTCTCGTAGTTGGCGTTGATCTCGGCCGTCAGCGATCCGAGGAACTCGGCCTGCACCTTGCCGAGGGCCTCGGCGGCCATACGGCAGTTGTGCGCCAGGTGCGGATTGGCCTGTTTCCACTGCCCCAACTCGGTGGCTCGTTGCTTATGGGCTATGCCGAGTTGACCTACCAACTCCTCGAGCAACTCGTTCTGCCGGTCCTGTGCCGAAAGAAGTTCGCGCAACAGCCGCGTCTGCTCGGTGTCCTGACGCGTGTTCGAGGCCGCGGCATGAACAACCTGAGATACGTCTATCTGGCTGAAAAGCGGAGGACGCGTTCGCTGTGATTCACGGCTCATGGGCACTAATCCTTTCACCTTCTAGTATAAACAGAAAGTGCCCTAATTGTCGAGTAGCCGGCAAAAAAACGGCCCCGATTCGTCGATTGGCGGGGGGGATGGATGGGGCGACGATTCGCCACCTTGCAAAACGAGTGCATATCACACGCTTTTAAGGCGTCAACAGCCGCCTCAAGTTCCGATCAAAGAATCTAATCCCTAAAGTCATCCCATGCACTTGCCCGATGCCCCTGAAAGCAGCGGAAATGGAGATTGTTCATTGATTGAAGAAAATCGTACCGGAAGAGGGGGTTAATGGAGGCCACAAGTCGTAAAACGAAGCCGGCTTTGGGATTTCTGACCGTTACCGATCATCCGCAAGATGGGCTGTTCGGCGGGTATCTGGTCCTAAACATGGCCGGCCGGCCGTTGGAGTTCCACTGTACGGCGCCGATCAAGCCGAATCGGGCGCAGGAGATTCTCTACGGCCACACGCTCGAAGCGTTCATCTATGGCGAGCAAATCGGGCAGACGCTAATCAACCAAAGCTCCACCTCTACGCAGTTGGTGTTTACCGATCGCGAGCCGGCGTTGGCCGCTCGACAGCACGTCTCGGCGCCGCTGGTCATGGTTCTGCCTTCCGATCCCCGGATCATGCCGCCGGTGGAAGGCGACTCGGCCACCGCGGCTGAATCGGCGAAAACGTTCCGGCTCGATACGGCCCACGACGACGGGCCACGTTTGGCGCTGTTCCAACACGGCGGAAACCGTCTGGCCCTGCCCGAGCGAGACGGCAAAGACCGCCGGCTGATCGTGGAGCGGTTGGCCGAACTGGAGGAGTCGTTCGATCTGAGCGAGCCATTCGAGCGGATCCGCGAGGCCATCGAGGAGGCCCGGCAGGCAGCACGATGACTTTCCATTGGCAGGCGCCACCTCCGCCGGAGACCCAAAGCATCGACCTGACGTTTAGCGTCCGTCGGTACGGCGGGCCGGTGGTCGATGTTGCGCCACAGCGCGGTCAACCGCTGGACTTCGAGTTTGCACGGCCGCGCGTGGTGTCGATTCCCATTGCCCGGCCGTCGGTGCGGACGCGAAGTTTTCGGTTTGCCGAGTCCGATGTAGCACAGCCGCCCCCGGCTGTGTCCGACGACTTACATTCAGGCGGCGCCATTTCCGGACACACCCGGATCAAGCCGCCGAATGACATACTTTCCGGCCACACCCGGATCAAGCCGCCGAACGATATAATAAAACTTTCCGACCGGCTGGAATATCTCTTGCAGCCGTCGTTGGAGTCGCTGTTGGACGAGAGCTTGCTGGCGTTTCCCCACCGGCCGTTTCCGTTCCAGTTCGAGGGTATCGCGTTTCTCTATCCGCGTCAGGCGGCGATTCTGGCCGACGAGATGGGCCTTGGCAAGACGATGCAGGCCATTACCGCCATCCGGCTGTTGCTTCGCCGAGGCGAAGTGAAAACCGTGCTGCTGGTCTGCCCGAAGCCGCTGGTGACCAACTGGCGGCGGGAGTTCGAGCAATGGGCGCCGGAAGTGCCCGTGATCGCCATCGAAGGAGACCAGGCGAAACGCATCTGGCAATGGCAATTGCCCGACGTGCCCGTGCGCATCGCCAACTACGAATTGTTGCTCCGCGATCTTGGCGGCTCAATGGATTGCCCGTATTTCGATCTGGTCGTGCTCGACGAATCGCAGCGGATTAAGAACCGGGCGAGTTCCACCAGCCGGATCGTCCGGTCGATTTCACGCCGGCGGAGTTGGGCCTTAACCGGCACGCCGGTCGAAAACAGCGTCGAAGACCTGTTGGGTATTTTCGAGTTCCTCGCGCCGGGATTCCTCTCGCCGGAGATGAAGCCGCGCTCGATCGGCCGTTCGATCGGCGACCACGTGCTGCGACGGACCAAGGAGCAGGTGCTTGCCGACCTGCCTGCCAAACTGGTCTGCGACGCGCCGCTCGACCTGACGCCCCAGCAACGCGAAAGCTATCGGCTGGCCGAGGAAAAAGGCGTGGTGCGGCTGACCGAGTTGGGTAAGTCGGCCGCAATCCAGCACGTCTTTGAACTGGTGCTGCGGCTGAAACAGATATGCAACTTCGACTCGGCCACCGGCGCCAGCGCGAAACTCGAACGTCTCGAGGCCGATATGGAGGAAATCGCCGAAAGCGGCCGCAAAGCGATCGTCTTCAGCCAGTGGGTCAGCACGCTGCGGATTCTTTCCAGGCGATTTGAACGGTTCGGTCCGATGGAGTATCACGGACAAGTCCCTTCCTCGCGGCGCGATTCGGTGATCGACCGGTTTCGCGAAGATCCCAGCCGGCACGTGATGTTGATCAGTTACGGGGCTGGCGGCGTGGGCCTGAACCTCCAGTTTGTCAACTATGTATTTCTCTTCGACCGCTGGTGGAACCCGGCCGTCGAGGACCAGGCGATAAACCGTGCCCATCGGATCGGCGTGCATGGCCCGGTGAACGTTACCCGGTTCCTGATGGTCGATACGATCGAGGAGCGGATCGACGCCATTCTGCAAGAGAAGCGCGAACTGTTCGACACCATTTTCTCCGGCGTGGAGGACCGCCGCAAGCTCGGCCTGACGCAGGAAGAGTTGTTCGGGCTGTTCCAGCTAAAATGCCCCTCCGTTCCGATCGATCTGGCGGCGTGAAACCGAGAACGGTCGCCAAAAACCGCTTTATGGCAGTTGCGCAGAGTTGGTGATACTTTGGTAAGTGACCGCTTGAGAGTCTTGACCGCCATCGCCGCGAGGGGTAAGCTAAAATGTGGTTAGAGGAGGAGTTGCCCGCCCATGCAAAATTCAATACCCTTCGCGGAAGTTCTCGATGCGGCCGATAGGTTGTCCCTCCCTGAACGGGAGGAGTTGGTCGACATTCTCCACCGTCGGATGATCGAACAGCGGCGAGAGGAGATCGCCAACGACGTCCGGGACGCTGAACACGAATATCAGGCCGGCGGTTGCCGCCCGGTCGGTGCAAACGAACTGATAAAAGAGATACTGTCGTGAAGCGACTCCTCCTGCGGTCGACCGCCTTTGTGCGCGCGGCGAAACGTGCGATAAAGCGCGATCCGCAACGGGCCGCCGGCCTTCAGCATATTCTTGATATTTTGTCGGCCGACGCGTTTCATCCTCAATTAAGAACGCACAAGCTTAAGGGTGGCCTTGAGGGTCATTGGGCGTGCAGCGTCGGCCACGACTTGCGAATCGTTTTTCGGTTCGTGCGGCACGACGGCGGCGAGGCCATTCTTCTGGAGTCGTTCGGCACTCATGAAGAAGTCTACTGAAGCTCGACTTCCGCCGGTCGTCAAGCGGCTTGTTTTCACCGTCGTGGAGGACCGCCGCAAGCTCGGCCTGACGCAGGAAGAGTTGTTCGGGCTGTTCCAGCTAAAATGTCCCTCCGGCCCGATCAATCTGGCGGCGTGAAACCTTACGATTGCTCGAATCGTAAAGACGGATTACAAATCCTCTGGTCGTAATCCAGTGCGTTTGGAGATTCTCGCCAACATCCTGGGACCAATCTCTTCCTGATCATGAAAGGAGAACACAAAGTTCTGCCAACCGGGACGAGCAAGAACACGATGTGATCCTCCCGACTGGCGTTTGATGGCCCACCCAGTCCGAAGCAACGCCGCCAGCAGGCGTCTAGCCTTTACTGCTCGCCATTGCGTCATACGACAACCATAAAAGCGGATGTCACCTCGGGAATTTCCTCGCCGTGCTCCAAACGATCCGCAATCACTCGCAACGCCAGCGTCTCGACGCGCGTAATCGCCTCCTCGCGGGTTTGACCGTATGCCATGGTTCCTGGAAGCTCTGGAATCTCGGCCAACCAGCGACCATCGGTCTCGCGTTCAGTCTCGATTGCCAGTTTCACATTCTTCTCCTCGGCATCATTCACAACAAAACCTGTGAATACTCCCAGCGAGTGATATTCTACACCCCAAACCGTACTCCGTCAACCGTGACGGCAAGATTGCATTGGCGACCGCGATATATAACTCTATGATAAAGCTTATGTCACAAGCATCTTGTTTCGACGTTCTGGTGATCGGCGGCGGACACGCCGGCGCCGAGGCCGCGCTGGCCGCGGCACGCTTGGGCGCCAACACCGCGCTGCTGACCGGCAACCTCGAAACCATCGGACAGATGAGTTGCAATCCGGCCATCGGCGGAGTGGGCAAGGGGCAGATTGTCCGCGAAATCGACGCCCTCGGCGGCGCCATGGGACGGGCCATCGACGCGACCGGAATACAGTTCCGAATGCTCAACCGCCGCAAGGGGCCGGCAATGCACGGTCCCCGCGCACAGGCCGATAAACTCGCTTACCAGAGGGAAATCCGCCGAATACTCGAAGCACGGCCGGGACTCGCCCTGCTGGAAGAAACAGTCGAGGACTTGCTCGTCGAAGATATGTCTAAAACGCTGCTTGCGGTTTCGCAACGTCGGCCACGAATCGTCGGCGTCCGCACCGCCAATGACGTGACATATCGCGCCCGCGCGGTGATCCTTTGCGCCGGCACGTTCTTGCGGGGGCTGCTCCATTTCGGCGACGCCGTCATGCCCGGCGGTCGAATGGGCGAACCGACTTCCGCGGGAATCAGCGGGGCGCTTGCCCGCTTGGGGTTCGAGTTGCAGCGGTTCAAGACCGGCACGCCACCGCGAATCGACGGTCGGACAATCGACTACGACAAGACCAAGCTCCAGCCGGGCGACGAGCGGCCCAAACCGTTTTCCTTCCTCGCCGATCGGATCGACGTGGAGCAGATTCCTTGTTGGATCGCACAAACCACGCCGGAAGTCCACGAGCTGGTCCGCGCCAACTTGCACCGCGCGCCGATGTACAGCGGGCAGATCCTATCGGCCGGACCGCGCTACTGCCCCTCGATCGAAACCAAGGTCGTCCGCTTCGCCGAAAAGCCCCGGCACCAATTGTTTCTTGAACCGGAGGGGCGAACGACGCCGGAGGTCTACGTTAACGGCCTGGCGACCAGCCTGCCGCGCGACGTGCAAGACGCCATGTTGCGGCTGATACCCGGCCTGGAAGGGGCGAAGATTCTCCGCTACGGATACGCCATCGAGTACGACTATCTGCCGCCCATGCAGCTAATGCCTTCGCTGGAGACGAAACGCGTGGCGGGCCTGTACTGCGCCGGGCAGATCAACGGCACCACCGGCTACGAAGAGGCCGCCGCCGCGGGACTGCTGGCCGGGGCGAACGCCGCGCTCGCGCTGCGGGGCGAGGAGCCGCTGATACTCGGCCGCGATCAGGCGTATATCGGCGTGATGATCGACGATCTGGTCACGCGCGGCGTGGACGAGCCGTATCGGATGTTTACCAGCCGGGCGGAATTCCGGCTGCTGCTGCGGCCGGACAACGCCGACCGGCGGCTGACCCCGCTGGCCCATCGGCTCGGATTGGCCGACGAGCAACGATTTCGGCGGCTGCAAGCGAAGGAAGCGGAGATCGCCCGAGTCGCGCGGCTGTTGGAAACCACCCATTGCGAATCGGTGTCGCTAATGAAAATGCTCCGCCGGCCGGAAGTGACTTGGACGGATCTGGTCTCGCATCTGCCGCAACTGGCCTCGGTCTCGTCGGAAGCGGCGGACCAGATCGCTTACGACGCGAAATACTCGGGCTACATTGCCCGGCAGCAGATTGACATAGCCCGGCAGCAACGATTGGCCACCCGGCGAATTCCGGCCGACATCGACTATCAAACGGTGCCTCATCTCCGCGCGGAGGCCCGCGAAAAGCTGGCCCGCGTCTCTCCCGTCGATCTGGGCCAGGCGGCGCGGGTCAGCGGCATTACGCCGGCCGACCTGACGGTATTGATGATCCATCTGGAATCTTTAAGCGGCCGCCGGAGGGTGGCACGTCCCTGAGCGAAACGAAGGGCGTGGTTTGGTCGTGTACCACGCCCTTCGTTTCGCTCAGGGACGTGCCACCCAAAATTTAAGTGACCGACGGCGAGTCGGCCTTGGCGGCCGCTCGGACGACGGCCCGAGCCACGCCGGTCGCCACCCGCGGGTCGAACACGCTGGGGACTATGCAATCCGGGCGAAGTTCGTCCTCGGGAACAACCTCGGCAATCGCGGCGGCGGCGGCGATCTTCATCGACTCAGTCACACGCCGGGCGCGGACGTCGAGCATCCCCCGGAACAGACCCGGAAAACAAAGGACGTTGTTGATCTGGTTCGGATAGTCGGACCGGCCGGTGGCTACGACTCGGGCGTAAGGCAGCGCGGCTTCCGGGTCGATCTCCGGATCGGGGTTGGCCAGCGCGAAGACTATCGGCTCGGCGGCCATCCGTTTCACGTCCTCGACCTTCAACAAGTCGGGGCCTGAGACGCCGATAAACACGTCGGCGCCGCGGACGGCGTCGGAAAGCGTGCCGGCGACGTCTTCGGGATTGGTGTTTTCGGCGATCCAGCGTTTGACGGGATTGCCGTCCAGTTTGCGGTGCCGGTTGATCACTCCGCCACGGTCGCAGAGTACGATCCACCGGCAACCGACCGATTGCAGCAGCCGGGCAACGGCCGCTCCCGCCGCGCCCGCCCCGCTTATCGCCACGCGAATGTCCGCCAATTGTTTCTGCACGATTTTCAGGGCGTTCTCCAGCGCCGCCAGCACCACCACCGCCGTGCCGTGCTGGTCGTCGTGAAAGACGGGTATCTCCAGCCGCTCGATCAATTGCCGTTCGATCTCCACGCAGCGCGGCGAGGAAATGTCTTCCAAATTTATGCCGCCGAACGTGGGGGCCAAATAGACGCACGTGCGGACGATCTCGTCGACGTCCTGGGTGTCGAGACAGATCGGGAAGGCGTCCACGCCGGCGAACGCCTTGAAGAGCATGCACTTGCCCTCCATTACCGGCATGGCGGCCTCCGGGCCGATGTTGCCCAACCCCAGCACGGCCGAGCCGTCGGAGACGACCGCCACGGTGTTCCGCCGGATCGTCAACTCGAAACTCTTCTCCGGATCGTCGTGGACGGCCATACACACCCGGGCAACGCCCGGAGTATAGGCCATCGACAGGTCTTCCCGCGTTTCGAGCGGCGTTTTCAGACAGACCTCGATCTTGCCGCCTCGATGCAACTCGATGATTCGGTCCGTTTGGTTCAATTCCGGGTTCAGTGTTTTCATGGGGATCATTGTATTGGTTCGCGTCATAGCCCGTCAATTGGGCTAGAATACAATAGGCGTTTTCCGTACAACCGCGACCGTTGGCCACGCATATTCAGAAAACATCTTCCCATGAAACGCGCGAAAATCAGCATAATCGGCGCCGGCAACGTCGGAGCGACAACCGCCCACTGTTGTGTGTCGGCTGAACTGGGAGAGATCGTCCTCTTGGACGCCCCGCAGTCTGGGGATATGCCCAAGGGCAAGGCACTTGACTTGTCGCATGCCGCCGCGGTCGCTGGCAGCGACGTCCGCGTTCTCGGCACAACCGACTACGCCGATACCGCCGGCAGCGACGTTGTGGTGATCGCCGCCGGCGCGGCGCGCACCCCGGGCATGAGCCGAAACGACCTGTTGGCCACCAATGCCCGAACCGTCGACTCCGTGGCCGGCGAGATCAAGCGAACCAGCCCTGACGCCGTCGTCATCGTCGTGACCAATCCGCTGGATGCGATGACTTATCGTGCGTGGCGGGCAACCGGTTTCCCGCCGCAACGGGTGTTGGGCGAGGCCGGCGCGCTCGACGGCGCCCGGTTCCGCGCCTGCATCGCCGAGGAGTTGGACGTGAGCGTCGAGGACGTTTCGGCCCTGGTCGTGGGCGGACACGGCGAGGCGATGACGCCGCTGACCAGTTGCACCACGGTGGGCGGCGTTCCCGTCGGTCGACTGATCTCCGCCGAACGGATGGCCGAGCTGATCCGCCGCACACGCCAGTTCGGCACGGAGATCGTCTCGATGCTCAAGACCGGCAGCGCCTACTACGCCGCCGCCGCCGCAACGGCAATGATGATCGAGTCGATCGTCCGCGACAAAAAGCGATTGATCTGCTGTTCGGCGTTTTGCGACAAGGAATACGGCGTGGGCGGTTGTTACGTCGGCGTGCCGGTGGTTCTCGGGGCCGCTGGCGTCGAGCGGATCGTCGAGATCGAGTTCTCTCCTTCCGAGCGAGATTCTTTTTGCAAGAGCGTCGAGGCGGTAAAGGCGGTGGTCGAGGCGATGGAGCAATCTTGTCCGTCCCCCAGGGCATGTTGACGACGGCTGAGTCATCTTATGCGGTCCCTATGGGATTTCCGTAGCTGCTGGCCCATCTTGTGCGTCCCGCAGGGACGTTCGATAATAGCCCAGCGATTTATCGCTGGGTTCGGGGTCGTCGATTCCGCTTTTCGTCCCGTAGGGACGCTTGGTAATAGCCCAGCGATTCATCGCTGGGTTCGGGGTCGTCGATTCCGCTTTTCGTCCCGTAGGGACGCTTGGTAATAGCCCAGCGATTCATCGCTGGGTTCGGGGTCGTCGATTCCGCTTTTCGTCCCGTAGGGACGCTTGGTAATAGCC
>JAUWPQ010000119.1 GCA_030611515.1 Planctomycetota bacterium | reverse complement strand
CATTTTGATTTCGTCATTCGACATTCCTTCGGCATTTTGATTTCGTCATTCGACATTCCTTCGGCATTTTGATTTCGTCATTCGACATTCCTTCGGCATTTTGATTTCGTCATTCGACATTTTTTATTCCCTCCACCCGTGCGCCTCTCGCACCGCGATCATCGCCCCGAGGACGTCGTTCCAAGTCTCGGGCTTCATCATCACGGCGTTGGGGAACATGCAACCGTCCCAGCATAGATGACGGATGGTTTTCGTCAATTCTCCGGCGTCGTCGCGGAGCCAGTAGCCGGCACAATGCACTATGTCCAACTTGCCGTTCGGGTCCGTGGCCAGACAGTGCCGGCCGGTCTTGTCGTGCGAACCGGCGCCGTGGACCGTGGCGTCGTTCTGGGCCACGTGGAAGTCGATCGTCCACGGACGGAGCGCCGCGGTAAGAGTGGCGTACGCCTCGTCGAACCTGGCCCGATCGCTCCAGTCGAAATCAGGCGGCAGCAGGGCGTCCTCCGGGTCGTTGTGGCCCAGCAGATACAAAAGCGTGTGGGCCATGTCGGCCTGGAAGCCCAAGGTCTGTGGTCGGTCGATCATCTCCAGCAGTTCGATCATTCGCCGCCAACTGTGCATTCCGCCCCAGCAGATTTCGCCTTCGGCGGCCAGCCGCTCGCCGTGGTCCTCGGCGATCCGGCACGCCTCGCGGAACACTTCGGCGATGCGTTTCTGATTGGATTTTGGGTCTTCGGCCCATTGTGCCACGCCGCAGGCCGAATCTATCCGCACCACGCCGTTGGGCCGGATGCCCATTTCACGGAGTTTTTGGGCAATTCGGCAGGCTTTTTTTACTTGGGTCAAAAACTTTTCGCGGTCTTTCGCGTCGCCTATCGCCGATCCGCCGCCGGTCGGTCCCCAGACGGGCGCCACGACGCTGCCGATCTCCAGGTCTCGCTCCCTGGCCTTGTCGGCCAGCCGTCGGATTTCTCCGTCGTCGGCGTCGATACTCACGTGCGGGTCGAAGAGGAACAGGTCGAAGCCGTCGAACCGCACGCCATCGACCTCGGCCGCGGCGGTCAGGTCGAGCATGGTGTCCAGGTCGATCGGCGGTTCGCCGCCGTTCCCCTTGCCGACCACGCCCGGCCAGGCGGCGTTGTGAAGTTTGGGGTAATTGTTGGTGAGAGTGTCAGCCATGATGAAATCCTAATTAATGGTAGTTTTGATGCAAATTGGGCCGTATGGTATCCAAACGGGCTTATTGTATCCTTTGGACTATCTCCTTTTGTGTCGTTTTGTATTTTACCGTTAAATTATTCGTTTGCGATTGCTGACGACTTTGTTGGTAATTGTCGCGCAGACTGCGCGACAAATAATCGCCCAATACTCCAACAAGCTGTTGGAGTTTTATCATTCTTCGATCTGGGCGAATCCGACACGGACGCGAGGTGCATTGTAATCCGTCGCTCAAGCATCGTCGTTTTTTTCTTTGCCGCCATCGTATAACTGTCTTCCTCCCCTCTCCCGCTTGCGGGAGAGGGGAGACTTTGATCGCTACTTCTTCCGGTGATCCCCAATTTCCGGCATATTTTTGTGCGTCGCGGGACCGAAGTAGCGCAGCCCGACCAAAGGCTCGCCGCCGGTGTTCTCGATCTCCACCCCGGCAATGGCCGCGTCGTGGGTGATGAACACTTCGTCCCACGGTTCTTCGCCGAAACGGATCATCACCGGCGCTTGAATTCTGAGCTTGCCCAACCGGCCGCAGCCTTGAACCGTAATCCATCCGCTCGCGCCGGGATCCTTCAAGACGCACTTCGCACCCGGCATCACCGTCAACTCCTTGGCCGAGACCAACTGCTCGCCGTCAAACCGACCGTAGTCGATCCAGCGATCGGTGTAGCCCGGGCCGGAACATGCTTCATCGACGATCGGCTCGATGTAGTTGTGTTCCTTGAAAAGCGGATCGACGTTCTTATCCCAATCGAGTTGCTCGACGATGAAGTCCAGGTCTTGGTGTTTGTCCTTCGGCACGTCTTTTACGAGCAAGCCCCACGGCACCTCGCGCCCCTCGACCAGCGATTGGTACATGCCGAACACGTCGGAGCCCCACTGCGGCTCGTAGGTACACATCGAGCCGGGGGCGTGGAGCACTCCGGCGGGGATCATCCAGCCGGTGCCCGCCTTCAAGCGATACGCCTTCGACAGATCGAGTATGCCGTTGTCCCCCTTGTTCCAGTCCTCCAGACAGCGTCGGACGTCTTCCTTCGTGGTACCCGGCTCCAGGCCCATGAAGGTGTAGTCGAAGTGGTTTTCGGCGGCGTTTAGTTGCGGCGGAAAGTAATAGCACTCGGGCTTGCCTTGCTGGCCGGTCAGGGCGGCGTGTTCCGCCCGCTGGTGCATGTGGTGTGGGATCGGTCCCATGTTGTCGAAAAACTTCGAGTAGACCGGCCAGCGTTCGTATTTTTTCCAGGTTGTCTTGCCGACGATCAGCGGGCCGGCCTCTTCGACGGCGTCTCTGAGCAGGAACCGTTCGCCCTCGAAGACACAGTAACTTAGCCCTTCGTCCGGCGCGCGGCCGTCGTTGGCGGCCTCGGTGGTGCTGGCGAACCATCGTTCGTCGATGCCGCCGCGGTGCGTACCCAGGGCGTACCAGTCGGTCGGGGCCAGTTTGATCCGCTTGCCGGGGTGCAGGAAGTTGCGCGGCACCCAGGTGGGCGTCAGTCGCAGCAGCCCTTCCCCGGCGTCCAATGCGCGGCCCAAAACGGCTCCAACGTTGTCCCGATTGACGATTTTCGATGCACACATGGCTGTTGATTCTCCGAACAGGGAAAGATTACTGACGCCGGTTATTGAGGATCAGGAAGCAAATGTCACAATAGCCGGGGGCTAACAGCCCCCGGAATGTGCGCGAATTGCGGGAGTTTCCCTCCGGGGGCTGTTAGCCCCCGGCTATTGTCCACAACATTGATAACCAGATACTCAAGATTGCCGATCTTTGTACACCCTATAACGACCGTTTACAAGTGACCCGATCCGCTTCTCCAAATGGGGAAATTTCACAAAATATCCCATGTTTAATCTTTTGATGGTTCACACGACGCGACAGTTTCTGTTACAATGCATACGTCCCAAGAAGAGGAGTCCATTTATGACCGTTAGAATGCCAGACGAGTTAAGAATGGCGGTCGTCAGCCATCCCGGCGTGCCGGTGGAACTGGTGGACGACCAGACTCATCTGTCCTATGTACTCCTGTCCGCGGATGAATTCCGGCGGCTCAAAATGGCAATTAAGGACGACTTGAGCGATACCTACACGGCTCAAGTGAAATCGGCCATGCGGGCCGGATGGGATGCTCCTCTAATGGATGAGTACAACGATTACGACGCGCACCAAAAACAGGGATGAATATGCGACGCGGCGACATCGTCTTGGCGGAATTGCCTTTCAGTGACCGGAGCGGCGGCAAAAAACGTCCGGCATTGATCGTGCAATGCGACCGCAACAATCAGCGATTGGACGACGTGATTCTGGCCATGATTACCGGCAGTACGCTACGCGCCGCCGTGGAACCCACGCAACTGCTCGTCGACATTAACACGCCCGAAGGACGACAGACGGGATTGCTGCATACGTCGGCCGTAAAGTGTGAACATCTGATTACGCTCCATCGGCAGTTCATTGGCCGGGTAATCGGCCGACTTCCGTCCGAGGTTATGAAGAGAGTGGACCGCTGCCTGAAGGAATCTCTTGGCCTTTCTTGACGCGCGAGGTTGCAGAAGCCATTTCTCGCATTCGTGGAGACCTGCCATGCCCCGAAAAACCTGGACCCTTACCGACGTTGCCGCGGACACATATCTGGAACAACTTTCCATCGGACCGGAAGACGTGGGCGGGGCGGCCAAAGGTTACAGCGTCACGAAGCGGACGCTTCGCGGCGGATTGCGCGACGGGGTCGACCTTGTCGAAGTGGACAATGGACAGCTCTGGTTCGCCGTCGTTCCGACCCGGGGAATGGGTATCTGGGGAGCAATCTGCGGAGACATGCATCTAGGTTGGTCGTCGCCGGTCGATGGACCGGTCAATCCGGCGATGGTTCCGCTATGGGAGCCGAGCGGCATCGGCTGGCTCAGCGGCTTCGATGAGATGCTCGTCCGCTGCGGCCTGGAGAGCAACGGCGCGCCGGAGTTTCGCCTCGACGGCACGTTGCAATGGCCGCTGCACGGAAAAATCGCCAATACGCCGGCAAACCAGGTTGAAGTGACGATCGACGGCGATTCGGGCGAGATTGCCGTTCGCGGCGTGGTCGAAGAAGCCCGGTTGTTCGGCGGCAAGCTGCAAATGGTCTCGACTATCAGCACGAAGGTCGGCCAACCTTGGCTGACCGTTACGGACGAGATCACGAACCTTTCGGCCGAGCCGGGCGAACTGGAATTGATCTATCACGTCAATTTCGGCACGCCGCTGCTTGCTCCCGGCGCAAGTCTCGTTCTGCCGGTCAAGAAGGTCGCCCCGAGCGACGCCGTGGCAGCGGCGGACATCGACCACTGGAATGTCTACGGTCCCGAAACGCCGGGCAAACCCGAGGCGTGTTTCTTTTTCGATCTGGCCGCCGATGCCTCGGGCCAAACGCGGGCGCTGCTCCGTTCGGCAGATGGCCGCCAGGGCGTGAGCGTTAAGTTCAACAAGCAGCAGTTGCCTTGCTTCACGCTTTGGAAAAACCAGCAGGCGGCAGCCGACGGATACGTTACCGGCCTGGAGCCGGCTATCAATTATCCCAACCGCCGGTCGTTCGAGAAGGAAAAGGGGCGGGTGGCCACCTTGGCGCCGGGCGAGTCGCGCCGTTTCGAGGTGACCATCGAGGCCCACCCGGACCCCGACGCCGTGGCAGTCGCGGAACGTGCCGTCGCGTCGATCCAAGGGTCCATCACGCCGAAGATATGCCCCAATCCCGACCCCGAGTGGTCGGCAACGTAATCTCGCCATCCCGCCCATCTTAGCCGGTCTGTTGTAAGCAGAGTGGTTGTGGCATATAAAATCCGCCCAATCGGCATAGTGGGGTAGAGGGGTTCTCACTATAATCCGCCCTCAATTGTTCTAATCGCCTTGCAGCCGCGGGATTAACGATGGTCGGACAGGGAGGTCCGAGGACATCGCAAGCAGACCGTATGCCGACCGCTTGGACGGTCGCCGCGAGGCGTTTTTGTTGCGCCGGATTGGTTCTGTCGTTGGCGCTGGCGGCACACGTGGCCGCGGCCGGCGACGTTCGTGTGCGGATCGCCTGGGGCGGCGGCGAAAACCGGCTCTGGCACGGAACCATCTCGGTCAGCGAAGGAACGCTCTCCGAGCCGCGGCCGTTGGGTATCGAGGCCGATGAGCCAGGCTCGATGTGGCTCGAAGGTTCCGCGCGAGGCGGCGGAGCGAAACTTCGCTTCCGGCAGCGCAGTCCACGCGGTTACGACGGGGTCGACGTGCTCGTCTCCGCCCCGCCGACCGCGAAATTGCTGCTGAGATTTTCGGCCGCCGACCAACCCGACCATTCGACGGCCATCGAGATTCCGTTGGCCGAGCTATCCGGCGAGTTCGTCAACAAAGAGTTGGACGATCGAGGAAACCGCTTGCTGGCGATGCGTGCGCCGGGCGACTTGCTCCGTGTCCGTTTCGAGCGCGACAACCTGGTATTCGCACCAGGCGAACCATTCAAGTTCAATGTCGAGCCGCGGGGGCTGCCCTTATCCGCGGACGAGAGGGTGCGCATCCGGGCACAACTGCTCGGAGGCAAGAAGGAGTATTGGTCGCAACAGGAGGAAGTGCAAGCCGACGACGCGGCGGTCGTCGCCTTCGAGACGTCTTTGCCCGGCGAGGAGGGGGTCTACGATATCGTCATCATCGCCGCGACCAGTCCCAACTGGTCCCAGGCGGTCCGGCAGCCGTTGAGTTGGCGGCGCACGATCGCCGAGCGGCGGGTGCAGCTTGTGGTGCTCGATCCGCGGCGTCCGCCGGCCGGCCGGCCCGACGAAAAGTTGACGCAGGTGTTGGAGATCGACCCGGCCAATCCGCGATGGTACGAGAAACTTCATAAATTGCCGCAGTTGCCGTTGACCAAGTCGCGTCTGCCTCGGTCGTGGCAAGGACCGTTGGGAAACGGTTGCCTGCAAACGCGCCGCCACGCGCTGGGCAAATTGGCCGAGTTGAAACCCAACGCCGAGTCGCCCGACGTTAGTTGGGAGGCTTACTGGCTGCCGATCAACCGGCCCGGACAACCGCACGTTTTGGAGGTTGAATATCCGAGCGACGTGCCGCAGACCCTGAGGATCAGCGTTCTGGAGCCGAACGCCGACGGCGCATTGATGCCGTTGGAAATGGGGGCGGGATTCGACAACGCCGAGGAAGTGGCCGCCGAGGACTCTCCGCCGCGTTGGCAGCGCTACCGAATGATCTTCTGGCCCCGCACCACGACGCCCTTGCTGCTGGTCGCCAACGGGCGCGACCGGGCTCCGGCGGTGTACGGAAAGATACGCGTTCTGACCGGCGGCGAGCGGTTGCCGCGGTCGTTGCCGCGTCGCGTGGGCGCGAGCCAGCGGCTGCTGGCGGCGTACCTCGATCGCCCCCTGTTGTCCGAAAACTTCTCGGCAAACGAATATTTCGACGCCTGGAGCGGCCGCAGCCTGGACGATTGGTGGACGTTCCACGAGGGCGGGACGCGGCTGGTCGAGTATCTTCACCACGCAGGCTATAACGGCTTGATGCTGGCCGTGTTGGCCGACGGCAGCGCGATCTATCCCAGTGCTTTGTTGCAACCCACGCCGCGCTACGACACCGGCGCGTTTTTCGCCTCCGCCCAGGACCCGGTCCAAAAGGACGTGTTGGAGATGCTGTTGCGGTTGTTCGACCGCGAGGATCTGCAACTGATACCCACGGTCGAGTTCGCCGCGCCGCTGCCCGAGTTGGAGTCGATCCTCCGTGCCGGCGGACCTGAATCCGAAGGGATCGAATGGATCGGCGCCGATGGGGCTTCATGGTGCGGCGTCTGGCCGCCACGGCGTGGTTTGGCGCCCTACTACAACGTGCTCCATCCGCGCGTGCAAGCGGCGATGCTCGGTGTGTTGCGAGAATTGTCCGCCCGCTACGCGCGGCGCCCGTCGTTTGCCGGAGTGGCCGTGCGGCTCTCGGCCGACGGCTACGCCCAACTCCCCGGACCGGATTGGGGGTTGGACGACGCGACGATTGCCCGGTTCGAGCAGGCGACCGATCTGCGCGTTCCCGGCGCGGGGCCGCAACGCTTCGCCCGGCGCGCGAAGTTTCTGGCTGAAGAACCAAATCGCAGGGCATGGCTCCAATGGCGGGCGGCGGAACTGGCGAAGTTCTACCGCCGCGCCGCCGCCGAACTCGCCTCGATCCACCCCGGCAGACGCCTCTATCTGGTCGGGGTGAACATGCTCGGCGGGCCGGCGCTGGAAGCCGAACTGCGGCCGGCGCTGCCCCGGCAGACGACCATCGCCGCGGCGTTGTTGCGGGTAGGTATCGACGCCCGCCATTTCCGCGGCGATTCGGAACGGATCGTCCTCTTGCGGCCCGAGCGGATCATGCCCCAGGGCAATTTGGGCCGCCGCGCCGTCGATCTGGAAATCGAACAGATGCCGGACATCGATAGTTGTTTCCAGGGGTTCGCCACCCCGGGCAGCATCTTTTTCCACCAGCCGCGCGAGATCCACATCGGCTCGTTTGATCGAAAAAATCCCTTCAAGCCAAGTCAAACGTGGCTGGTCTCACAGCCGGCGCCGGCGGGGGCGCGAAACCGACGGCGATTTGTCCACGCCCTGGCCACGCTCGACGCACAGGTGATGGTCGACGGCGGTTGGGTGTTGCCGATGGGCGGGGAAGACACGCTGCGCAATCTGGCGGCCGCCTACCGCGCCCTGCCATCGGTCCGTTTCCAACCGGTGGGAGGCAATCGGGCGGCTGACGCATCGCAGCCGGTGACGTTCCGTTGGTGCGCTCACGGCGGCCGGACATATCTGTACGCCGTCAACGACGCCCCGTTTCCGGTCACCGCCCGCCTCCATGTCAAAGCCGCGCCCGGTTGCCGTATCGAGGAGCTTACCGGCGCGCGGAAGATCGAACCGTTGAAACCCAAGGCAAGCTCGGGCCTGTACTGGGAAGTCGGCTTGGAGCCTTATGACCTGATCGCCGTGCGGCTCTCGGACCCCGCCGCGCGATGCTCCAACCCGCACGTCGTCTGGTCCGGCGCGGTCGATGCCGAGTTGGCGTTGAATATCCGCCGGCTTGGGGCCCAAGCGGCGGTGCTGCGCAATCCGCCGCCGCTGGACGTGGTGGTCAACGCGGATTTCGAGAAACCCGCGGTCGGAGACGATCCGGTTCCCGATTGGGCAACGACCAATCGCAGCGACGTGGAAATCAAATTGGATGAAACGCACCGGCACGGCGACCGGCAGTCGGTGAAGATCGCCAGCGCCGGCCCGGTGGCCTGTTTGGTGAGCCGGCCGTTCGCCGCGCCGGCCACGGGACGGCTGACCGTATCGGTGTGGCTGCGGACGTCCGAGGCGGCAAGTCAACCGCCGCTACGGTTGGCGGTGGAAGGCAAACTCCGCGGGCACGACTATTACCGCTATGCCCCGGTCGGTTCGGCGCCCGATCCCGGTCGGCCCGCCGTCCCTATCCTGCCCGAGTGGGGACGATACGTCTTTCAGGTTGACGACCTTCCGCTGGAGGGACTTGCCTCGATCCGCGTCCGATTCGACCTGATGGGCCCCGGCGAGGTCTGGATCGACGACGTGCAAGTTTTCAATCTGGCCTTTACCAAGCCGGAAATGATCGAACTGTCGAAGCTTATCACACTGGCCGACGTAAAACTTCAGAATGGGCAAGTCGGCGATTGCCTTCGGCTGCTGGAGGGTTATTGGCCGCGGTTTCTCGAGGAGAACGTTCCCCTGCCGCCGGGCGCTGTGCCGTCGGAGAGGGCGTCCGCCGCCAAGCAGCCCCCGGCCGAGGAGACTCCGCCCGAACGCAGCGGCTTCCTGGACCGCATGAAAGACTTGCTGCCCGAGTCGATGCGGTTCTGACATAAAACCGCGACCGCTGGTCGCGCCGTCGGAATTGCCGTTTGGAGGCGGGGATTCAATCGGGCGCGACCACCGGTCGCGGCTTTATGCCGCATACCCACCCGCCGGATAGGCGAAGCATCCCCGTTGGAGTGCATGAATTTTTGCGCCCCCGTCCGGAATCCAATTATTATGGGGGTAGGGGCGGAAATTCTCTCTTCTCCGTGTCCTGATTAACCGCGGAATTGTCACATAACTAATGTATGAGCGGCGTCGTGCGCGGCGGCATTGCCGCGGTGACGGCGCCGGCTTGAGAATGCATTTCTTCGGGGGTGGCCGGTGGCGCTGGAAACCGAACAACTCGTTCACGTCCTGATGGCGGAGCGGAACAAACTGCTCGCCTACGCCTGGTCGATCACGGGCGATTTCGGCTTGTGCGAAGACGTGGTGCAGGAAGTCGCGCTGCTGGCCCTCGACAAGGGACGCGAAGTGGCCGACGAGCCGCGGCTGAAGGTCTGGCTCCGCCGCGCCGCAAGGTTCAAGGCCCTGGAAGCCTTGCGCGGGAAGAAAAAATTGCCTCCACCCTTGAGCGAAGAAGTGCTCGACAAGTTGGAATCCCACTGGGAACCGTACGACCATCGAGGCGAGTTGGCCGAATCAGCCATCGCGGAGATGCTTCGGGCGTGTTTCCATCGGTTGACGGACAAGCAACGGCGTTTGTTGACCCTCCGCTACGCCAAAAAGCTCCGCAGCAACGAAATCGCCGAGCGGTTGCAGATGAAGGTCGAGACCGTTTATCGGGCGATAACCCGCGCACATCGCAGTTTGGCCGATTGCATCGAAGAGAAAATCGTAACGAGGAAACAGGTTGCCGGCGATGAATGAAGGCGACGCACAATTCGATCCCGCCGCCGCCTTGGGCGACGAATTGATGGAGCTGGTGGTTCTCTATCTGGAAGGCCGGCTTACAGGGCCGCAGCGCGACCGGCTCAACTCGCTCTTGGCCGAGGATCCCTGCAATCGAGACACATTCGTCGCCGTCTGCACTCACGCTTCCTTGCTCGCGTCCTGCGTCGGAATAGACGAGGGCGTTGATGAGGATGTCGAGGGACTAGGGACGGTCGGTTCACCGGCCATTGACCTTCCCGTTGGTGCGGCAGTTGAACCGCCGTCAGGCCAATGGTCCCGAACCCCGAACCCCGAGCCCCCATTCCCCACACTATCCACTACCCACTACCCACTACCCACCTCTGACTTCGTCGGCAGTTGGGCGTTCTCCTGCATGGTCGCCACGGTGATCATGGGCGTGATGCTGCTGGTGTGCTGGGCCATAGAAGTCAACCACCACCAGCATATCGCCGAGGCGCCGTCGCAGTCGGTTCCGTCGGACGCCATGCCGGAGATGGTGTTCGTCGGCCGCATCACCGGCATGGTCGATGTGAAATGGTCCGACGATCCCCACTATCTGCCGCCGCCGGACTTCGCCCACGTTCCCTTGGACCGCAAATACATCCTCAACTCCGGCCTAATGGAAATCACCTACGACTCCGGGGCGAAGGTCATCCTTCAAGGGCCTTGCACCTACGAGGTCGAATCCACCGCCGGCGGCTACCTCGCGCTGGGAAAACTCACTGCAAAAGTGGTCAGTGGTCAGTGGTCAGTGGCCAGTGCGAAACCGCAAGCGGCAAATCAGAAATCAGAAATCAAAAATCAGAAATCTCCTTCATCCTTCATCCTTCATCCTTCATCCTTATTCTCCATCCGCACTCCCACCGCCGTCGTCACCGACCTCGGCACCGAGTTCGGCGTCGAGGTGAGCGACCGAGGGCGGACCAAGACGCAAGTGTTTGTCGGCTCGGTGCGTTTGGCGGCAATTGATTCCGGCGGTGAAGAAGCGGACGGAGGACGGGTGCTATTGGCCGGTCAGACTGGAGTCGTGCGGTCCGGCAATGCGGCGATTGTTGTCGCCGACGCCGATGGATCGAAAACATTTGCCCGTGTCATGCCACCGCCAAAAGAGGTGCAAAAGGCCAGCGCCGATGCCTACGCCGAACTTGTGATGTCGCTCGATCCGGTCGCTTATTACCGCATGGAGCGGCCGAACGATAAAAAAGACCTATTGACGGTATTCGATTCGGCGCCGGGTGGGCGTCATGGAAAATTGAGCGGGGTCGGCCGCGCCGGCGGTCTCGAACGGCTTTGGTGCGCCGGCCGGTTCGGCGGCGGGTTGGAGTTGCGGGGCGAGTTCTTCGGCGACTACGTGATCGCGCCCAGAACGCCCGACAGCGACTCGAACCAGTATTCCTTCGCCGCCTGGGTGCTAGCCGATAGCAGGGAAGAGTGGGCTACGTTCGTTAGCGAAGGCGGCAGCCGCAACTGGTTTCGTCTTAAGTGCGATTTGACTCGTGACCGCTGGTGTGCGCGGGTCACTCCATTCAGTGGCAAAGATAGCGTGTATAGTTTGGCGGTAGAAGGCGAATCGTATCCGTTTCCCACCGGCCAGTGGCAGCATGTGGCCGTGGTGGCCGACGGATCGGTCCTTCATCTGTACCGCAACGGCGTCGAGACGAAATCCCTGCCGTGCGAGGGCGTTATTGCCGTTCCGCCGGGAAAATATCTATTGCTCGGCTGCAACAACATGGCGGAAGATCCGACGGGGCTGTTGCCCGTGTCGTTCTGGGATGGGCGGATCGACGAAGTAACCATTTTCCACCGGGCGTTGAGCCTGGAGGAGGTAAGGCAGTTGTACGAGGGCCCGGCGGAGAAAAAGGGGACAGGTCCAATTTGCCGGAACGGCCCGGAGGGTGCTTTGCACAAATTGGACCTGTCCCCTTTTTCTCCTGCCTCAACGGAAAGGGGGGTGACACCATGAATGATCCATGAAGCCGCTTGGCGATGGTCGCGCCATTGTTGGGGACGATAGTGCAACTGTCGCCCCAACGGGAGTGAGTTCAGTATGGGACAGAAAGAAGCGAGGGCCGTTACTCGGGATAAACTTTGGTAGCATGTCGCTGCCGGCCCGGCAACGGTTGACAAGAACGGAAGAGTTGATGTCTCTTCCACTATTTTTTAGGAGTGTTTCAAATGAGTCGCAGAAATTTACTATGTGTTGGTATTGCCCTGGTGGCCGTCGGATCGTTGTTGGTAGGCTCCGCCTTCGCGGAGTCGATTCCAATTACGAACGCAAGCTTTGAAGACCAGGTCCTGGCTGATGGCGCGTACAACCAAAACACCGGGACTGAGTACGACTGGACGCGAAAGAGCAGCAGTACCAGTGTCTTCAGTCTGATGGTAGGCGTACACAACCCGCCAGCCACCATTTATACGAATGCCGGTGGTTCAGGCACACCGCTGGGTGGTGATGGAACCAATACGTGCTTCAGCATAATAAACAACGGCTACTCCGGTTGGGTGGGCGCCTACCAAACCACGGGCAGCACGTTTGAGGCTGGATACACCTATACGCTTACAGCCGCCGTCGGCATACGTCTTGCCTCCACCCATTATGGCGAAACCTTTTTTGTGCGGATTATTGACGCCGCTACCAGCACGACGTTGGCGGAATATTCGGGTACGACCGGTGAATTGACCTTAGGGCGATACGTCGATAAGACCGTCTCATACACCGTCAATGCCGGTGATTCCGCAATCGGCAACGGAATAGGGGTCATGGTGGGGATGAACGCCCCAACAACGTCTGGCACCAAGGTTATCGGTTTCGACAACCTTCGCTGTTCTTCCGAACTCGTACCAGAGCCGAGTACGCTGGCGTTGCTGGCCACGGGCCTGATCGGTCTGCTCTGCTACGC
>JAUWPQ010000176.1 GCA_030611515.1 Planctomycetota bacterium | reverse complement strand
AATTGGAAAATCGACGAGTTGAAGTAGCGGAAAAAAATGTGATGGGGCTACGCTTCGCTTGACCCATCCTACTTTTTTGCCGGCAAAGCAAAACGCTTCAGCCCGAACCGCTTGCCAAAATCGTTCAGCCGCTCGACGAGTCGTTGCTTCTCCTCGGGCGAGAACAGCCGCGTGCCCCAGAAGGCCTCGGCGGCGACCGCCGCCAGAACCAACACCGATACCCAGGGGCCGAGGCAAACCACCATCGGCAACACCATCACCAGCCGGGCGCCGGCGTCGAGGCGGAATCCAAGCCGGCGGTTGAACAGACAGACCAGCCCCAGCGCCAGGGCGTTTGCGGCGGCGGTGGCCAACACGGCCCCTTCCAGGCCGAGCCGCGGAAGAAGAATAAGATTAAGCGGGACGTTCAGCGCCAATCCGCCCAGCAACGCCACGCTGCCGAGCCTGGCCCTCTCGGCGCAGAACAAGTAGTTCTGGGCGATCATCAACATGCCGAACCAACAGCAGTAGACCAACGTCCAAGGGAGAACGGATAATCCGTCGGGGAATTTACCCTTGAACGCAAAGTCGAACAGCAGCGGTGCGACGACGACCACCGCCACGGCCGCCGCGAAAAGTCCCAGCCCGAAGACTTTCAGCAGCAGCCGCAACCGGAAGGCGACCAGATCGCGCCGGCCGGCCTCCCAATCGCGGCTCAGGTGCGGGGTAATCATCGCGGCCAACATGGCGGCGATCGAAACCAGCAACACCGGCGCCACCCGCGAGGCGTGGTAGTTGCCCACCAGGCTCAACGCCCCATCGACCGACGCGCCGGAGAAGTGGATAATCATGTAACGATCGACGACCTCGAAGAGGTTCGTCAACAGGCTGACCATCAGCATCCAGGCGGCGAAGGGCGCCACCTTCGACCAGAGTGCGGCTTGCCGCATGGGCAGGGCCGGTCGGGGCGACGTCCGCCACACCCCGCGCAAGCAAAAGACGGCCAGCAACGCGGCGATCAGACACGATCCGCCGTAGCCGAGCAGCACGCTCTTGGCCGAGCATTGCCACCCCAGCATCAGTCCCAGACCCAGCACGGCGAAGGCGACGCTGTTGGTCAGTTGCATCGCGGACGACAGCCGGATATTGCGCAAGGCGACGCACAATTCGATGAGGAAGTTGTAGACGATCACCACCGCCAGGCAACCGGCCGCCAAGGCGATCAGGTCGGATTGCGACTCGGTCCCGAAAATCAGCAGCGAGACCCATCTTCTCGTCAAGGCGACGGCGATGCAGGCGGCCGCGCCCAGTCCTCCGCAGGCGAGGGCCGCCCGCCGCAGAAACGTGCGGAGTTGTCCTTGTTGGCGGTAGTGTTCGAGATAACGGCCGAACACCCCGGGGATCGCCATGACCGAAAGCGGGGCAGCGATCAACAGAAAACTGAAGGTCATGTCCCACAGCCCCAATTGCTCGACGTCGAGCCAGCGGCAGAAAAGGACCGCGCGGACGAAACCGACCAGCCGTTGCACCACCGTCAGCGCCAACAGGATCAACACGCTGTCCAACAGCGTGTCGGTCCGTAGCGGGGCGGTATGTTCGGGATTGTCGAGGGGGAGTGACACGGGGCTAGGGGTTCGGGGAAAACGTTTAGCCGCCGCGTCCACGCGGCGTTGGAAGGGTCGGGTATCAGGGATCGGAAGTGTCAGGGATCAGGGATGGAGATTCATTTATACCTCCGACGACAATTCCACTTCTGCTGTTCCCTTGATCTCTCTGACACCGCGTGGACGCGGCGGCTAAACTTCCTGTCCTCTGATATTCATATCGTCGCGTGCGGAGTTTTCGCGGATCCATCGTGGCCCAGTTCTTCAGGTGGATCATGGTCTCGTCGGCGGCGATCCGTTGCAGGTGGAAGGGGTCGTCGCCCGGGAAATTGTACCCTCCGTAGGCCGAACAGGCGGCCGCGTAGCCGGCCTGCTTGGCCATCTCGAACGCCTCCGGACTGAGGTTGGCGTATTGTCCGAACGGGAAGGCGAAATAACGGACCGGCCGGCCGAGCGCCGCGGCCAACTCTTCCTTGGCCGCGACCACTTCGCGGCGGAGCATACGGGGATCGGCGATGGAGGACAAATCGGGATGGGAGTAAGTATGGGCGCCGATCTCCACTCCCGCCCGCGCCATCGCCCTAAGCTGCTCCATGCCGTTCGGCTCAAAACGGTGTCCCAGCGCCAGGTCGTGCGAAAACGGCTCTCCCTCCAGGACGTTCCGCAAGGTGACGAAATACGTGCAGGGGATTTGTTGCTCGATCAGCCAGGGGATGGCCCGTCGGCAATTGTCGGCGTAACCGTCGTCGAACGTGACGCTGACGCACGGCCGGTGGTTGTAACCTCGCCTGATCCGGCGCTGCGCCTCGGCAAGCGAGACCAATTGAAAGCGTTTTCTCAGCCAACTAACCTGCCGGACGAACGTCGCGTTGGAGGTGGTCCACGGGGTGGCCCGATCATCGGCGATCCGATGCCAATATAGAACGATCGCCGGCGAGCGGCCCCGCGCGGCCTGCTTCCGATTGCGCCACGACCGCGCCGGACGAGTGGCCTGGTAGTACAGGTTCAGCAGTAGTAGTTTCCAGAGCGGCATGGTTAAGTAAGGGATTCCACTCTCGTTCCCATGCTCCGCGTGGGAACGCACTTGTTGGACGCTCTGCGTCCCGGAGCGTATTTTCCGAGCATTACACTTTTTTCCGGCGCATCGGACGCGGAGCGTCCTGGGCAGTGTGTTCCCACGCGGAGCGTGGGAACAAGGTACCTCCCTAATCCCTAATCCCTTTTTTCACCCATTCTTTGACGTTGCTTCCAGCCAACCAGAGGTTGTGGCGTATCTGCGCGACGGTTTTTGAGGGTGCGACGCGATACTCCACGCTGGGCCGCGGCCGGGCACCGAATCGGGCCTTGTACGGCTCGTCGCCGCGGAGGAAATCGAATGCCCGATAACCGCCGTCAATCGCCCGCCGCAACACACTCAGCATCAGCAATTTGCCCGGCTGGTGCTTCATCGCCTTTGGGTCCACGCCTGCTTGGTAGGCGTACAGCACACCGCCGCCGGCCAGTTGGAATTCCGCGGCCACGGGCTTGCCGTCCAGCTCCAGCCAGTGGAAGTGCAGCCGACCGCCACGGAGCAAGTCGGGCACCACGTCGCGGTAGAAGCCGAGGAACCGCTCCGAGGAAAAACAGCCGTTTTCGCCCAGCATCTTTCGCCGCCGTTGGTGCAAGTCGACGAGGACGTCCATCGCGCGGGGCAACTCGTCGAGCCGTTCGACCGTGTGCATTACGGCCCGGTTCGTCTCGAGTAAGTCCCGCTCCAGCCGTCGCGCGTCGCGGCGAAGGTTCTTGCCGAGCGAGGCGACGTAGGCGTCCCAATCGGCGGGCAATTCCAGCCGCCAGCAGTTCATTCCCGCCCGACGATGGACCGAACAACCCGAGATGGCCAGACAATGGGTCAGCAGCGATATAACGTGGTCCTCGGCGTCGATGCCGTCGAGCTGCAGCAAGTCCCAATGCAGCGCGTCTGGATCGTCGTCCTGGGCGTTGGTCACGAGGTAGTCGGCCAATGTTCCCGCGACGGCCCCTTCCCGCCCCGGCTGGCAGAGTACGCCTAGATAGTCGGAACAGACTTCACCGGACCCCAACGGGCGTAACGTCCGGCCGCGGATCGCGGAGTATTCGTAATACCACGGGGCAATGCCGACCAACGCGCGGGCGTCGAAGACGCATAACACCGCCAACCGTTGCCGCGCGGCGTCGTTGTCCCCAAGGCCGTAATGCCGCCACCAGTGCTGGAGCCACGTCCAACTCCGAAACGGCATACCCTCGGCCAATCGTTCCCAATCGTCGGCGTACGGCGCCAGTTTCTTCAGCGTGGTCAAGCAACGTACTCGCATTGGAGGGACCGGTAGTTTGAGATTGTGGATGGTGGTACGGCGACCTCTAACTGTTTTTGTCAACTATTTCCCGCAATAGCCGATGGTGCGAGCCGTCGGCCATTGGCGCAACCCACTGGGCACTCCTTACCTATGACAACTCTCTGTCATGCCAGGGGATAAGCAAGTCGTTTTTTCCCCTTGCGGCGGATATGCCCACGGTGGAGGCCGAAGACACGTTGCCAAAGGGCAACAAGCCGTTGCGCCAGGGCAACGCGGCCGAATTCCCGGCTGCCGCCAGGGCCGTAGTCGGGACGCATTAAGTGTTTGTTCCGTCTGGGGTTGTATCGACTGGACCGCCCTTCGACGCCCTCCCTGGCACCCGCTTTGCAACCGAATCATGGCACTGCCGGCGTTTATTTTCGACCGGCGGCGTTCTTCAACCAGTAGGAGGCGGCTCCAGTCGCCGAAAAACGTTCGTGGTCGCCGGGACTTCGCCACGTATTTGCTGGAGTCTCGGCGGCTGGAATCGCCCCCTACGGATCGGCGCCTTCCGAACAACCTTAACCGAACACCGATCACAATGCACTTTTCTCAGCCTACAGTTCTAAGTCCGAGGCAACTGCTCCAACTGTTGCGCGAGCACGTTGCGTTGTGGCTCCTGCCCGCCGTTGTGATTGCCGCGATCGTGGGCGTTTACGCCTTGCTGCACGAATCGACCTGGGAGGCCTCGCAGGCGTTAATCGTCCGCAACGAGGCCTTCAGCGCCACGAAAGAGCCGGGCAAGTTCAGCTATCCCGAGGAGATGAAAACCGTCCAGGAGACGATCCTCGAAGTGGTCAAGAGCCGCGGCGTGCTGACTGCGGCGCTGGCCGAGGTTGGACCGCCGGCCGGCTGCAAGAAGCCGGAAGCGTGGCCCACGGACGAAGACGTCGTCGAGGCCCGAAAGAACGTCAAGCTCGTTCCGCCGAAAGGGGCCGAGTTCGGCAAAACCGAGGTTTTCTATCTGAACGTTAGAGCAAAGGACCGTGCCCGATCCGTGGCGCTTAACGAGGCCCTCTACAAGCAGCTTCGCGCTCGGTTCATGCAGCTCCGCGACGCGAAGGCGGAAAGCATGACCGAGGAGTTGACGAAAACCGTTCGTCTGGCCAAAGCCAATCTGGACGAGGCCACCTCGGTGTTGGCCGCGACCGAGCATCGCTTGGGCAGCGACCTGGCCGAGTTGCGTTCGATGCAGGAGATGGCCAGCAGCGACAGCGCCCTGCGGCGCAGCGGCGAGGAAATCCGCGCTCAACTCCGCGGGAACGCCACGACGGAAAAAGTCAACCGGGAATTGCTCGCCGTGGTGATCGAGGCGCGGAGCGACCCGCGCCGGCTGGCGGCCGCGCCCAAACAACTTCTGGAATCCCACGGATCGCTGCGACGGCTGAAAGACGGCCTGATCGACGCCCGACTCCGCACCGCCGCGCTGCTGGGAACGATGTCGGCCGATCACCCAAAGGTGCGTGCTGCCCGAGTGACCGAGGAGGAAATCGGCCGAAATCTGCACGAGGAGCTGGCCGTCGTCCGGCACGGCATTGAGATCGAACTGCGGCTCTGTGCCGAACGCCGTTCGTTGCTCGACGCCCAACTGGCGAAGACCAACCAACGGCTGCAAAATCTGGCTGACGTGAGGGCCGAATACGCCAATCAAGCGGCCAGCACACAGAGTCGGGTCGTGCTGCTGGAGCGTGCCGAGGGGAACCTGGCCGAGGCCCGCGCCGCTCGGGCCAGCGCCAAAGCCACCAGTCTGATCAGCCGCATCGACTCGCCCGACGCCGGCATCCATCCCGTGGGACCGAGTCGGGCAACGATCGCGCTTTGTGGAGTGGCGGGCGGACTGCTGGCCGGCTTCGGGCTGGTGTTTCTGACCGTGCCGGGGTACGTTGCGACCTCATCTTCTTCCACCCTCCTGGTCGCCGTCGGTTCCAGCGACCACGTCGCCCCGCGCTTTTCCGAGGCGAACGGTTCAACGAACCGCGGCATCGGTGTTAGCGGTATCAACGGTCACTTCACCGTCAAGCGTGCCCTACAAACGCTGGCCAACTGAGAGAATCTCCCCTCGCCCTTTGGGAGAGGGGCCGGGGGTGAGGGCCTAATAAGCAGAAAAGTAGGTTATGCTTCAGCATAATTAATCGCGAGTTCGCCCGGATGTTATGCTGAAGCATAACCTACGGAACTTCGTCTCTCTTGCGTCGCGGTGGACCATCGCGACGGTCACATGTTCTCTTCGAGGATCGCCAGCGCCCGTTCGGCGATGGCGTCGTTGTCGTTGACGTAGCAGGAAGAAAATCGCTATTTTCTCGCCGCGTAGCGAAAAATATTGAAAATCTTTCTCGCCCGCCCGGCGACTTGCAACCTCGTGCGACACAAAGGCTTGCAGCTACCACCCCTCCTCTTGACCCCCCCGCCAGAACACATTCGGATGGGAATATCAGATCGTGCTGCTTGACTCGCTCGTAGCGGAAAAGATAATTTGGGGGTGTGTCGGCTGTCGTTGTCGGCACGGCGGTTTGGTTGAGCCGTGCGAAAACCGCTTTCTATTGATCAAAGATCGGGGATGAGATGAAAAAGAATTGTACAAAAATCGTATGTGCGTTGGTATTCGTCACCTTGCATGGCCTTGCGGCGTATGCACAGAACGCACAGAACAAGGGCGAGGAGCAGCGGAGAGTCGCCCCGCGCCAAGATACGACTGTGACCATCACCCAACGACGTGGCCGGTTTGCCTGTTCCTACGTGGCCAAGTTTGCTGATGGCCAGAAGTTGTACTTCTCCTCACGTGTGAAGGATACGCCTCAAGGAATGGTGAGTTTCGCTCCGATGTTTCGAGGCAAGAATTACAGGTTTGTCGGTGAGATGAGGGAGTTCGTAAGTGAAGTTGGGCAAACAAGTGACGGAAAAGTTGATGTATCCAAGAGAGTTGTTTCCGCTGCCCATCTGAAATACACCGCCGGCAATCAGAAAAGCCCAACGCTCGCACAGTCAGGAATCGTCAGGATCAATGACCGGGGTATCGTTGAGACTGGCAACGCCAAATCAGGATGGATTAACAGTTCTGTACTCATTCCATCAGACAAGTCGCCGTTTGGGCACGCGATACGACTCGACGGGGTGTCCTTCTGGGTCAATAAGGGCGGGCGCAACTGGCTCGCATTCAAGGTCAGACATGCTGCTCTCGTCGAGGTTAAGAGCACGACCATGTCCCTCTGGGATTTGGAGTCGGATTTGTTTCGCAACGGTGGCAACGACCGCAGACCCAAGCAGTGGGAGGAAATAAGGCCATTGATGGTTGACGTCGCAATGAAGAGGGAGAAGACGAAGCACGAGTATCCGATAGTGACGATCGAGAAGAGTCACAGATTCCGGCCCGTGCTGAGAAACCTCGATTCCCTCGAATTTGAGCTGATAAACAAGAGGGGGACGCAAAACTAAGGGGAAACCAGAGCGGGGACAGTTGAGACCGTGTCTTGAAATGCGAGTAACTGCTGGAAACTGGGAATCTGGATGGCACGCCCTTCGTGACTCAGAACTGGACTTTTGCAAACTCTCAAATGACGTTGGAGAAATAGGGGTTTTGGGGTCTAATACCGACGTTTTGGCCTGGCGCAGGACGGCTGGGCGTATTGAGATGACCACGGAGGGTCCGAAGATGCCGGCAATTGTGGAGTTTCCGCATGTGGTGCGCGAAGCCATAGACGAATTCGGCGATTTGTTTTCGTGTGAGCCGCAGCGACGGCATTTCGCGGAATATCTCACCGGCTTGATGGTGGCGGCGAACAAGACCGTCACGGGAATCAACAGCGAGTTCGTGGAGACAACCGACCAGTCGTGTCTGAACCGTTTTGTTACCGCGGCAGATTGGAGCGAGGAGGCAATCAACGAGCGGCGGTTGGAACTGATGCAGCGCGATCCGACGACGCGCTACAGCAACCAGGGGGTGATTGCGCTGGACGATACACTCATCGACCACGACGGCAAGTGAAGTAGGTCAGGTACTCCGTACCTGACACGATTGGCCGTGGTGGAAATGTCAGGTATGGGATACCTGACCTACTTCACTGCCCCGCGTTATTCCAGCCGTTCTCGCACTTCGGTGGGGAGTAGCTTCTCAAGATCGGGATTCGCTTCAATCATCCGGAGGATGTCGGCCAGATCCTTCAGCCGTTTGCTCTTGCGTCGTTGCTGGTCGGAGCAGGCCCAAATCTTCCCTTGCAAGACGTCTTCCGGCGCGGCCGTGTTCATTTTGTATCCGAGCACTTCTTTCAGCGTGGACCGGGCAATGAACGCTTGATACCGCTCGTCAGTCTGAATCTGAATCCGCAGGTCCGACTTGGGGCTGGTGAGATTTATGCTGTACTTGAATCTCTCAATTATAAATCCTCTGTGGGCCGCTAAATCACAGAGTCGTTCCACGTCTTTAACAGCGATGACGATATCCAGATCGAGACTGACGACCGGCTCGGTATACGCGTTGACGGCCAAGCCGCCAATCAAGCAGTAGGCGGCGCCAGCGTCGGCAAGGATGTCCAGCAGCATTTGCGGAACATCCTCTTGTCCATTGGATACGGCATTGAAGAAATCTCGTTCGGTCATGCGTTGCCTCACGTCCCCGCCGACACTCGCTCACTAAGAATCAGGCTTGCGACGGGCAGTGCCGTCACTTCCAAACGCGACAGATCAATAAACTTGCTTGCCCCCTCGATTTCGATGCCGACGACCTGATTGTGGTCGTCGAAGTCGAGCACGATGCTTGGCGCAACCTCCTCCGACTCGGTGCTGGGCCGATCGACTAGCTTAATGAAAAGCATGTCGGTGTCGCGGTCATATTGGAAGGTCATGGGAAGGTCTCTCCAAATCTAAGGTTTGAAGCCGCGATCAAAAAAGGCGTTATGCACCGTCTCTCCATCCGGCTCGGTCACGACGCGCAGAAACTTACCCGACTCTGAAATCAATGCCCAGCGTCGAAGACGTCCATTTTCCTGCTTCTCCACGCGAAGAGGATTGGCCAGCACGAACTCAATCCATTCCGTCCGTAGATACGGACGGCGAGCCATGACACTGGTCGTGAAATAGCGAGTTGTTTTCATCGGTCATCCACTAACGATAATACCAGAAGGCGGCCGGCTCGTCAATGTCCGCAAGCCGGCGGTCGCTCCGGCCAGGAAGAAGAGCGTCATGTTCGCCATCGGCACCACCGAGACCTCGTGAAACATGCCGTTGATCAGATAAGCGCCCAGTACGATCAACATCAGTAGGCCCTGTTGTCTGGCCCAAAGC
>JAUWPQ010000350.1 GCA_030611515.1 Planctomycetota bacterium | reverse complement strand
CAAAAAGTTTGCCGAGCAGTGGACGCTCGACCCGCTTGGCAACTGGACGAACTTTAAGCAAGACACGGACGCGGATAGCGACTGGGAACTCGACCAGAACCGCGCGCACAACAAGGCGAACGAGATCGCCACGATCGGCGGATCGAGCGATCATGTCGCCCACGACGCGGCGGGCAACATGACCGTCGCGCCGAAGCCCGAGGATTGGGCGTCGCATTACCACTTCATCTACGATCCTTGGAACCGGCTGGTGGAGGTTCAGACGGCCGACCAGTCGAAGATGGTTCGTGCCTACGAGTACGACGGCCTTAATCGCATGATAGGAAAGTGGAGCTACGACGAGGACGCGTGGTCGTTGTCCGAGTGGCGACATTACTATTACAGCGACCAGTGGCAGATATTGGAGGAGCGCGTTGCCGACAGCTACGCCGGTCCGTACAGCGGCAGCGGCATCCCCGGTTTCAGCGGTTGGGGCATGAGCGGTTCCGGCATCGCCGGCAATTTCCGTCTCGATCGTCAATTCGTGTGGGGCCTGCGATATGTGAACGACTTGATACTCCGCGACCGCGACACGGACAGTGATGGCGAGTTTGAAGAGCGCTTATACGCCCTCCAAGACCCGAACTGGAACGTGGTGGCCATCGCCAACACCTCCGGCGTGATTCAAGAGCGTTACTGCTACACCGCCTATGGCAAGCCGTCATTCCTCACTTCGGCCTTCGCGGTCCGCGATCCAGATGTTTCCAGCTACTCGTGGGAGACGCTTTACTGCGGCTACCGATACGATTACCACACCGATTCCGACGTGAAGTGGCACATCGCCGGCCACCGCATCCTCCTCTCCCATCTCGGCAGATGGAACCGAAGAGACCCAATCGGATATGACGCGGGTGATATGGATCTCTATCGTTACGTTTTCAACAGCCCGCTGACCGAGAACGATCCATCCGGCCTCGATTGCGCATCCACACGTCAGGCCCAATACGACAGCGCCTATGCGACTTATAAGCTCAATTACAAAAACTGTTATACAGACTACCGAACAGCTTGGAAGGCAAGCATTACCGATTACAATGCTGAGATGGATAGGTGCTACAACAATGGCGTTGCATGCGCCGCAGCAGTTAGTGCCTCTTTGGCAGGTGCGCTTGTTGCCTGCCTAGCTACAACTTTGGCTTATCCAGTATGTGCGGTTATAGCTGTGGCTAGTGCTGATGCCCTTTTGGTTGGTTGCATAGCGGTACGCACGGCATGTTACAATAACGCGGCTGTTACACGCAAGGCGTCCCAAACTAAGGCAACTGATGCTAAGCATGGGTGTTATACTAAAGCTGACGCAACTTACAAGGCGGCTAGAGACGCAGCAGAGGCCGCCTACAAGGCTTGCAAAGAAAAAGAAAAAGACGATTGTTGGGAAGGAGTTGGCGTGTTCCCAGGGTAATAAGCCGAAGCCGTGCATATAGAAGCCTGTATCCCAACCCCCGGCCTGTCCTAGGCAAGCCTGTAGCCTTGCCTTAATCGGCGGTCATGGCTAGGCCGCAATGTACATGCTAGCCGAAATGGATTGGACACCGAATCGGGAAAGAACAAATGAAACCGACACAGAATACGATCATTCACATTTTGCTTGGCGTCGCTGTCCTGACCGCTTTTGCTTTATTTTACTTGTTACTTGCTCCCCCTGACCAGTCTGGGCTATCGTCCCCGCAATGGGTTTTGTTTGCGGCCTTCACGTTAGTTCTGGTGTTAGGAGCCTTCGGTCGGAGTTTTTTGCACCGATTGAGAGGCTTACCTCCGCCAAAGCCTCTGTTGCCCGCTGAGATCACGTATTGCATTCTCGTAACAGTGATAGTCTGTCCCCTCTCAATCCTTGCAATATTGGTATGTGGGCCGCTTGGTTCGGTGGTCATTATGCTCGTTCCGATTGCTTTTATCCTTGGCCCTCCTCGGCGCGTGCGTGGCACTGCTAGCTTGTCCAGCAGTGGCGAGGAGGCGGATGGACGATCTTCCGACGATGAGAAGGTGAAAAAGGGGGGGTGTCCTGGTCCAGCGAGACTTGACAACCGAGAAGAAGGATCGCGATTTCCCGCAGAATAGTGGGAAAATGGCCTCGAATGAGGCGTTTTCCGAATGCGTTTTGAGAATTACGGCCGAGAGCCGATTTGTTCTTTGAAAATTCGGCTAACCATGCGTTCCATTGGTGCTCGATGCGCGCGGAAGCAGCGCGGCGGTCAGTAAAACAGCCGATGCGCTGCTCAGGCGGCGCGCTTCAGCCGCACGATCGGCAGGTACTTCCGTCCGACGTGTAATCCTGCACCACGTCGGCTATCCGATTTCCGCCTTCTCTACTTTCCGCGATTCCCAAAATACCTTCACAATGGCCGGCGGCGCGCCTACTTTTTCCGGAACTTACAACCGAGTCGAGTTTACGTATAATCGTCAAGGTGAGCAAGTGACGAAGAAAGATCAGAACGAAACCGTTCATACTTTCGAGTATGACTTGCTCGGCCGTCAAACATCGGATAAGATTACGGCGGGGGGCGGCGATCTCTTCCTGGGCATCTTGCGTATCGAACACGACTACGAGGTTCGCGGCATGGTCGAACAGGTGACCAGTTACGACGCGGCAACCGGCGGTTACTCCGTCAACGACGTCAAGTTTACGTACGACGACTTCGGCCTGCTGAAAACCGACCAACAGGAACATTTGGGCGATGTCAGCATTTCTACTTGGCAGGTCCAATACGCT
>JAUWPQ010000064.1 GCA_030611515.1 Planctomycetota bacterium | reverse complement strand
CCCATGGCGCGAAGCAAGTTCCGAAAGAAGAGGAGGGAAGAGAGAAGGGAGATAAGCCGATTCCATGTTATTTCGTCCCTCTACATTCTTCCCTATCCGTGATTTTTTCGAGACTCGGCATTCTATATTGGTGAAACTCTGCATTGTATCAGAACAAGTCGAGCAATAGTATTGCCACCCTCTTGTGGGCACGGCGAGAATCAACTAGACTCTTATTGTCCGTCGTCATCGTATAGTTGGCTCCAAGAATCAGGTCTCCCATGAAAACCCGCTCACGCACCAAGTTCGCCATGAAGCTCAAGAGCCGCCGTTGTCCGAAGTGCGGCGGGAGCATCAATTCTCAGCACACCCGCTGCAAGCGGTGCCACGAGCCGCAAAAACGGCCGAAGAAGTAGCGCGCTGCGAGCCAATTCGGCATGACGATGGTCCGCGTCTCCGGACATTCCATCACAGTTCCGGACGCGATGCGCAGAATCCCAGCGTTATGCCGCCGTCGACGGCAATACTAGCTCCCGTCATATAATCGCAAGAATGGGAGCAGAGGAAGACCACAAGACGCGCGATCTCCTCGATGGCGCCGATTCGCTGCGCCGGCACTGCCGGCAAGACAATCGCTTGGCGCTCGGGCGGGGTCAATTCGGTGCCGATGGCGCCCACGACGATCGAGTTTGCTTGGATGCCGTACGGAGCCAGTTCCAGGGCCATGCACTTGGTAAGCATTTCAAGGCCGGCTTTGGCGCAACTGTAATGGGCGTAGTTCCGCCTGGGGTCGGTGGCGTGGACGGAACTGATGTTGACGATTTTCCCGCCGCCCCGCGACTGCATCAGCGGCACGGCCTGCTGAGCACAGAGGAACGGAGCCTTGAGGTTTACCGAGAGGACGCGGTCCCAGTCGGATTCCTTGAGTTCAGTGATGGGACCGGGATTTTGCACTGCGGCGTTGTTGACCAAGGCGTCCAAGCCGCCAAAGGTGCTTTGGATAACGTCGAACATGTCGCGGATCGACGAACTGTCGAACAGATCGGCCGCCACGCGAATCGACGCGGGACTCAATTGCGCAACCTCCTCGTAGGCGGAAGAAAGGTGAGCGGAGTCCGCCGAGCCGTGGACCACCACGGCATAACCTTGGCGAGCCATCTCGATCGCAATACCTCGACCGATGCCTCGGCTGGAACCGGTCACCAAAACGACTTTTTGTTTTTCGTTCATCTTATGTCTTCCGGATAGGAAAGAGATTGGCCGACGTGCATCACCCGATGGGACAGCCCGCATTTCCGGGCTAGTCGGCTGAATTCATTCACGTCGGCGGTATTGATCGTGAACTTGTCGTAGTGCATGGGAATAGTTAGGCCGGCTCGCACGGCCGCGGCGAACGCCACTGCCTCGGCGCAGGTGAAATTGCCCTCCATCGCCAGACCGCGGCGGATGTCGTCGCGACCGTTTATCGGCACCAGGGCCAAATCAATCCGGTGCGCGGCGGCGCGCTCGACCTGACCGTCGTACGGGATCGTGTCGCCGGCGTGGAAAAGGCTTACCCCTTCGAGTTTCAGCAGGTAGCTCAGATATGGAAAACCGTTTTCCGGGTGCTGGTTGAACGTCTCGTGCATCGCCGGCAACGCATAGACCTCCAGACCGTTTGTCGACAGGTGGTCGTCGCCGGCAAGGGTGAAAATCCGCTCGCGCGACACACCTAGCCGCAACATCGTCTCCAGGGCGCATCGCGGCACGACAAACCGTGCCCGTGGCGAACGGTCGGCAATCACGGGAATGCCGTCCGGGTCGATGTGGTCCTCATGATCGTGCGTGCAGAGAACCAAATCCGCGTGGTCGACGTCTCGCGGCGCAAGCGGAGGCCGCGTGATAAGCACGTGTTCGTTGGGCCGCCCGCGCGTGGTGCGTTCACAATAATCGCTCAGGTATGGATCAATGTAGATTATCAGCCGCGAAGACTTGACGACGAACCCGGCCTGGCCGATCCACCAAATACGGAGTGAACCGGGGACAACTTTCGCGTTGGCGATCTCTTGCGCTAGTGGGTTCACGTCTGACAATCCAGAATGATTTTGACGGCCCCGTGGCGATCCTTGTTGCAGGCGACGGAGAAAGCTTCCATCGCCCGACTGAGCGGGAAGCGGTGCGTCACCAACGGATCGACCTTCAGCATACCCATCTCCAATAGGTCCAGAGCCTTGGGGAAATCGCTGAGAAGAGCGTTAGCGGAGGTTTTGATGGCGCGTTCGCCGGAGATCATCAACGAGGGGACGACGAATTCTTCCTCCCTGGTCGCCATCAACACCACCACACCCAAGTTCGCAAGCATCTGCAGCGACTCGATGATGCTTTCGCTGGAGCCGACGGTGTTGAATACTCTTTGGGCGCCAAATCCGCCAGTGACCTTCATCACTAAATCGAGCAGGTTGCGGTTGTCGTCGGCGACGTTCACCGCATGATCCACTCCAACCGCCTTGGCGACGGCCAGATTTGCGTCGGCAATGTCGGCAATCGCCACGGTTTTGGCGCCCCGAATCTTCATGATCTGGGCGATCAACAGCCCGATGGGCCCGGCGCCCTGGACGGCTGCCACGTCGAGCATTCGTGGACCGGCGACATCCACCGCGTGGAGCGCGGCGATAATCGGATCCAGCATCGTTGCCTGCTCGTCGGTCACACGATCGCTCAATTCATACACTTGGCTGGCAAAAGCCTGGCAGTACTCCGCCATGCCGCCGGGATAAAACTCCATCTTGCCCCATCCCTGCCCGTGGCCCAAGTGCTTGGTGTGGCGGCAGAGGTTTTCCCGGCTGGCCCGGCAGAAGTGACAGCGCCCGCAAGTTATAAAGGAGTTGATCCCCACGCGCTTGCCGATGAGGTGGCGGTCCTCGTCGTGATAGACGTCGACCACGGTGCCCGCCAATTCATGCCCCAAGATAATGTTGGGCGGGTTGGGTACCTCTTTCTGGAGAGTCTGCTTTGCCCAGGGATTCTCCCCGTGGAAATAACGGATATCGCTACCGCAGATGCCGCATTTGCCGACCTTCACCAACACTTCTCCAGGCCGAAGCTTGGGCATGGGCACGTCCATGACCTCCAGATTCTCGACCGACTTCAGCACCAGCGCTTTCATTTTAAGGGTTCCTTTTGATAGTCAATGTATCGTTTATTGAGGGTCAGATGAACAACGCAACACCGTTTAGTTGGCCCTATTTGCCCCTAAAACTCTACCAGAACCGTCCATACCTAGCTACCACGGACAAGATGCCGTGGCGGCGGACCTGGAGGGGTGGGTGGAGTTTGACGATGGCGGCGAGAATGCGACGGGGAGACGCCGGTTTCGGGGTCATACAACCGGTAGACTTTCACTCTCTTGCGCGGGCGGAAATCTTTGCGCAACAGGAGCAGTAAACCTTTTACTGGAAATACGTTGCGTTCCCTCAAGCATACTTCGCGACGCGGCCGATATCTGTCACTGACCCTTCGACAATTTGCGCGTGCCGCGGGTGGCATGCCTGGAGGGCGCGTCAGGCAACCGGATCGGGTTTTGGATCGGGCCAAGGAATGGCTCGACGGCCCTGGCGCAGTACACCGTATGAACCGCGGGTTATGACCCATCTCTCTCGCCTTCGGTTCACTGTAAAGGAGTGATTGCTCAATGAGAAGCAAGACGATTTTTGGAGCGCTCCTGGTGAGCGTAGCCCTGTGCAGCCAGGGGTTCGGCTTTGAACTCCTAGATCGCATGCTCGGGCTGAACTGCGGTGGCTGCGGCGATTACAAAGCTTGCGCCAAGGTCGCCACATGTGATCCCTGTGCAAAGGTTGCCTGCCCCGACCCCACCGCTTGTGAAAGTGTGGCCGATTGCGGAAGCACGTGCAGCAAGTGCAGGAAGTGCCGCATCACCCCGGTGCGGGATCTGTTCGCGGGCTTGGTGGACCTGTTCGAATGCAAGGGTTGCTACTGCGAGCCTGTCTGCGAATCGGCCTGCTGCGAGGAGGCTTGCGATCCGGCTTGTGATCCGGTCTGTGAGAAACCCTGCAAGGTGAAGAGGTTCCGCAAGCAGCGTTGTGCGAAGGCCTGCGATCCTTGCTGCCCGGCCACTTGCGAGGAGGTTGCCGCTTGCGATCCGACTTGCGAACCGACCTGCAAGCCGAAGTGCCACAAGCTGTATCGCCGTCCGGTGATCGAGTTGCTCGAGGCACTGTTCGGCAGCCGCAATTGCCGCTGTGGCGAGGCCTCCTGTGGCGATGGCTGCGAAACCGCTTGCGGTGGCGGCGGTGTTGTCCCGGGCGTAAAGGCGCCGGCCAAGGCCCCCGAGAAGGCCGCTCCGCTGCCCATGGCCCCGAAGGCCGACCCTTCGGCGGCGGTTCCAACCCGCGGCATCTACCAGGCTTCTCGAAGCTTGGTCCGCAACTAGGTTATTAGTCAGAAAACGAACGTTTTACGGGTCTGCCCGAGCACGGTTTCGGGCAGACCTGTTCGTTTTCTTGGCCGGCGTCTCACCATCGGAGGGGTGTTGACCCGGTGGTCTGCGGCAATTACAGTATTACTGTGCAGTTTGTCTGACGATGTCCGGCGCTGAAACGAGTTTCGTCATTCTCTGGAACCCGGAACCTAGATCCCGCCCCACGGCCCTTTACCTTTAATCCCTCCAGATGTCATCCGCCGAGCTAGAACAACAACGCTTTCTTGGCAAGCAACAGGAACTGGAAATAGACAAGCTATTCCGGACTGTTATCAAGCTCGAAGGGAGCGACTTGCACCTAAAGGTCGATCTCCCTCCACACGTGCGGGTCAACGGCATCTTGCGGCCCCTGAACCGCAAGCCCGTCGACGATGAGGAAATGGTCCGCTTGATCTTTCCGATGATCAACATCCAGGAGCGGCGGCGGCGGATCTTCGAGGAGGACGGCGGAGTCGATTTCGCCTACATGCTCGAGGTGGAAGATAAGAAGTGGCGGTTCCGCGTCAACGTCTTGCAGCAGATGGGACACATCGGATTGGTTGCCCGGCGGGTAAACAACGTCATTCCCACCTTCGAGGAACTGCACCTGCCTCCCTCGCTGGCCGAACTCTGCAAATTCGCCCAGGGGATGATCCTGTTGGCGGGCATCACCGGCTCCGGCAAGAGCACCACCATCGCCTCGATGCTCGAGTGGGTCAACCAACGCTACCGTAAGCACATACTTACACTGGAAGACCCCATCGAATATACCTTCACCGACGACAAGTGTTTGATCAACCAGCGTGAGATCGGCATGGACGTGAAGAACTTCACGATCGGCATGAAGCACGCGGTGCGCGAGGATCCCGACGTGATACTGGTGGGCGAGATGCGCGACCGGGAGACGTTCGAGACGGCAATCCAGGCCGCGGAGACCGGCCATCTGGTGTTCGGCACGATCCACGCCTCGACTGCCCCCAGCACGATCGGCCGGATACTCGACCTGTTCCCGCAGAACATGCACTCCGCCATCCGCAGTGCGCTGGTGTTCAACATGCGTGCGATCGTCGCCCAGAAACTGCTGCCGTCAATCAAGCCGGGGATCGGCCGCGTACCCACCTGTGAGATCATGACTTTCTCGCCCACGATCCGCAAGCTCCTGATCGAAGGGATGGACGACAAACTGGCCGACGCGGTCCGCATCAGCAAGGACGATGGGATGCAGGATTTCACTATGAGCTTGAAAGATTTGGTGGAAAGGGAGATGATCGACCGGCCGACGGCGTTCGAGGTGGCCCCCAACGCCGAGGCGCTGAAAATGGCGCTCAAGGGTATTGATCTCCGCGAAGCGGGGATATTGTAATTCTTCTTTTGGATTCATAATTTATGATTTTGGATTGTTGGCAACGTAGTGCGATACGTTTACCGGCCGACGACGCGGCGGATGGCGGACCTCGGGCCGACGTGCCGTTGGCCGCTAAACGACTCCCTGCCGGCGCCCTGCCGACTACCGGGCCGGGGCGCACGGCGATGATTCGCCTCGTTGCGGTCGCGGCCGTGCTGGCCGTGGTTTTCGGCCTCGGCGCGGGCGATCTGTTGGCCGCCGACGCGCCGCAGAAGGCCGAGCTGGCAAAAAACTTCCGCGGACCGGGAAACTATCTCAGTTGGATCAAAATTATTGCCTGCTGGGGTCTCTTTCTGGCTTGGGTAAAAACCACCGACTGGGTCAGCACCGATTGCCAAACGGTTAAGCTGGAATACCTGCGTTGGAATCCGATCGTTTTCGGCACGTTTTTAGCCGCCTTCGTGCTGACTTGGCTGATCCCGATCTTTTGGATCGCGTTCCCTCTGCTGGTCGTTGCCTACGTCGCGCCCCTGGCGACGTACATCATTTACCGGAATTCAAATGTCGAACACAACGTGCGCGTGCTCACACCGGAACACCTTCGTTATTGGTTCGCCACGCGCTTGAACAAGATGGGGATGAAGATCGAGGTGGAGAAACTCGATCCTCACGAGACCGGCCCGCCGGTAAAGGTCTTTGCCCACGGCGGCCCCGACGAACCGACCAACAACTCGCGGCTGTTGATGGCCCGGCAGTCGCCCGGACTGCTCACGGCGCGGGAGATTCTGGCCGAGGGGTTGGCCGGCCGCGCCTCGGCGATCATGCTCGACTACACGCACCAGGGCGCGTCGATGCGCACGATGGTCGACGGGGTGTGGATTCCTCGCGAAACCCGCGCCCGAGACATCGCCGATCCCGCGCTGGAATCGCTGAAGCTGCTCTGCGGCTTGAATCCCCAAGACCGCCAGAGCCGGCAGGAAGGCACTTTCGCCGCCGAGTACGAGTCGGCCCGATTGGTCGCCACCTTCGCCTCGCAGGGAACCTCCACCGGTGAGCGCGTGCTGGTGCAGTTCGAGGAGAAGAAGATCCGCATCAATTCCCTCGAAGAGTTGGGCATGAGGCTGAAGCTGCAAGAGGAACTGCTGCAATCGCTCAATTCGCAACAGGGGTTCCTGCTGTTCTCCGCCCCCATCGGCGGTGGTTTGCGGAGCACCGTGGACGTGGCGCTGCGCGCCTGCGACCGTTTTACCCGTGAGTTCGCCGCCATCGAGGAAGAAACCAACCGTTACGAGGAGGTGGAGAACGTCCCCGTGACAACCTACAAAGCGGCCGACGGCCAATCGCCCGTCGACGTCTTGCCAAAATTCTTTCGCACCGAGCCGAACGTGGCGGTCATCCGCGATCTGGTCAACGCCGCGACCGTGAGCCTGATGTGCGAGGAGGTCGAGGACGAGCGGCTGATGTTCAGCACCGTCCGGGCGAAGGACTGCGCCGAGGCGTTGCTGCGGGTGTTGGCCTTGGGCGTACCGCCGGACGAGTTTGCCAGGGCCGTTACCGCCGTGGTCGGACAACGGTTGGTCCGAAAGCTCTGCGAGTCGTGCAAAGAACCGTACGCCCCAACGCCCCAAGTCCTCCAGCAATTGGGCATCCCCGAGGGCCGCGTGCAGGCGTTCTATCGGCCGCCGCAGCCGAACCCCGACGAGCATCGGGAACCGTGCGAACACTGCGGCGGGATCGGCTACTTCGGGCGGACGGCGATCTTCGAGTTGTTGACCGTCGGCGAGGCGGTTCGCAGGGTGTTGACCACCAACCCAAAGCTCGACCTGCTGCGCCAGGCCGCCCGCAAGGACAGCATGAAGAGCCTTCAGGAGGAAGGCGTACTGCTGGTCGCCAAGGGAGTAACGTCATTGCCGGAATTGATGCGAGTGTTGAAACAATAGGGGAGTTGTCAGTTGTCAGTTTAGCCCCGGCGTCCTCGCCGGGTAAATGGTCGTCGTGCCGACGACCGCTAAACGGATTGAATATCCGTCAACTGATAACTGACAACTGACGACTGACAACTGAATACTGAAAACAATAACCCAACCCCTATCCCATTGCTTTACCCATGACTTGGCTCTTAACCGTCCTGATACTTCTGATCTTCATCGCCTGCATGGCGACGTGCTACACGGAAGGGATGTGGAGCAACGCGATCACCCTGATCAACGTTGTCACCGCGGCGCTGTTGGCCGTGAACTTCTTCGAGCCGGTCGCACGCTGGTTGGACGATTGGAACTCGTCGTACACCTACATCTGGGATTTTCTTGCCCTGTGGGGGCTGTTCAGTCTGTTCATGCTGGTCTTCTGCCTGCTGACCGACAGGCTTTCGCGGGTGAAAGTCCGGTTCCTGAAACTCGCCGATCGGATCGGCAGCGGATTGCTGGCGGTGTGGATCGGTTGGGTAATGGTTTGCTTCACGATGCTGACGCTGCACACGGCCCCGCTGAGCCGCACGTTCCTGTTCGAGGGCTTCCAGCCGGGTGAGAAAATGGTGCTCGGCATGGCCCCCGACCAGCAGTGGTTGGGGTTCGTGCAAAGGACCTCGAAGGGCGTCTTTTCACACTCCGAAGTAAACTTGTTCGACCCGACGAATCAGTTCATCAACACCTACGAAACCCGTCGGACCAACCTCGAGGCCCACATCGACAAAACCAACTCCCTCCGCGTGAGGTAGCACGGGCAAAAAAGGAGAGGAATGCATGAGAGTTTTTCTTTGCCGATCGACATGGTTGCTCGCCATCGTTTTCTGGGCAACCTTTCTCCGCGCCCAGGACGCTTGTGTTCACCACGATCTCAAAGTCGTCCTCGACCCCGCCGAGCGCCACATCTCCGTAATCGATTCCATCACTCTGCCCCAAAACTCTCCGCGAGAGATGCCCTTCGTCTTACACGGCGGGATGAAGCCCGTTTCCTCTTCTTCCGGCGTGCGCATCGTAAGGCAAGCGAAGCGGCAGGGGGCCGTGCCGCTGGTGTCTTACAAGATCATCCTTCCTCCCAAAGTCAACACCTTTGTAATTTCCTACGAAGGGACCATTTACCATCCCGTCAAACGCGGCGCCAAGGAACAGGCGCGGGGCTTTCAGACAACCCCCGGCATCATCTCGACGGAGGGCGTATACCTGTCGGCAAGCTCCGCCTGGTATCCCGTGTTCGCGTCGACGCTGGTGACATTCGATCTTGAAGTGAAGCTGCCTGAGTCATGGGACGCGGTCAGCCAGGGCGTGCGCGCCCTCCACGACCGAGGAGCGCTTTCAACCGTTGTGTGCTGGAAATCGCCGGAGCCGCAGGAGTCCATCTTCCTCATAGCCGCGCAGTTCACGGAATACGTTCGGCCCGCCGGCCCGGTCCAAGCCATGGCCTTCCTGCGTTCGCCGGATCGGGGTCTGGCCGACAAGTACCTCGATGCCACGGTTCGCTACATTGCGATGTACGAGAAACTCATCGGCCCCTATCCGTACAAAAAATTCGCGCTGGTCGAAAACTTCAGCGAGACCGGCTTCGGCATGCCGTCGTTTACGCTGCTGGGCCCCACGGTCATCCGGCTGCCTTTTATCGTCAATACCTCTTATCCCCACGAGATCCTGCACAACTGGTGGGGAAACGGCGTGTATCCCGATTATGAGAAAGGCAACTGGTGCGAAGGGATCACCACCTACCTCGCGGACCACCTCCTCAGGGAACAACGCGGCGGTGGCGTCGAGTACCGCGTCGCCACGCTCCAAAAATACGCCAACTACGTGCGCGGCAACAAGGATTTCCCACTCATCCAGTTCCGCTCGCGCCACGACACCTCCACGGAAGCCATCGGCTACGGCAAGTCGCTGATGTTCTATCACATGCTGCGCCTGGAACTTGGCGACGACGTTTTCAAGAAAGGGCTTCGGGAATTCTACCGGAAATACAAATTCCGTCTCGCCACCTTCGACGATATCAGAACGACATTGGAATCGGTTTCCGGAAAAGACTTGAAACACGAGTTCGAGCAATGGGTGACGCGGGCCGGCGCGCCGCGGCTCAAGGTCGGCAAGCCCGCGGTTAGCTTGGAAAAAGACCAGTTTGTCCTCACGGCGCTTTTGGAACAGACGCAGCCCGGAGAAGCATACCGTCTGAAGATTCCCGTTGCCGTAACGCTCGAGGGGCGGCCTCGCGCGTTCCAGACGACAATCGAAATGAACGGGAAAAGGCAGGAAATAAAACTCGTCCTGCCGGCCCGGCCGCTGAGGCTCGACGTCGATCCCGAATTCGATCTCTTCCGCAGACTCGACCGCGAGGAGGTTCCGCCGGCCATCTCGCTGGCCCTTGGGGCAAGGAAGATGCTGGTCGTCCTTCCCTCGGCGGCCGACGAGCGCCTCCTGCAAGCCTACCGGACGTTTGCTCAATCACTGGCTCGATCCGGTCCCGACGAGGTCGAAGTAAAGCTCGATACGGAGATCGCGGAACTGCCGAACGATTGCGCACTGACGATCATCGGTTGGGAAAACCGCTACCTCGCCAATGTCGTCGCGTCGCTGGCCGGATACGACGTCGAGGTGAATAAAGAGGCCGTTCGGATCAACAGGTCGACGATTTCGCGCAAGGACCACTGCTTTGTGCTGACGACGCGGCTTCCGGATAATCGCGACGTGGCGCTGAGCCTGATCGCGGCCGACCTACCCGAATCCTTACCCGGTCTGGCGACGAAGCTCCCCCATTACCACAAGTACAGCTACCTTGCTTTCATGGGAACGGAGCCGGCGAACGTGGCGAAAGGCCGCTGGCCGGTGGTTGCCTCTCCGATGACGGTTTTCCCGCCGGCCGGCGGGGGAGAGACCGCAAGAGCCGAGATGGGCAAGCTCGCGCCCCGCAAACCGCTGGCGGACCTCGATCCGATTTTCTCCAAGGAGCGGATGATGCAAACGGTCCGTTTCTTGTCGAGCGACGACCTCGGCGGCCGCGGTTTCGGCACGCCGGGACTGGATAAGGCCGCGGAATACGTGGCCCAGGAATTCAAGGAAGCCGGCCTCCTGCCCGCCGGCGGCAAGGAAGGCAGCTTCTTCCAAAACTGGGAAGACGTCGGCGGCGACCCCGCGCGCGCGGCGACCATGAAGAACGTCGTCGGCGTCATCCCCGGCGCCAAACCGGAAATGAAAACGCAAAGCGTGGTCGTCGGCGCGCACTACGACCACCTCGGGCTCGGCTGGCCGGATACGAGAGATAAGGCCCCGGGGAAAATCCATCCCGGCGCCGACGATAACGCGAGCGGCGTGGCCGTGCTCATCGAGCTTGCCCGTGGGCTTGCGAAAGGCCCACGGCCCGACCGGACGATTGTGTTCGTCGCCTTCACGGGAGAAGAAGCCGGCAAGCGGGGATCAAAGTATTACGTGGCGAACGAGAAGCGGTATCCCGCACGCGACTGCATCGGCATGGTGAACCTCGATACGGTGGGGCGGCTCGGAAAGAACAAGCTCCTCGTGCTCGGCGCGGGTTCGGCAAGAGAGTGGGTCCACGTCTTCCGGGGAGTGGGTTTTGTAACCGGCGTGGACATCGAGACCGTCTCCGCCGAACTGGACTCGAGCGATCAGAAGAGCTTTCAAGACGCCGGCGTGCCGGCGGTCCAGCTTTTCTCCGGCCCTCACCTGGATTATCACCGCTCGACTGACACCGCGGACAAGATCGACGCCGATGGGCTTGTGAAGGTTGCTTCCGTGACAAAAGAAATCGTCGTGTTTCTCGCGGGACGAAAAAAGCCGCTCAGTGCCACGGCGAAATCCCCGAATACCGCGGAGCCATCGCCGAAAGTCCGGCGAAAGGCGAGCCTCGGGACCATCCCCGATTTCGCCTACAGCGGAAAGGGCTTCAGGCTGTCCGGGACGGCGCCAGGATCTCCCGCCGAAGCGGCGGGATTGAAACAGGGCGATGTGATCATCAAGATCAACAATACGGCCATTGAGAGCCTAAAGGACTTTTCCGACGTCCTGAAGACGCTGAAACCCGGAGACAAAATCTCCATTACCTCCTTGCGGAAAAAGAAGAAAATCACAACGGAAGCCGTACTGGTCGGGAGATAAAGAACCCGTACCGTTAACAGCCCGTTGAAAAAGTTGGATTTGGGAGTTTGGGTGCCACTGCTGGCTTGTCCAGCAGTGTTTTCCCGGGAGTTTTCCCCATGCACTACTGGGCAAGCCAGCAGTGGCACCCTTTTTCAACAGGCTGTTAGGCGACAACCAGGAAATTTTGCCTGGAGTAGGCCATGCGTCCCAGCGTACCTGAAGTTCACATCACCGATCCCCGAGACGCCGAGTATGCCGCGTATCGGGCGTTGGCGCCGCAGGCAGTGGCGGGGCTGATCTTCGGCCTGCTGGCGCCGCTGGCGCTGATCGATTCGTTGCTTTGGATAATGCCCGCGCTGGGACTCTTCTTTAGCTGCTGGGCGATCCGGCGGATCAAGAACAACGCCTCGGCGCTGACCGGCCGCGGAATGGCAATGGCCGGGCTGACGATTTCGCTGCTGATCGCCGTAGCCGCTCCGACCGAGTGGCTGGTCTACCGCCATAGGGTCCGCGACGAGGCCCGGCAATTCTCCGCGCTGTGGTTCCGATACCTCGTCCAGGACGAGCCGCAGAAGGCCCATCAGTTGACCATGCCGCCGCAACGCCGCCTACCGTTCGACAACCGGCTCTGGGACTTCTATCGCAACAACCCCCGCCCGCGGGAAGCATTGAAGGGCTACGTGAGCAATCCCACGGTGCGCGCCCTGTTGGCGCTGGGCCCAAGGTCACAGGTGCGGTTCTACGACACGGCCGGCCAAATCCGCTCGGACAACGACGATCAGGTCGAGCAGCTTTACGCCGTCACCTATGAAGAGGACGGCGAGCGGAAGTCGTTCTTCGTGGCCGTGCGGATGTCGCGCCCCAAACTCTCCAACGGCAAAACCGGTTGGCGCATCGTCAGCGCCGAGGGGGGTGTCATACCGAAGGGATATTAGAGGTTGTCCGAAAAATGCACAACATCTATCCCTTATCCCTTGGCCTAGACGATGTTCTTAAAAGCATCATCGCTTGCTAATCTAGACGCGGACTCTTCAATTTGATGCAACCAATGGTCGAGTACCTTGCTCTTAACCTCGCTAGGAGGCATCCATTGCGAAAAAACCTCGTGAGCTGGTGCGTTTCGATTATCCCGCAGGTATCTTGCTATCAGAGATGCCTGGAACAACTCGCGATACGACTTCCAGATGTGCTGATACCGTGATGTCCTCTTGAGGATTTCGTTTCGTTCCTTATGTCCATCCGTATGACCTGCTACTCCGGCGTTATCCACCGCAAAAAGTGCTTCAACAACGTGAAGTGCCTTGTAGAAAGCAACCGTGGTCACCCAAGCGGGAAACTCGTCAATTTTGCGGCAAAGGTAGTCAATTGCGCGCTGATTTTCCTTTGCAGCCGCAAGGTGCGCTTCCTTGCTAGGCATGTGTATAGACCTCGCCCGAGGAAAGAAAAGCGTTCGCGGATTCGCGTGAGACTTTTGGAATTGCCAACACGTCCAACTTAATGAGATCAAACGCGGGATTGTTCGCTACCGCAATGTCGACCTCCGTCAACTCTGCGGACAACTCGGCATCAAATTGAATCCCTTTCTGCATGACAACAAACAAAATGCTGCCGTCCCGGCGAATTGTCAGATGGGCGCTTCGGATGCTTTTCTTATGCGCCTTAACCCAATTGCTCAACTCTTCCAACAGGTCCATGATTTGGTTTGTGAAATCATGCTTGTACTCATCGAAGGCAGTCAATGCCGTGACCGCCTCTCCTAAAGTAAGGAAAAACTGGTCGCGGTTTTTTCGTTTGACTTTCACCTGAAGAACGTCCCATTCCTCATCCAGAAGGACATAGGAAATAGGTCGCATTTCGGGCAGAACCCACGGTCCTGCAGGACGTGTCTGGCGTGACCCATTCTGGGCTGCATTGGTCGACGTCATGGCGATCCCGCAAAAGTTGAATCAGTCAGCAAGAATGTCGCACAGGGGAAAGAAACTCCTTGTTCCCTCCGCCGTCAATACCTTCTCTATCATGCTCAATCGACTCGGCTCCGCCCTATCTTTGAGCGTAGTGAAGTGAATTATGAAGATGCAAGCCTCCTTGCTCACAATTTTACCTTAATCCATTACCACATACTCTGCAAGTAGGAACCCATGATATGGGTGATATAAATATAGTACCCGCAGGGGGGCAGTCAAGCCCAGTTTTAGATCCACTGCCACCGGCTTTCTTACCGTACAAACACCATCTCCGGTGGGTTGTTCCCTGGCCGGCAATGCAATTTTTGCTACCCCTGGTGTCCGTATAGAACCAAACCTTATTTCCACTAATAATGCACAAGAAAACCTTGCGTAACGCTTTGTTACGCAAGGCTTTATTGGGGTGGCTAATGGGACTCGAACCCACGACTTCCAGAACCACAATCTGGCGCTCTAACCAACTGAGCTACAGCCACCAAACATCCGTAGAATAAGCCTATCACAAAGTCGGCGGATGGCAAGCCCCGCGGATGGCTTTCCGCAAACGGATACGATTTAGATACAACGGGACGCCGGCGAGCAATAGGAGGCTCAGGGCGCTGGGTTCAGGCACCGGCGCGGCCGCCGTCAGCAGCACGTCGTTGCCGCCGTAGTGGATCCGCCAAGAAAAGCCGTCGTAACTGCCGACCAACTCTCCGTCGGCGAGGCCGAGGAACGTGCCCGAAAGCGTGCCGGCGGTGTCGTTGTGGATGATCCACAGTTCATCTCCCAGTGAAGCCCAGCCGGCGCCGCTCCAAGCCAGCGAGAGTGTGCCGCTCAGCGAGACGTCGTGCGCCCCGCCCGAGATACGGACTTGGTCGTATCCGTTGTCGCCGCCGGGAACCGGCCCGCCGATCTCGATCCGCAGCGAGCCGTCCATCGTGTAATCGCCTTCGACGTATTGGACTCCGGGGCTGTGGCCGAGGTCGTGGACGCCGAGCAGGTCGATCGCCAGATCGCCCAGGACGCTGCCCGACCCTTGGAGTTTTTGGCTTCCGGCTGCGCCGAAACGATAGCCCCCGGCGACGGCGGTCAGGTCGAGTACGGCGTCGGCGCCGAGGTCGATTGTCGGACAACCGTCGAGCACCCCGTTGCTTTCCAGTCGCAAAGTTCCCTCTTGAACGTAGACTTCGCCCGAGAAGGCGTCGTTCGCGCCTTGCAGGCTGAGCGCTCCGGCGCCCCGTTTGGTTAGCGTGCCCGCGCCGTTCCAAGCGGTCGTCAACGCCGAGCAATCGAATTCTTGTGTGTCGATGATTCCGCCGCCGGCGAGGAACGTCAACGGGTGGGCGTCTTGCAGGTCGATCGCCGCCGCGAATTGCAGCGTCCCGCCGTCGAAAGAGACTTCAGCGCCCGGAGCGCCGAGTTGGTTGGCGTCCGAGACGCAGAGCGTGCCCGCGTTGATGGCCGTTCGTCCGGTGTAGGTGTTTTCGCGGCCGAGCACGAGCGTTCCCGCCCCGGTCTTCGTCAGGCCGACGCCGGGATTGCCCGTGATCGTGGCGTCGATCGCGGCCGAGTGGCTGGGACCGGCGACTTCAATGGTGTTTGCCCCCGATCCGCCGCTTCCGCCGTTGGTAAGCGCCAGCCGGGCTTTGGAATCGCCCCCGACAATCGTGTATCCGTCGGCGGCGAAGGTCAGGCTCCGGGCGGCGACCGTGGTTCCCGAGGCGATCGTCACCACTCCGCCGGACTGTGTGAAGAAGGCGTTGTCGCCGTTTGCGCCGTCCCAGGCCGAGTCACTTTCTCCGGCCGGGTCCGAGGCCCAACGAATGGCGTCGGAGTTGTCCCAAACGCCGCTGCCGCCGCCGACCCACCAGCGGTTGTGACTCACGGTCGGCGAGGCTTCCAGAACCACGTTGTCAATGTTCCAGAACTTTTCCTTTCCGATGTTTTTTACGTAGAGCTTCAGCGCCAGCGACCGCTTTCCGTTCGGAACCTGGATCGAGAAATCGGTGTAGCCGTCGTTGGTGCGTAGTCCGCCGCCGAGAGGATAGAGTTCGCGATGCCCTCCGACGTTTACGATTACCGTCGGTGCGCCGCTGTCGTATCCCCACGTGGCGCCGCTGCCGCGGCCGAACAAAGCAATGTCGGCCTTGGCCTTGGCGTCGAGGTCCGGCTCCTTCTGGTTGGCGTAAGTGGTCGTCGCGACGTACGCGGCCACGCAATCGTCCGGCGTATGTCCGCCGTCGTTGCTAGATGCGGTCGAGGAGACGCGATACCCGACCGCCACGTTGCTCCAGCCGGAAAGCAACACCTCGGAAAATGTGAGGACCGAGGTCGTGTTATTGACGGTCCAAGAGCCGGAGCCGCTGGAAATCCGTTGATTAGCCGGGAAATCGTCGAGACCGGTGCTGGTGTTCAACACGCCACCGCCGACGGCCGAGAACAACCAGGCGTCGCCGACCATCTCGAAGCCGCACGAGACAACAACGTCAGCGTACCCTCGGGCCGCCGTCAAGACCACCGCCAGCGCCAGGCAACCCGCCGGTAGCGTTGCCCTCCGCCGTAAGCGACCGAAAAGCGTCTCCGAAGGCCAGATGCCCCGCGGTTCTCCGGCCCGTTGCTGCCTCATTGAACAAAGAGAAATTGTCTGAGAGCTTCCGGCACGCCCCGGGGCCAACGCTTCCCCTCCCAGCCGGCAGCACGATGGAATAGCGCATTGTATAACTTCTCGCGTAACGATATACAAGGGAGGGGTCTCTCCAGGCAGCCCGCCGTCGCGATTTTCAGGGGGGGGATTCATTTCGGCCCAAAGTGTCCAACTATCATTCAACCGTGGCCAAAATGCCCAAATAAACCCGGATACCGCGTATTATTGACAGCTCAACTTGACCTATATATGGCCGCTGCGATAATCTCCATAGAGCGTCAAGAAGAATTTACCTACTACCACGTTAACCTGATTTTAGGAAGAAAGCCATGCGAACCATAATTGGTACCTGCGCGTTGATTGGAATGTTTTTCGTCCTGGCCGGCGTCGTGTTTTCTGCCCAGGACAAGACCGCCGCTCCGGCGCCTCTTTGCCCGGTGATGGGCGGACCGATCGACAAAGGCATGTCGATCGACTATAGCGGCGGAAAATTGTACTTCTGCTGCAAGGGCTGTATCTCGAAGTTCAAGGCAAATGAGGCCAAGTACGCCGCCCGCGCTAACCTGCAACTGGTTGCGACCGGTCAGGCCCGTCAGGTGGCGTGTCCCTTGACCGGCGGGAAGCTCGATCCGCAACAAGTGCTGAAGGTTTCCGGCATTAAGGTTGCCTTCTGTTGCGGGGCCTGCCCAATAAAGGTGGCGAAAGCCGGCGCCGCGGAACAGTTGCAGATGATCTTCGGCAAGGGATTCGAGAAGGGATTTGTCGTTAAGAAGAAATAACGGCCGTCCGCTGATGCCGTGAGTGCTTGTTCCCCCCGGCAGCGGCCGCGCCTTGACAAGACGTCGAGGCGCGGCCAGCTCTTTTTTAGAATGGATGCTTCTTGTCAACGGCAGGCACGGCGGCGACAATGGGCAACCATGAATAGCCCTAAGGCACGTTCGATTGCAACTGCCGTCAAGCCGCCGACGCCTGAAGAATTGCTCCGCCGTTTCGGTGCCCGCGCCGCGTTTGCGCGGGAGGGCGTTTGCACGCTGTTCGATGCCCTTGGTTCCGATGGCCGCACGGCTTTTTCCCGCTGGAAGGTTCTGTTTGGCCGTTGGGCCGGTCGGGCCGCCGAAAAACTGCCCCGGCGTCTCGACCGGCTGGCCGCCCGATACGGCGTTTCGGTCGGCTCGGGCGACCCGGCGGCGCTGTTGTTCGCGCTGCAAACTTACTATGCCCTGCTGGTCGAAGGCGTGGTCGAGCGGTTCGCGCCCGGAGCGGACGCAGAGTTGCTGCCCGACAATCCGTTCTCTTGGTGCGCCGCGGCGCGGAGCCGGTCGGTCGGTCGATGGATTGGGCGGTTACGGGCGGAGATTGCCCGCTCGGCGACCGGTGCAACTTCGCCCGATGGCCCGTGCGATATGTTCAAGCCGCTCTACCAGAACCTCTTTCCGCGGCCGCTGCGTCATCAGTTGGGCGAATACTACACGCCCGACTGGCTTGCCCAGCACGTTCTCGATCAGGTCGGCTACACGGGCAATCCGGCCGAGCGGCTACTCGATCCGGCCTGCGGCTCGGGCACGTTCCTGATAATGGCGCTGCGGCGACTGAAGGGAGGGGAGAGGGGAGAGGCCGTCGTGCCGACGGCCGCTAAACAACAATCCCTCTCCCCTCTCCCCTCTCCCCTCTCCCCTCCTTTTCCCATTGTCGGGTTCGATCTGAACCCATTGGCCGTGCTGACCGCGCGGGCGAACTATTTGCTGGCCGTCGCCGATCTGCTGCCCGAGGTGGGGCGGGTGGAAATCCCCGTGTACCTGCGCAACTCGATCCTGGACGAGAGCGACGGCGACGAACCGTTCGATTTCGTCGTCGGCAACCCGCCCTGGATCGCCTGGGACAATCTGCCGGAGGAAGACCGCCGGGCGACCAAGCCGCTCTGGGAACGATACGGCCTGTTCTCGCTCTCCGGCAACGAAGCCCGGCACGGCGGCGGAAAAAAAGACCTATCGATGCTGATGCTCTACGCGGCGGCGGACAAATACCTGAAAACCGACGGACGGCTGGGAATGGTCATCACCCAAACCGTGTTTCAGACCATCGGGGCGGGCGACGGCTTCCGCCGCTTTCGCTTGGGGCCAGACGGACCGCCCTTGAAAGTGTTGCGAGTGGACGATATGACGGCGCTGCGTCCCTTTGACGACGCCGCCAACTGGACCAGCACGATCGTACTGCAAAAGGGCGCCGTCACGCAGTATCCGGTTC